>NZ_CP021358.1:1222395-1527993 GCF_002157205.1 Kushneria marisflavi | reverse complement strand
CTCGGGGGTGACATGGAAGACCACTTCCCGGCATTCGCCCGGGGAAAGCCGCAGGCGCTGGAAGTCCTTGAGCTCACGCAAAGGCCGCACAACGCTGGCATGCACGTCCTGCAGATAGAGCTGAACGACCTCGGTGCCTTCGACATCGCCGGTGTTGGTAAGCGCCAGTCGAACCTCAAGCGTGTCGTCCAGGCCAATTTCCGAACACGCCGTTTCGAGCTCGCCGTATTCGAACGTGGTGTAGGAGAGTCCGAAGCCGAAGGGATAGAGCGGGGCGTTGGGGATATCCAGATACTGCGAGGCGTACTTGGGATCGACGCCTTTGGGGCGCCCGGTGTTAAAGGCGTTGTAATAGATCGGGATCTGACCGGCATTGACCGGAAAGCTCATTGGCAGCTTACCCGAAGGATTGACGTCCCCGAACAGCACGTCCGCCACGGCGTTGCCGGCCTCGGTGCCCGGCCACCAGGCTTCCACAATGGCCGGCGCCAGATCATCGAGTTCAGTCAGTGTCAGCGGTCGGCCGTTGAACAGCACCGTGGCGACGGGCGTGTCGCCGGCCTCGGCCAGCACACGACGGGCGAGTTCAAGCTGCGCGCCGGGCAGGCCTGTGTCGGCTCGGCTGGCGGCCTCGTCGGCGTCGGCTTCGTCCTCACCGAGCGCCAGCACCACGGCGTCGGCCTGACGCACCAGCTCCAGCGCCTCCTCGATACCGGATGTGTCGTTTTCACCGATCTGGTTGGAAGCGCCCTCGGCGTAGAGGATCACCGCGTCCTCGCCGAGCCGGTTGGCCAGACCTTCACGCAGGGTCACGGTGTCGTCGTGATCGCCGTTGCCGTGCCAGGAACCGATCAGACGCGGCGTGTTGCCCAGCGGTCCGATCAGGGCAATTTTTCGGTGATGATCTCCAAGCGGCAGCACGTGGCCGTCATTTTTCAGCAGCACCATCGATTCTGCGGCCTGTTCACGGGCGGCGCGACGGTGTTCAAGGGTGAGCAGGCACTGTGCTTCGCGCGCCTCATCGGCGTAGCGATATGGGTCCTCGAACAGGCCCAGCGCGGCCTTGAGCCACAGGATGCGCCGCACCGCCTCGTCGATGCGCGCTTCCTCGACCTGACCGCTCTGGACCAGCGCTTTTAGAGTGTCGATGAAGTAGCCGGACTGCATGTCCATGTCGACACTGGCGTTGACCGCCCTGCGTGAGGCCTCCGAGGCGTCGGCCGCCACACCGTGCTGCTCAAGCTCCATGATGGCGGTGTAGTCGGTCACCACCATGCCCTCAAAGCACCATTCGCGGCGCAGGATCTGATCGAGCAGCAGCGGATGGCAGGTGGCCGGCAGGGCATTGAGGGTGTTGAACGCCGTCATGACGCTGGCGCAGCCTTCACTCAGTGCGGCCAGAAAGGGCGGTAGATAGATCGAGCGCAGGCGCCACTCGGACATGTCGACGGTGTTGTATTCTCGCCCGGCCTCCACCGCGCCGTAGGCGGCGTAGTGCTTGACGCAGGCGGCCAGCGTATCGGTGGCGCCCGGGTCACTGCCCTGAATGCCGCGCACCTGGGCACGCGCGATCAGCGACGTCAGATGCGTATCTTCGCCGGCGCCTTCCATGACCCGGCCCCAGCGCGGATCACGGGCGACGTCCACCATCGGCGCAAACGTCCAATGCACGCCGGAGGCCGCGCCTTCCACTGCCATGATGCGAGCGGCACGCTCGATGCCCTCCATGTGCCAGCTGGCCGCCTGAGCGAGCGGGATCGGAAAGATCGTTCGAAAGCCGTGAATGATGTCGTAACCAAAGAGCAGCGGAATGCCGAGCCTTGAATGCTCGACCGCCTGTCTTTGCAGCTCGCGGGTAAACTCGACGCCAAAGGCGTTAAACACCGAGCCGACCCGGCCTGTGCGCACGTCCGCCTCGATCTCGGTATTGGCAGGGGCGCCGGTGGTGTCACGACTGCCCGCAACCTGATTCATCTGGCCGATCTTTTCTTCCAGCGTCATTTGCGCCAGCAGTGTGTCCACCTGCTGACACAGCGCCTGATAGCGCTCGGGGCTGACACCAAAGGGCCGCGTGTTCCTGTTCGACAACATCAACGACATTCCTGTCCTCCTTCAGGCCGAGCGTTCGAAGTAGTGCACATCAAAGAGTCCTTCATCGTCACACCAGTGCGCGCGCGTTTGAAAACCCGCATGACCGGCGAGTTTTTCAAAGCCCTCGCGGCTGTACTTCCAGGAGTTTTCGGTGTGGATATGTTCGCCTGCGGTCAGGGCAATGGTCTGGCCATCCAGAGCGAAGGTCTGGTCGCGCTGGCTGACCAGGTGCATCTCGATGCGCGAAGCGGCCTCGTTGTAAAAGGCCAGGTGCTCGAAATCGCCGGGAGAGACCTCGGCGCCCAGCTCATCGCGCAGACGGTGAATCAGATTGAGGTTGAACTCGCGCGTCACGCCGGCGGCGTCGTTGTAGGCCGACTCCAGCCGGTCGCGATCCTTGATGCGATCGACCCCGATCAAAAGCCCGCCACCGGGTGGCAGCTGGTTGTGAATCCGCTCCAGCAGATCCATCGCCTCACGCGGGGTGAAGTTGCCGATCGAGGAGCCGGGGAAAAACACCACCGGTCGGGCATCGCCTTCCAGCACCGGCAGGCTGAATGGCGCGGTGAAATCGGCGCACAGGGCATGCACCGCAAGCCAGGGATAGTCATTGGCCAGGCGGTGGGTGCTCTCCAGCAGAAAGTCACGTGAGATATCCACACCCAGATAATGACGCGGGCGCAGGGCATCGAGCAGCAGTCGAATCTTGTGGGAGGCGCCGCTGCCCAGCTCGATCAGATCAATGTTCTGACCCACACAGTCCGTGATGGCCGACACCGAGCGTTCAAGAATCATCTCTTCTGTGCGGGTGGGGTAGTACTCCGGCTGCTGGCAGATTCGATCAAACAGTTCGGAACCGCGGTGATCATAAAAGTGCTTGGGCGAGATCCAGCGCGGTGAGTCGGTCAGCCCGAGGGTGATCGCCTCCAGCAGGCTCTGATCGCTGTCAGGCTCTGTCATTTGATCGTGAAACCACACCCGGTGGCGGTTGCTCGGAGAAGAAAACGCAGAGGAGAGTGCCTGTGACATGACGACCGATCCTTTTTCAAAAGCGCTGGAACTCAGGGATTACGGACCGGGCCGTGCCCAATGGGCGCAGCCCGTACAGGTTCAGACATCGCGCGCCAGCCGGATGCCGGAAACGGCCCAGCGCGCCTGGGGCGGAAAGAAGTTGCGATAGCTGGGCCGAATATGATCACCGGGCGTGGCACAACAGCCGCCACGCAGCACCATCTGGCCGGACATGAACTTGCCGTTGTACTCGCCCAGGCTGCCTTCCAGCGGCGTAAAGCCCGGGTAGGGCAGAAAGGCGCTGCCGGTCCACTCCCAGACATCGCCAAACATCTGCTGCGGCCCCTGACCCTGTGTGGCAGCGCTCGCCTGCGGTTGCAGCACCTCATCCTCGACAAAGTGCCCCGTCGGGCGCTGATCTTCCGCAGCGGTTTCCCACTCGGCCTCGGTAGGCAGTCGAGCGCCGGCCCAGCGGGCGTAGGCGTCGGCTTCATAGAAGCTGACATGACACACCGGCGCGCTCGGATCGAGCGGCACCAGCCCGCCCAGGCTCATGGTGTGCCAGCGGCCTTCGACCCTTAGCCAGTATTCGGGCGCCTGCCAGCCGGTCTGGTGGATCAGGTGCCAGCCATCCGACAGCCACAGCTCGGTGCGCGTATAGCCGCCATCCTCGATGAATTTGAGGAAGTCGGCATTGGTGACCGGGCGGTCGGCCAGTTCGAACTCGGCCACATACTGGCGGTGGCGTGGCGTTTCACTGTCAAAGACAAACCCCTCGCCGTCGTGCTCGCGTGCGGACTGCGTCGGGTAGTCGGCCCCAATCTGTCGCACCCCGGCGGCATAGCGGTGCCAGCGTGGTTCATTGTTTACAGGGGCAGGGGCGGTGGGGGCCTGTTCGGCATTGGCCAGCAGCCTGCTGCGGATATCGTCGCGATAGACCGGATGCAGCGGGTTACAGGAGAGGATGTGCTTGATATCCATCACCAGCAGTTCCTGATGCTGCTGCTCGTGGTGCAGGCCGATCTCGAGGCGGTCGATGATCTCGTCGAGGTGCTCAAGCGGCGGTGCGCTCAGAAGCCGCTCCATTTCGCGGTCGATGTGGGCGCGAAAGTGGTAGACCTGCTTGACCGTCGGCCGCGAAATGGTGCCACGCAGATGTCTCGGAAACGGCTTGCCGTGGGTTTCGTAATAGGAGTTGAACAGAAAGTCATACGCCGGATCGGGCGTTTCATAGCCCTTGAGATAAGGCGTGAGGATGAAGGCTTCAAAAAACCAGCTGACATGGGCGAGATGCCACTTGGGCGGACTGACATCCGCCATGCTCTGAACCATGTAATCCTCGGTCTCGAGCGGGGCGCACAGGGCTTCACTGGCGCGGCGCACGCGCTGAAAGCGGCGCAGCCACTCGCGGGTGTGGGCGGCGTCGGCGGTATCGGTGGGTACCCGGGTCGTCTGGGTCATGAGGGGGTCCTTTGATGAAATCGCATCAATGGGTGAACAGGGGACGCCCTGTGACATTCTCCACGGAGCAACCAGGCCACAGAGCAACAGAGCGTATGTCTTTTCAGCGTAGCAATGCCTTTCCCGGGTGCCCGGTCGGATGTCCGGAAATTTGTCACGGTGGGTAAGGCGGTGTGACGCTCTTCGCTCATGGCGAAGTGCTAGACTGCGGTTTTCCTCTTTTTCTCCCGCCGGTTATCAAGCGCTCATGTCTGATCTGCCACGTCCGTCCGCCTCCCTTTTATGGCTGCTGGCCTTTGCACTGGCCGCCCTCAATCTGCGTGCGCCCATCGTGGTCATCGGCCCGGTGCTGGAGCCGATCATGGCGTCTCTCGACATCGGCGCCGGGGCGGCGAGTCTGCTCACCACCGGCATGATCCTCTGCTTTGGGCTGCTCTCGCCGCTGGCACCGACGCTTTCGGCCCGGCTGGGGCTGGATCGGGCCATTGCGCTGGCGCTGGTCGCGGTGGCCATCGGTAGCCTGCTGCGCGGTATTGAGGCCTTTCCCGTGATGCTGCTCGGTACCCTGTTTGCAGGCCTGGGTATCGCCTTTGGCAACGTCTTCATGCCGAGTCTGGTCAAGCGTGACCGGGCCGACCGGCTGGGGCAGACCATGGGGCTTTATACGGTGGTGATGGGTATTGGTGCGACGCTGGCGGCAGGGACCGCGGTGCCGCTGTTGCAGGCCAGCGGCCACTGGTCGACGCCGGTACGGCTGTGGGCCGGGCTTGCCGTGGTGGCCGCCATCTGCTGGCTGTGGCTGGCGTTTCGACGGGCCGTTGCGCCGCAGACGGGCGGGCCGGTGCGCATGACGGCGCTGTTCAGGAGTCCGGTGGCCTGGACGCTGACGATCTTCATGGGCATGCAGTCGCTGAGTTTTTACACCCTGCAGACCTGGATGCCCTCGGTGGCCATCAGCTCGGGGGTGTCCAGCACCATGGCCGGCAACATGGTGTCGCTGCTTAACCTGGTGAGCATTCCAGCCAGTTACGTGATTGCCCGGGTCGCGGCGCGCATGCACCGTCACAGTCTGCTGGTGCTGGGCATGTGTGGATTGATCGCCATTGGCCTGGCGGGCCTTTTGCTGGCTCCGACAAGGCTGCCGGCACTGTGGGCGGTGCTGCTGGGCGCCGGGCAGGGGGGCTGTTTCAGCTTCGCGCTGACGATGATCGTGCTGAGAACCCGCGAGTCGCAGCACGCCGCGATGCTCTCCGGCATGTCGCAGAGCGTGGGCTATCTGCTTGCCGCCAGCGGGCCGCTCCTGTTCGGAGCACTCAAGGCCATGACCGGCGGCTGGGCAGCCTCAATGGGGCTTTTGATGGTGCTGCTCGGCGTTCAGGCCGTGGCCGGCTTTTTGATCGGCCGGCCACGGATGGTGACCCTAGCCCGCCGATAACGCGTTCGAGGATCGGGCGCACTCATCAACGCTGGTGGCCAGATGCGTGATCAGCGCGTCATAAAGGCCGGGGCCGGGGTCCATGCCGGCGCCCAGCGGGTCCATCACGATCGAGGTGTTGACGGGCATATCACCGAAGATGCTCTCGATCATGCGTGGATTGAACTGCGGCTCCGAGAACACGCACGATACCTTCAGCGCCTGCACCTTCTCCTGCAGTTCGCGTATTCGCGCCGGCCCGGGGCTTGAGGCATCTCCCAGAGCGATGGCGCCGGCGGCGTGAACGTCAAAGCGCTCCTCGAAATACTGATAGGCGTCGTGGAAGACGATAAAGCGCGTGTCGTGGTCATCGGCCAGGCGCTGCTCGGTGGTCGAGACCAGTTGATCGATGCGCTTTTGAGCGTTACGAGCGTTGTCATGATAGGTGTCAGCGTGCTCGGGATCGGCCTGGGCCAGCGTATCGGCCATGACCTTCAGCCAGACCCGGGCGTTGTCAGGGTCAAGCCAGGCGTGCGGGTTCAATCCGCTGTGCGAATGGCCGTGCTCGTCGCCATGGGCATGATGATCTCCTTCCTGGTCATGGTCATGATCGTGGTCATGCGCTTCGTCGTGCCCATGCTCGTGCGATTCGAAGGTAGCGCCTTCGCGGTAATCCAGGCGAGTGATGCCCGGGGCGTCGAGCAGCACGACCGAATCGGCGTCATCGGCCAGAGTGTCAACGGCATCGGCCAGCCAGGGCGTCAGCGCCGGTCCGACCCAGAACACCACATCAGCGTTATCCAGCGTCGAGGCTTCCGAGGGGCGCATCGAATAACCGTGCGGCGAGGTGCCGGGCGGCATCACCATCTCGGGGGTGCCCAGATTCCCCATCACCTGTGCAGCAAGCGATTGTACAGGGGCGATATCCACCGCCACGCGAGGCACATCGGCCAGCGCCAGCGACGGAACAAACAACAGCGGCAGCAGCCAGTGACAGCGATATTTCATTGGGGCATCTCTAGCGGGGGATGAGTTACTGGTAAATGTTATGTTATAACGTGACACATTAATGGTCGGCGCGCGGGCTGGCAAGCCCTGGCGTGCGCCGGCCCCATGACTGCCAGAAAGTACCGCCAGAAAGAGGCCCTGCCTTGCTAACGCTTGAAGAGATCGGTGTGGTCAGAAACGGCACCGTCATCCTGGAAGATGTGAGTCTTGAACTCGCAAGAGGCGAGATCGTGACCATCGTGGGGCCCAACGGCTCGGGGAAGTCCACCCTGCTCAGGGTCATCATCGGTGCGCTGGCGGCCTCCCGCGGCCGGGTGATCCGGGCGGAAAATCTACGCATCGGCTACGTACCTCAGCGGCTTCAGATCGACCCGACCCTGCCCATGACGGTAAAGCGATTCATGGCGCTGCCGCATCGACGCCGTCGGGATGATATTGCCACGGCGCTGGCGGAGGCGGGCGCCGAAGCCCTGGGCGAGCGTCAGCTTTCGGCGCTGTCCGGCGGCCAGCTTCAAAAGGTGCTGCTGGCCCGGGCGCTGCTGGAACGCCCCGACCTGCTGGTGCTCGATGAGGCCAACCAGGGGCTGGATCATCGCGCCACGGCCGAGTTCTACCGCCAGATTGATCGTGTAAGACAGACGCTGGGCTGTGCGGTGTTGATGGTCAGCCACGAACTGCACGTGGTCATGAAAGCCTCGGACCGGGTGATCTGTCTTAACGGCACCATCTGCTGTCAGGGGCGCCCGGAGCGTGTGGCGGCCTCCTCGGCCTGGCAGTCGCTGTTTGGCATCGAGGCGCGCGATGCGATGGCGTTTTGTCGCCATACCGAACCGGGCCATGCCGAGCATGCCCATGGCAACCCTGAAACACCGCCGCCGGAGAGGGCTTGTCACGATGCTGGATGATTTCATGGTTCGGGCGGCGCTGGCCGGGACGGGCGTGGCGCTGGCCTCGGCGCCGCTGGGCTGTTTTGTGGTGTGGCGGCGCATGGCCTACTTCGGGGATGCCACTGCGCACGCCGCCATGCTGGGGGTGGCGCTGTCTCTGGTGCTGTCGGTCTCGCTTTTGGCCAGCGTGCTGGTGGTGGCGCTGATCATGGCGCTGGTGGTGTCGCTGCTCAGTGACCGGGGCTACACCATGGATACCCTGCTGGGGGTGATGGCGCACGCGGCGCTGGCCTTCGGGCTGGTGGCGGTGTCGCTGGTGCAGGTGGCCCGGCTGGATCTGATGAGCTATCTGATCGGCGACATTCTGGCCGTCGGCCGGCGCGATCTGATCCTGATCTGGGGCGGGGCGCTGCTCGTGGTCGCGATCATGGCCCTGCGCTGGTCCGGCCTTCTGGTCTCAACCCTCAATCCGGACCTGGCCCGCGCCAGCGGCGTTGACCCGCGGCGCGAGCAGCTGTTGCTGACCCTGTCGCTGGCCGTGGTGGTTGCCGTGGCACTCAAGGTGGTCGGCGTGCTGCTGATTGCGGCGTTTTTGATCATTCCGGCGGCTGCCGCGCGGCCCTTCAGCCGCACGCCGGAAGGTATGGCGGTGCTGGCTGCGGTAGTGGCCATCGTGGCCGCCAATGGCGGGCTGGTGGTGGCCTGGCATCTGGACACGCCCGCCGGGCCGACCATGGTCAGTCTGGCCGCCATCTGCTTTGTGCTCATGACGCTGGCAGGGCTGGTGCATCGTCGCCTGGGCCAGCGCCACACTCGAACAACCTGACCAGGAGAGAACGTCATGTCCCTGCCGACCGCCATGGAAACGCCTGCCGCCGCCCTGTCGATGGCTCGCGCCCTCGACGGTATTTTCGATGCCACCCGGGATATCACAATCGCCCCACGAATGCTGTCCGCCGATCTTGAAGCCAGCGTGCTGGCGCAGTGTCAGGGCGCGCGTGGCTGGAGCCTTTCGCTGGAAGGCCCGCCGGACAAGGCGCTTGAACATGAGCTGCGCACGCGGCTGCCGGTGCCTGCCGCTGCCGGGGCCCTGGTCGATGATGTCATGGCGCTGGCCCGGCTGATGGCTTCAATGCTGGAAGCGGCCAGCCTGCGGATCAGAATTCGGCTGCTGGAAGACACCATGTGCCCGCGCTTTCACTGCGACAACGTCACCGTGCGGCTGGTGACCAGCTGGCTGGGGCCGGGCAGTGAGTGGCTGCCCGAACACGCGCTGGACCGGCGCGGGCTGGGGGCGGCGTCACCAGACAAG
Source organism: Kushneria marisflavi (assembly GCF_002157205.1). Lineage (NCBI taxonomy): Bacteria > Pseudomonadati > Pseudomonadota > Gammaproteobacteria > Oceanospirillales > Halomonadaceae > Kushneria > Kushneria marisflavi. The sequence goes on along the minus strand of NZ_CP021358.1, from coordinate 1,518,809 downwards.
CCTGAGATCGTGGTGGATGCAACGGCCATCGAACGTCTCGATACCGGTGATGTGGCGCTGATCAAGGGCAGCGGCTGGCGTGAAGAGGGCCATCGCGGGCTGGTGCATCGCAGCCCGGCGCTTGAGCCCGGCCAGCGCCGGCTCATGATGAGCATCGATCCGCTTTAAGGGCGCGACCAAAGACCAGGCGCCAAAGGCCCCGGAATTGATCACGATCAAGTCGAGGCGGTTGGCGCTGCGTCATGCTGACGGTCTCCGATGGCGCCTCCCGGCGCTGTCGATGTCACTGGAGGATGCGCCATGTTCACTTCCCTGCTGGTTCCCGTGGATGGTTCGGCTCATGCCCTCAAGGCGCTGAGCATCGCCGCTCAGCTGGCGTCTCCCGAGGCCACCCTGCATCTTTTATATGTGCGTGAACTGCTACCACATCTGCACTACGGCAGTCTGCTCAGCCTTCAGGAAGCCATTCAGGCCTCGTCGCCGGAGGCTGCGGAAGGCGAGATCGAGGCGGTGCTTCAAAAGGCGCAGACGCATCTTCGCTCGCGCTTTGACGGGCGCATTGAAACCCACGGCCGCCATGGTGACCCGGCGCGGATCATCGCCTATGAAGCCGAGAAGCTGGGCGCGCAGGTCATCGTGATTGGCAGTCGAGGGCTGAGTGACTTGAGCGGCATGATCATGGGCAGCGTCTCCCACAAGGTCAGCCATATCGCCACCTGCATGGTCATCAGCGTGCATGATGACCCGCCCGCACTCGCCGAGAGCGACGACGACAACCCTTATCAGGGGCTGTAGCCGTCGATGCTTGAGCAGAACGCAGGCGCCTGAGCAGAACGCGAGGGGTCAGGCGGCCGGTGAAAGGCCCAGCTGTTCCAGGCAGGCAGTGAGCGATCGTTCGCTGCGGCGCTCATAGAGGGCGAATTCGTCTTCCACCGTCGTGCCGAGCGCGGTTTCAAAATCAGCTCGGCTGTCGGTGGCAGCGTAGTGCTGCGCGCCGCCGTCGCCCAGATTGGAGCGAAAGATGCCCGCGGCGCTGACCGGCAGAAAATCTTCATAGGTGATGGGCCGCGCCTGCATCACACCCTGTTCGATCAGCGCTTCAACCAGCGCGCCGCGCTCGCTCGGCAGGCTCTGCGCCTCAAAACCGTTGGCGCCGTCGCTCAGCTGATACTCAAACCAGGCCAGCCCTTCGCGGCGCAGGGTCGCCTCGTCATCCGGAAAGTCGCGGAAGGCCTCTCGCAGCGCCTTTTGCTGCGTTTCTCCTTCCAGACCGTGGGTCACCTCGCGGGACGCCGCCAGCAGCTCGTCATACAGCTTGCGCCCACGTCGGGTCAGCGCCGCGCCGCGCTGCTCGATCTCGCCAAAGCGCGCCGTGTGGGTGCCGCTTTGCTCACCCCTCCCTTCACCGTCAGCCGCCGGAAAGAGAATCGGCTCTTCCAGCGCCTTGAAGCTGGTCTGGCGCAGCAATATCGGGCAGTCACGCCGCGGCGGGCCTTCAATGGTCGCCTTCGGCGCAATGCCCCACTCGGGCATGGCCTGCTGAGTGGCATCGATGTCCAGCGTGCGCGGGGTAAGGTGGTTGATGTGCGGGCCGTGAAAGCACACCACATCAGCGATCAGCCGGTGCGCCTGATGGAAGGCGTGGTAGGTCTTCGCATCGACGGTGGCGTGGCTGTGCCAGCGAAAGGTTTCCAGTGCCTCGATCACGAAGGCGGTGGCATCGTCATCATCCAGCCCGCCCTGTTCATCGAAGGTGTCCAGCAGACTCAAAAGGCGGTCGGTGAAGATCTGGCGCTGCTCGAGAATGTCTGCGGCGCGCTCGCGCAGCGCTTCATCCTCGATCAGCTCCAGGCGCAGCAGCGAGGTGAATACCCGAAACGGATTCAGGGCCAGCGCGTCATCATCAACGGGACGAAAGGCCGTGGCGTGCACCGGCATGCCGGCCGGTGCCAGATCGTAATAGCCCACCGGCGACATGCCCATCACCGCGAACACGCGGCGCATGGTGTCAAGCTCCTGCGCCTTGCCCAGGCGGATCGCGCCGTGGCGTTCGATCTCGATGCGGGCCATCTCGCTGCCGCTGCGGTCGGTCAGGGCCGCCTTTCCGCGTGCGTCGTGATAAAGCGTCTGCGCGTTGATGTCGGCGACCAGCTTCAACAGCGTGCCGTACTGAGGCACCTCCGAGCGGTACATGTCGGACATGGCATGGGAAAAGCGGGTGCGAATATCATCACAACTGACGTGCCGGGCCATGAGGGTGCTCCGTGACGGCAATGAACGTGTCTCGATTTAACGCCCGTCGATGGTGGTGGTTCAAGCGCCGTGACGAGGTTTTGAGCGTCCTTTGGTGTACCTGGCACCCGCGTCAGCGCATCAACGCCGCGAGACGGGCGATCAGCTGACCGTGATACAGCACGCTGGCGGCCACCGTCAGCCCCACCAGTGCTACCACCAGGGTCGTTATGCGTATCACCCAGGTAGAGGCCGTGGTGACCGGGGCACCCTGGGTGAGGGCCAGGGTGGCCGTCATGCGCAGGCGCCACCCCGCCCAGGCATACAGGGCGCCGGTGGCGGCCAGCAGAACAACGCCTGCCCAGGCAAGCAGCGGCTCGTGATGGACGATGCCGCCGCGCAGCAGCAATGCCGAGAACAGCAGCGTCACGAAGGCCGTGCGCGACCAGGCAAGACCGGTGCGCTCGGGCTGAAGGCCCGGGTCGCGGGCGGGCTCGTTCATGGGGCTATCCCCACACCAGCAACAGGCCCAGCACCACCGCTACCGCCGTGACAAACAGCGCCAGAAGCCATAACAGCCGCGTGTAGGGCAGGGCGGCATCGTTTCGCATGGCGCGCTCGTTGCCGGACCAGCGGCGATAGGCGGCCAGTGAGAGCAACGCGCCGCCGAGCGAGAGCATCACCGCTATCGCCTCGCGCGCCCAGGGCGTGGCGACATCCGGCGCGAACTGATAAATGCCCACCGCACCGGCCATGAACGCCAGTGCGGTGCGAATCCAGGCCAGGAAGGTGCGCTCATTGGCGAGTGAAAAGCGATAGTCCGGATGGCGGCCGAGGCGTTGCCAGCGTGGCCGGAAGGCGCGTCGGCGACTATGGTCTGGGGGCGGTGTGGTCATGTTCGATGTGTTCTGGTCATGGGGTTGGAAACCGTGAGCGGACGCAGGCCGTGTCGCCGAGCCTTTCGAGGGACGCACCGCACAACGATGATTCATGGTAGCAGGAGACAGGCATGACCCTACTGACAAGAAGCTGCGCCCTGGGCGCGCTGGTGCTGCTGGGCGGCTATCTCTTCGGCGCCCTGCTGCAAAATAACTGGGCCTTCATGCACTGGCCGCTGCCGGTGCAGATGACCGTCGTCATCTTCGCCCTCGCGGTCGTTGCGGTATGGCTGCTGGTGCATCTGTTCGTTCGCGATCAGGACTGATGCGAGTAGCCCGCCATGATGATCACGGCACCGGCCAATGCCAGCCCCCCGCCCAGATAATCGGTCAGCTGTAGCGGCTGGCCATCTACCAGGCGCAGCCACGCCAGCGCCGTGATGAGATAAACACCGGCATAGGCGGCATAGATGCGCCCGCTGGCGGCCGGATGCAGGGTCAAAAGCCAGGCAAACAGCGCCAGTGACGCCGCCGCCGGCACCAGCCACCAGGCGCTTTTGGTCAGCACCCACCAGCGATAGACCAGATAGCAGCCGACGATCTCGGCCAGCGCCGTGAGGATAAAGAGCAAAGTGGCGATCACAGGGGGCATGAGGCGCTCAAGCAGAGAAGGAATCGCTACTCTGCCACAGGGAGTAGGCAAGGCAAAAAGGGCTGGCTAGAATGATTCTTGGGTTCGCCGGTATAGCTCAGCTGGCAGAGCAACACATTCGTAATGCGTAGGTCGGTGGTTCAAGTCCACTTACCGGCACCCGCAGGATTTTAAAGGCCCGGCGCAGATGCGCCGGGCTTTTTTCGTTTAGGCATAAATTATTGCACTGACTTGCGGATATAACTGGCGTCCAGGGGAAATGTTTCACCATTCTCTGTCTTGGATAAGGGGCTGGCACTATTTATAATCGAAACAGTGTGTCGCCCTGAAATTATTCCAAGTAGTCCGTTGCTGTTTTGATTAGTGCTTCCCGATGAGAAAAAATTTCAGTTAATGCTGTGATGTCGTGCTTTTGTTCCTTGCCTTCTATGAATAACCCAATACGCCAGATGCTTTTTGAATTGAAGTGCAGGCGGCAAACGGGTTTGCGATTGTTGTTATCCAAAAGTATTGCGCAATAGGATTTTGCATCGCGCATATGTATACGGTTTGGGTCGACCACGCCTGCAAGGATGGCACGTACAATGTTGTATGCGTCGACCTCCTCTTGAGTGGTGACAATGTCACTATCTTCTTCAGCAGATAACTGTGTTTTCTCAGGGTCGCCGCTTTCAATGATAACTCTTTCAGATTCTTCGCCAGATGTGTTCGCCAGTGCTGATTTAAGGCGTTGAGAGACCTGCTCTTTGATATGCTGCGCCATGGCTTCACGAACAATCGGCGTAAAATCATCAATTACTTGCTGAGTCATGCGTCCATCATAAAAGTTCTGTGCAAGAGACTTTATGAAATCGCGCGAGGGATCTTTTACCAGTTCGGCAAAAGCAGTTTTGGCCAGGTTGGTATATTTTAATCGATTGGCAGTGCTGAGGATGGTATCAACGTTGAAGACTGGTTTGGCAAATTTCTTCAACTCCTCGATGTCTCGCTCGTTGTAATCAATGAGCCTGAAAGTGAAGAATGGGCGTTTGTCGAGTCGATTGGCATCATCTAAATCAGAGTAGAACCGGTATTCTATTCCATTCGTTAGAATGGCGAATTTTGCTTCAGTGCAGTTAAAGTATCGATATAGTTGGCTGAATTGAGTGTTAGCAAGATCGGTTGTGCGGGGCTTGCACTCCACCAGGATTGACAGTTCTCCACCATTTTTAATGGCATAGTCCACCTTCTCGCCCTTTTTCAATCCAACATCAGCAGTGAACTCTGGCATCACTTCTGTTGGATCAAAAACGTCATAGCCCAAGGTTTGTATGAAGGGCATAACCATTGCGTTTTTGGTGGCCTCTTCATTAACCACATGGTCCATCTGCTCTTTGATTCGCCCAGCCAAAATGGCAATTTTTTGTGTTATATCCACTGGTGCCCCCGCCCATTCTTGGTTTCATTTGTTTACGTGCAACTATTCGATAGTAAACATGGGTTGAGTATCAGGTAAAGTTAATATGGGGTGCGTTATCTAGAACTCGAAAAAATTGATGATGTGGTTGTTGAGGAGATTTTTGGACAAGCAGTTTCACCTGAAAGGCCTGCATTTTGTCCCAGGACGGATAGCCCGCTCTTTTCGTGAACGTAACTTGATCAATGACGTTGGTCTCGCATGTGTTTGCGCTTCAGCATCGGGAAGAAAATTTGCTGGCCCGGAGTGGTTTTAATCCACCCCTACGCCACCTCACTAACCGCGCTATCCACATCCGTCCGCCTCGTACCCTCACGCCGGCATGCCGCCGCCAGCTCCACCACCACACGCCTTTGATGCACCTTGAGGCTGGTTTCCCTGTCCCGGTAGTGCGCATTAGCCAGCCAATTAAAGCTGCCGACGATGGCGTATTTTTTATCCACCACCAGACACTTCTCATGCGTGGGGCGCTGCAAGATGGTCAGTCGGCCCTTGCAGCTGCGCTTACTGATTTCCTTCAGACGCGCCAGCGCTTTGCTCGCCGTCTCGGAAAGCCGGTGCTGCCCGTCGCGATCGCTCGCGCCGTAGGCAATATGAACGTTGACGCCGCGGTCGAGGGCGTTCGCCAAAAGACCACAAAACTGATCATTCACGACTCGATCGGATAGCCAGCCGGAGACAATCACCAGTTCCTTTCTGACGATCTGCAGGGCGTGGGTCAGCTCTTCGTGATGGCCGCGGTTATGCACCAGGGCATTGCTGGTGGCTTTCCTGCGGGTGCTGGCCGTCTGGTGGTCGGCAGTTTGAGGCGCATGGCCGGCTCGCGCTTTCTGTTTGAGAAAACACCATGTGCCATACCAGCTTGTCCAGACGATGAGGGTTTGTATGGCGATATAGCCGGGCGATTGGAGCGTCGCGAGCGACCACAGTGCCCAGCCGAGTGCGACAACCATTCCCAGGTTGCGATGAATCCGTGTCAGGCAGAGCACCGAGACAAAAACCACCAGCTGATAATGCAAAAACGTCATCGGATAATGCCTAGTAAAATCAGCATTTTACCGATCGATGCTGGCGCGGGCCATGCCTGATGATACATCACATGACATCGTGCTCGGCCTTGCTACGGATAGGGGATGGCTAAACTCCTGTCATGTGACAGCGATGCGTGTGGTTTGCCTGACGCTGGAAGGCTGCCGCGCTTTTCTCTTTGGCCTGTCTCCGACCTGTGGCCGCTTCCATCCCTCCCTCCCTTCAACGTCTGCGAGGATCGCTCATGCGCGTGGCGTATCGAATGCCCATGCCCATCATGCTGCCCAGAGGCGAGCAGGACCTGGCGTATAACCCGGGGGCCGAGCGCTGGCAGCAGTTTTTTGCACCGCATTCACACACGACCTTTCTGGCGGAGGTCGTTCAGGATGATGACGCGATCGATCCCTGGCAGGAGGGGGATTGGCTGGTCGTCGATCACTCGCTGTCACTGCGCGACGGTGTGCTGGTGGTGGTGAATGTCGATGAGGCGCTCTATGTCTATCGCTATGCCCACCGCATCAATGTGCCGGTGCTGGAAGGGCTGGATGGAAAGCTGTGGACGGGGGATCTGAGCAACGTCGAGATGGTGGGCGTGGTGTCACATCAGGTGCGAAAGATGTGCTGAAGGGCGGGAATTGCGGCGAGCTGTTGAGGCGGTCTCTTGCCTGGCGGTGCCGACCGCATTTAAAGCGAGGGCCGCTCAAGTTGTTCATATCCCTGTCCCCTCAGGGGGCGACGGTACAGGTGCCAACCTCGGCATCATGGCTCGGCGCGGATTTTTGGGCTCTCTTCACGCGCCGCCAAAGTTGTTCAAGGGGGATGGATGGGCTAAGCCCCAATCACGATGATTGATCATCATTGGTCGAGTTTTTGCGCTTCTCGAAATACTTGTAGAGTCTCCACCAGCCGATAGCGCACACGACGCCGACGATTAACGCTGCAAAAATCATCCTGTCTACCTATGGGCCAGTTTCTCTCTTAACATAGATTAATCATTGGTTTTTGCAACCGATGCCATGGTTTGCCTGACAGGGGAGCGACTCTCCCGTGGTGGGCCGAACGGCTTAATGAGGCATGGGGCGTTTTCTGAGCAGATAGACCACCACCATGGAAAGGGCTGCAAGCAGCGCCGCCGCCGTCATCAGCAGGATGGAATGGCTGGACGAAAAGGCGGCCTTGCCTGCTTCGATCAGCGCCCTGGCCTGAGGCTCGGCGAGGTCACGCGCGACCACATGGGTATCACCGATGGAGCGTGCGGCGTGTCTGGCCTGGGAGGGCGTCATGTCGAGTGCCAGGACAATGGTATGGCTGTACACGCTGGACAGAAACACACCGAACAGCGTGATGCCCAGACCGCTGCCGAGTTCGTAGGCCGTGGCTTCCATCGACCCCGCCGCGCCGCCCTGGCTGGCGTCTACCGAACTCATGATGGCGATGGACGAGGCCGTCAGGCCGATGCTGAGGGTCAGCCCGAGAAGCGCCAGCAGCAGCGGCACCGTCAGCCCGGGGTGATGGAAATCGGACAGGGCCAGGCCTGCCAGCGCGGCGGCGGCAATCACCAGTGACAGGCTGGCGACCGCGCGCAGGCCGCACAGATGGGAGAGGTGGCCGGCGACCGGGCCGCCCAGCGCCGCCGCGGCCATGATCGGGATCATGAAAATACCGGCCTGCAGGGGCGTTTTGTCCATGACGTATTGCAGCTCCTGGGCCAGCGTCAGCTCGACGCCGGCCAGTGCGCCACTCGCGACCACGGCCATGATGATGCCGGCCAGTATGGCCGGGCGCGAAAAGAGGGAGAGATCGAGCAGGGGCTGCGGGGCGCGTAACTGCAAACGCACGAAGGCCAGCAGCAGGCCAAGGCCGGACAGCGCCACTGATATCGCCACGTACAGCGGCTGTGTCGCGCCAAAAGCCGCCTTGATGCCGTAGACCAGCGAGAGCATGCCGGCGATCAGCAGTACCGCCTGCCAGGGCGCCCATTGACCCGATGTCGTCTCCTCGGTGCGTGGCAGCAAAAGATAGACCAGCGGCATGACGATCAGCATGATCGGCACGTTGATCAGAAAGGCCGACCCCCACCAGAAATGCTCCAGCAGGGCTCCGCCGATGAGCGGCCCCAGCGCGGCGCCGGCCGCCCCTACCGTGCCCCAGAGCCCTAGTGCCATGGCGCGCTCCCTTTCGTCTTCGAAGGTGCGACGAATGATGCCCAGCACGCACGGCATGATCATCGAGCCCCCCAGCGCGAGCAGCGCGCGGGCGGCGATCAGCAGGGCGGGGGTCGGTGCAAGGGCGGCCAGTAGCGATGCAGTCCCGAAGATGCCCAGCCCCGTCAGCAGAAGCCGCCGATGACCGATGCGATCGGCGAGTGTTCCCATGGGGACCAGCAGCCCCGCCATTAACAGGGGGTAAATGTCGATGATCCACAGTACCTCGTTGGCGGAGGCACTCAGCGCCAGGGTCAGTGACGGCACGGCGATGTGCAGGATGGTCATGTCGATGACCACCGGCAAAAAGGCCAGCATGACGGCGAGCAGAATCAGCCAGCGACGCGGAATAACGGAAAACATGGACATCAGCTCCTGGCCGGTATCGGGGGGCACATCTTTCAGGGCCTGGGGTTATAGACGTTCATTGCGGCGAGCGCGCCATGCCACCAGGCGCTGCTGCATCCCGATCACGAAGACGAAGAAAGCCGGCACAAAAAATATCGCCAGTAACGTACCGCTGATCATGCCGCCCAACACACCGGTGCCGATGGCGTGCTGGGTCTCGGCGCTGGCACCGGAGGCCAGCATCAGCGGCACCACGCCGAGGGTGAAGGCCAGCGAGGTCATCAGGATCGGCCGCAGGCGCAGGCGTGCCGCGGTCACCGCCGCGTCGATCAGCGGTCGCCCTTCAGCGTGCAGCTGCCGGGCGAACTCGATGATCAGAATGGCGTTTTTCGCCGACAGGCCGATGAGGGTAATCATTCCCACCTTGAAAAACACGTCATTGGGCATGCCGCGCAGCATCACCGCGGCGACGGCGCCAAGCAGGCCAAGCGGCACCACCAGCATGACCGACAGCGGGATCGACCAGCTCTCGTAAAGCGCGGCCAGCACCAGAAATACCACCAGTGCCGAGAGCAGCATCAGCCGCGGGGCCTGCGCCGCTGACTGGCGCTCCTGCAGTGACTGTCCGGTCCAGGCCACGGCGAAACCCTGCGGCAGCTGCGCCGCGAGGTGCTCCATTTCGGCCATCGCCGCACCGCTGGAAACACCCGCCGCCGCCCCGCCGGTAATACGCACGGCGGAATAGCCCTGGAAACGCATCATCTGCTGCGGCGACTCGCCCCACACCGGTGTCACTACCTCGCGCAGCGCGACCATGCCGCCACTGGCATTGCGCACACGCAGGCCGAGCACGTCGTCCAGCTGCATGCGCGCTGCGGCGTCGGCCTGCAGGATGACCTGCTGCATGCGCCCGGCATTGGGAAAGTCGTTGACGTACAGCGAGCCCATGGCCGCCGACAGGGTGTTGCTGACAACACCGAAGGACAGCCCCATGGCCTCGGCCTTCTGCCGGTCGATCTCCAGACGGATGCTCTCGCCGGGGGGCAGGCCATCGGGGTAGACATCGCTGACCATCTTGCTCTTTGACGCCAGTGCCAGCAGTTGTGCCTGGGCGGCCAGCAGTGCGTCCTCGCCCCGGTTGGCGCGATCCTGCAGGAACAGGGTGAAGCCGGAGGAGGTGCCCAGCTCGTCGATGGCCGGCGGCATCAGGCTCATCACCGTGCCTTCGACATTGTCTGCCATGGCCTGCTGCGCCAGCGCCGCTTCTTCGGCGGCGGTGGCACCGTGGCGCTGATCCCAGTCCTTGAGCATGGTGAAGGCCATGGCCGCGTTGGGGCCGGAACCGGCAAAGCTGAAGCCCAGCACCACCAGATTGGCGTCCAGCGCCGGGCGCGAGGCCACATGCGTCTCGAAGCGCTTGACCACGTCCAGCGTGCGTTCGCTGGTGGCGCCGGTGGGCAACTGGATGGAGGTCATGAAGTAGCCCTGATCCTCGTCAGGCAGGAAGGAGGAGGGGAGCTGTCGGGCGCCGACGACCAGTACCGCGCAGAGCACGGCAAACACCAGCATCATCCGCCCACTGCGCCCGACCAGGCGCATCACCTGCGCCCCATAACTTGCCGTGAGGCGCTCGAAGCCACGGTTGAAGGCGCCGAAGACGCCGCGTCTGGCATGGTGATCCGCGCTTACCGGGCGCAGCAGCGTGGCGCACAGTGCCGGCGTCAGACTCAGCGCGAGGAAGGCCGAGAACAGGATCGACACCGCCATCGACAGGGTGAACTGCTGGTAGATCACCCCTACCGAGCCGCTGCCGAAGGCCATGGGGATGAACACGGCGGTCAGCACCAGGGTGATGCCGATGATCGCCCCGGTGATTTCCCGCATTGCCTGCAGGGTCGCGGCTTTCGGCGACAGCCCTTGCGTCACCATCAACCGCTCGACGTTTTCCACCACCACGATGGCATCATCGACGATGATGCCGATGGCCAGCACCATGCCGAACATGGTCAGTGTGTTGATCGAGAAGCCGGCCAGCAGCATCACCGCGAAGGTGCCGAGCAGGGCAATGGGCGCGACGATGGCGGGAATCAGCGTGTAGCGCAGGTTCTGCAGGAACAGGAGCATCACCAGAAACACCAGCGCCATGGCCTCAAACAGGGTGTAGATCACCTTCTCGATGGAGACCTTGACGAAGGGCGCGGTGTCAAACGGCACCGAGTAGGTCATGCCTGTCGGCAGGCTCGGCGCCAGCTCGGCCAGCCGCGCCCGTACGCTTGACGCGGTGCGCACGGCATTGGCTCCGGGAGAGAGCTGGATCGCGGCACTGGTGGCCGCCACGCCGTTCTCCCGATTGGAAAAGGCGTAGGACTGGGCGCCCAGCTCGATCCGCGCCACGTCGCCCAGCACCACCCTGGCGCCGTCGGTCTCGGCCCGTAGCACGATGGCGGCGAACTGCGCCGGCGTGCTCAGTTGTCCCTGCACGGTCAGCGGGATGGTCAGGCGCTGACCCGGCACGGTGGGCTCGTCTCCGACCCGGCCGGGGGCGATCTGAGCGTTCTGCTGTTCGATGGCCTGGGCCAGGTCATTCATGGTCAGCCCATAGGCGGTCAGCTTGTTCGGATCGACCCAGACCCGCATGGCCTGTTCGGCACCGAACATCTGTATACGCCCGACCCCCTCGATACGACGCAATTCCTGAACGATGTTACGAGCGAAATAGTCATTCAGTTCGATCTCATCAAACTGTCCGGTGGGGGAGGTCATGCCCACCATCATCAGAAAACCCGAGGCGGCAGACTCCACCTGCAGGCCGTTCTGCCGCACGGCCTGGGGCAGACGCGGCTCGACCGCCTTGATGCGGTTCTGCACGTCCACCTGGGCCAGTTCGGCATCGGTGCCCGGCTTGAAGGTGGCGGTGATCTGCGCGGTGCCCGAGGTATCCACCGAGGACTCGAAATACAGCAGGTTCTTCACCCCGGAAAGCTCGCGCTCGATCAGGCTTACCACCGAGTCATTGAGGGTCTGCGGGGTGGCCCCCGGATAGGTGGCGTAGAGGGTTACCGAGGGCGGCGCCACCGACGGATAGCGGGCGATGGGCAGCTTCGGAATGGCGATGACGCCCACCAGCACGATAAACAGCGCAATGACCCACGCAAAGACCGGGCGGTTGATGAAAAACTGCGGCATGAGATTGTCTCCGAACTCAGCGCGCGACGGCGCTGAGCGGTTCATCGCTGGCGGCGGGCTGCCACGGACGTGTGGTGACCCGGGCATCAGGGCTCAGGCGCTCGATCCCTTCGATCACCACCTGTTGCCCGGCGCTGAGGCCGGACACCACCCGATAACGGCGCTCGACCAGTTCACCGAGTTCGACGGGCACCGGGTGTACCTTCTTCTGAGCATCCACCACCCACACGCTGGCCTGGCCCGCCGTGCGGGTTACCGCCTGCTGTGGCACGCTCAGCGCCGCGGGGTAGTGCGCCCGGGGAACCCGCGCCTGTACGTACAGGCCGGGCAGCAGACGATGCTGCGGATTGTCCACCAGCACACGCAGCAGCACGTCACCGGTACCGGTGTCGACCTGAATGCCGGAAAACAGCATGCGCCCGTGCATGTCCAGAGGCGTACCGTTGCTGTCGAGGATCTCCACGTCGAGCGCCGGGGATGCCGAGCCGGCCTGCTGGCGCAGCGTTTCAAGCGCCGTGGCCGACTGACGGACGTCGATATACACCTGATCGATCTGCTGAATGCGGGCTAAAGGCGTGGCATCGGTGGGCGATACCAGCGCCCCCTCGTTGACCAGAGTCTGGTCGATGCGACCGCTAATGGGCGCCTCGACACTGGCGAACTGCAGGTCGAGCTTGCGTCGCGCCAGCGTCGCTCTGGCCTGAGCTACATCGGCGGCGGCCTGGTCGCGCAGGGCAACCACGTCGTCGTAGGCCTGACGGCTGATCGCGTCACGACGTCTCAGAGTGTCCAATCGATCGGCCCTGGTACGGGCCTGTGTCAGGGTCGCCTCGGAGCGTTGCAACACTGCCGCGGCAATGTCGGCTTCGGCCCTGAAGGGCGCCGGGTTGATTTGAAACAGCGTTGTCCCTGCTTCGACCTGGCTGCCTTCCTCAAATGAACGCCGTTTTACGATGCCGGAGACCTGTGCACGCACCTCGGCAGTACGCACTGCTGACACGCGCCCGGGTAGATTCTCGGTAACGGAAAGCTCGGCAGCTTCCAGGGTTAATACCGACACCGGCAAGGAGGACGGCGCTTCCCTGTCGGCATCGTCCGGTGAGGGGGTACAGCCTGCCAGCCCCAGCACGGCAAGCCCTGCAAGCACAGTGTTCCACCGCCCTGGTTTGATGCGCATGCCACCTCTACCTCGATCAAGGGGTTGGCGCGCCCGGCGGCCACCCAAAAGGATTCAGGGGATAGTCTGAGGCAGTGTTATTGCGAATGGTTCGAGGCTTCATGGAGAAAGCATGGAGGGTGCGATAAATTTGACCCCCTCCCCTTTATCGAGCCTGCTCATGTCCGAACGCATCAGCCATGCGCCTCCTGCTTCGGCACTGATACTGATCGCCGAGGATGAAACCGAAATTGCCGACATTCTTGCGGCCTATCTGCAGCGCAGCGGGCTGCGCACTCAGCACGCCGTGGATGGGCGTGAAGTTCTGGCCATGCATCAGTCGCTCAAGCCGGATCTGATGCTGCTGGATGTTCAGATGCCACATATCGACGGCTGGAAGGTGCTCAGCGAAGTACGCGCCAGGGGAGAGACCCCCGTGATCATGCTCACCGCGCTCGATCAGGACATCGATAAACTGATGGGGCTGCGTCTGGGGGCGGATGACTACGTGGTCAAACCCTTCAACCCGGCTGAAGTGGTCGCTCGGGTCCAGGCCGTGCTGCGGCGCAGCCGGATAAGCCGGTCGTCTTCATCGCAGACTCTGCGCGTCGGCCCGTTTCTGGTGGATCTGGAAAGTCACGAAGCCAGCATCTCCAGGGGAGGAGAGATGCAAGCGCTGAGCCTGACCCTGACGGAATTCAAGCTGCTCGCCTGTTTGATGCGTACGCCCAGACGCGTGTTCAGCCGAGCGGAGCTACTGGTGCATTGTCTGCCCGAGGGCGATACCCAGGAGCGCACGGTGGATAGCCACGTCAGCAAGTTGCGCAAAAAGCTCGAAGCCCTGGACATCCAGGGGGTTCCAGCCAGTGTCTGGGGCGTGGGCTATCGTTTCGGCAGCGACTCATGAAACGCAGGCCTGGTCTGCGCCGTCAGATCATTCAGTCTCTGGCCGTGATGGCGCTGGGCATCATCTTCATTGCCGTGTTCGGCTCCTACGTGTTCTACGCCATCGCCACGGTCTATCTGCCCGACAGCATCTCCAGTAGCTGGATGCCATCCCGGGTCGAGCTGGCATGGATCGTCTGTACCACTGTTTCTGCGCTTGGGATAGCGGTGTTCGTCGCCATTCGTCTATCACGACGCCTGCTCACCCCGCTGAATTCGGTAGCGCACAGCCTGCGTGAAGTGGCCCAGGGCAAACTGACGGCCCGGGCTCGAATGGATGAGCGGTCCATGGGAGAAACGGCGCAGCTGGTGCGCGATTTCAATACCATGGCTGAACGTCTGCAGAGCATGACCCGGGAGCGCGAGTTCTGGAACGCGGCCATCGCCCATGAGCTGCGCACACCGGTGACCATTCTGCGCGGACGCCTGCAGGGGCTGTCGGAAGGCGTTTTTACGCCCAGCAGCGAACTGTTTGAAGGGTTGCTGCGTCAGGTGGAAGGGCTGAACCGGCTGATCGAGGATCTGCGGGTATTGAGTCTCAACGACAGTGGCCATCTGGAGTTGCAGCCGGTCGAAGTGGATCTGGCCCGAGAGCTTGGCAGTGTGCTGCAGGCTTTCGCTGAGCCGCTGGCGGCAAGGGGATTTCGTCTGCGCCGTGATTTCGAGGCGGGCCTGAAGGTGACGTGCGACCCGATAAGGATGCGTCAGGCATTGATGGCGTTACTGGAAAATACCCTGCAGCATGCCGAGCCGGGCGAGCTACACGTGCGCCTCTATCGCTCGGGGATCATTGTCATATGGCCGTCGAGGATGCCGGCCCCGGCATCGACATGACGCAGGCCCAGGATCTATTCGAGGCCTTTCGTCGTGGCGACCCCTCACGCTCACGCAAAAGCGGTGGCAGCGGTCTGGGGCTGGCCGTGGTCAAGGCGATTGCAGAGGCGCACGGCGGCAGGGCATTTTGCCAGCCTTCAGGACTGCGGGGCAGTGCGTTTTGCATGACCTGGCCGCTTTGACTCAGGCCATATTCGACGGGCAGATATCGGCTATTTAAAGCCGTTTATACCGCATGGAAGGCAGTGGCAAGATTATGAAAATCAACGTGGTCGGCACCAGCGGTGCCGGCAAAAGCACGCTGGCACGCCGGCTGAGCGAGGCGCTGTCGCTGCCACATATCGAAATGGATGCGCTGCTCTGGCTGCCGGACTGGCAGGAAAGGCCTGATGCTCAGTTGTTTAAAGCACTTGAAACGGCACTGACCGCTTCGCCCGGCTGGGTGCTGGATGGCAACTTCGATCGCACGCGTGGCATCAAATGGCGCGAGGTAGACATGGTCATCTGGGTCGATACGGGGTTCTGGCGCACGATGACACAGGCCGTGACTCGCGCTGTCCGGCGCGCCTGGACGCAGCAGGAACTGTGGCCCGGCACCGGCAACCGGGAAAGCTTCAGAAAAACCTTTTTCAGCCGTGACTCCATTCTGCTCTGGACCCTCAAGGCCTGGCCACGCAATCGAAGGCGTTACGTGGCGGCCATGGCAGACCCGCAGTACCGGCATATTCGATTCGTTCGCCTGTGCCATCCGAAGGAGATGGACCAGTTCGTTCAGGCCGTTGTCCATTGATCTGTTAAAGAAGCGATAACGAATGCTTCCGAGAACTCCGTGGTCGGTTGTGATCACTCGTAGGGAGTGATGCGGCGCGACCCAAAGGGAATTCGAGCCAGCATCTCGACGATTCTTGAAGCGTAATGGCCGTCGGGATCAAGGTCGGGATCGAAGACAGTCACTGTCATACCGATGCAGCGTAAATCGGGAGCGAATCGTTTCAGAACAGAGAGGAGGGTTTCCGGGTCGATGCCGGGGGTGCCCGGAGAATCCACGGCAGGCATGATGCCCTGGTCGAGAACGTCGACATCAAGGTGTATCCAGAACCCTTTATCGGGCTGTCGCGCGAGCGCCTGATCAATGATCTCAATAATGCCGGTGGCACCCAGACGATCGGCCTCAAACACATCGATGCGCGTGATGTCAGTATCGTTGACATCCGGCCACGCAAAATCCGCATCCCGATTTTCGCGCTCGCCAAGCTGAATGACGTTGCGATCCTCGACCAGAGGGCCGGAGATATCCGGCCAACTCGTCCCCAGTGCTTCGCCCCGGCCGGTGGCCAGCGCAAGATCCATGCCGGCAGCCGCGCCTGCCGTCTGCCCCGTGTTGTCATTTCCCGGATGGCGAAAGTCACTGTGTCCATCGATATGGAGCAGCGAGAGCTGACCCATTCGACGCGCGCCTGCGAGCGCGCCGAGCAGGATGGAGCAGTCTCCCCCGATCACCAGCACAAACTCATCCTGTCGGTAATACTGCTCCACCAGCTCGGCAAGCCGAAGGTTGAATGTTCGCATTTCATGACCGTTGAGCAATTGCGTGCCCTGTTGCGGGGCCGCACGGTATCTGGGCCTTGGAAGCTCGGTCAGCTTCGGAGAGTCAAGAGCCTCCAGTAAACCGGCCTTGATCAGTGCAAAAGGGGCTCGCCATGTGCCTGGCTCATGACCATTCCATTGTGAGCGAAGGCCAAGGTTGGAGGGTGCCAAAATGAGGTTCATGAATCTTGAAAGGCCCTTGATGGATGCATTGAGGTCATGATGCGCCTGCACCGCTCAGCTACTCAGGCAAATGACGTTGCCTTTCCGGTTTGTCATATGATGTGGCGTCGCAGGGGGACAGGTTACATTGCCGTACCAATGGCCAAAGAGTAGTCAATAAACCAACAGGGAAATGCCATGGGGCTGGATCGGATCGGGCGGCGCTCGGAATATCTTTTCATGGTGGCCGAATGTGGCAGCGTGCGGGCGGCAGCCGAGCACATGGGCATCAACCCTTCGGTGGTCAGTCGGCAGCTGCGGGAGCTTGAGCGTGATATTGGCATGCCGGTCATGGAGCGTAACGGTCGCTACCTGTCACTGACCGAGGCGGGACGCACGGTGGTGGACAATCACATGACGCGTCGCCAGCTGGACAAGGAGCTTGAACACTCTCTGGCGCGGTTGCGCCATCGTCGCGCCGGCAAGGTGGTTGTGGCCGTGGGAGAGGGCTTCGTGGAGAGTCTGGTCGATTCGGTGCTGACCCGGGTGGCGGCACAGTATCCGGAGGTGTTCATCGAGTTGCTCAGCGGTATTTACTATCCGCGTGAGCCGCATGAAATGGTGCTGGCGGATGAGGTGGATATCGCCATTACCTACGGGCCTGAAACCGACCCGCGACTCGTGCGTCACACCTTCTCGCGCGGGCCGCTGTGCGCCCTGATGTCGCCTCATCACCCGCTGGCCTCGGGAAGCTGCGTCTCCCTTGAAGCCCTGTCGACACAGAAGCTGATCTTCCTGCCGCCGGGGTCAGGCTCGCAGATGTTTGTCGAAAGCCTGTTTCGATCGGAGCAGCGGATCGTGACGCCGGCCTATCGCTGCAATCTGCACTCCACGGCCAGGCGCCTGGCGATCGCCGGTATCGGTATCGCGTTCATGACGAAAACGGCGGCCGGACAGGATATTGATGCTGGAAGGTTGTGTGCCCTGCCGGTGGATCATCCGGCCGCTCAGGATACCTGCGGCAATCTGGTCCGGCGTGCCGGCCGCCGCCTATCGCCGGCGGCCGACTATCTCTGGAAGTTGATGACCTCGATGCGCTGAGCGTCCGGGTCAGGGCGACATCATGTAAATGCCCGGACCGAAGGGCAGCCCCATCCACATCCAGAACAACAAAAACAGCGTCCAGATCAGCAGAAAGCCCATGGAGAGCGGCAGCATGGTGGCCATCAGCGTGCCCAGCCCCAGGTCAGGCTTGTAGCGCTGCATGTACACCAGTGCCACTGAAAAGTAGGGGCTCATCGGGGAGATGATGTTGGTGGAGGAGTCGCCGATACGGAACATGGCCAGCACGAAGGCGGGATTGAAATCCAGCAGCATCAGCATCGGCACGAACACCGGCGCCATGAGCGCCCACTGCGCCGAACCGCTGGTCATGAAGATATTGAGCGTGGTGGCCATCAGGATAAAGGCGATGACCAGCGGTACGCCGGTAAAGCCGGTATGTTCCAGAACGTTTGAGCCTTCGATGGCGATGAATTGACCCAGTTCCGACCATTTGAAGTAGGCAATGAACTGGGAGATGGCAAAGAACAGCACCAGCGTTGGCGCCAGATCCCGTGCTGATTCGGCCATGAACCCTGGAACGTCGCGGGCCTTTTTGATCGCACCGGTACACAGTCCATAGGTCAGGCCGATGGCCACGAAGTAGCCAAACAGCAGGGGCACGAAGGATTTGAGGAAGGGGGACGGGATCAGACCGCCTTCGGCATTGCGCAGCGGCGAGCCAGTCGGCAGTACGGCCAGCACGATCAGGGCGAAGTAGACCAGCGTGATCAGGCCGACCCTTTTAAGCCCGCGTTTCTCATCGTCATTGAGCGTCTTGAGCTGTACCTCGCTCATGCGCAGGGTGTTCAGCGGCTGGGTACGACGCAGGCGCGGCTCTACCACGTAATCGATCAGCAGCGTGCCGATCAGGGCCAGTACAAACACCGAGCAGGCGACGAAGTAGTAGTTGTCGATCGGTGAGATATAGGCATCGCTGTCGATAATGCGCGCGGCATCGGTGGTAATTCCGGCAAACAGCGCATCACCGGCAGTCACGAACAGACTTGCGTCGAACCCGGCGCCTGCCGCGGCATAGGCCGCTGCGGCCCCGGCCAGCGGATGACGGCCCACGGCCTGATACACCATGGCGGCCAGCGGAATCAGGATGAGGTAGTTGGCATCGGAGGCGATGCTGCCGCAGATGCCGGCCATGAACACGCAGAAGGTCAGCAGGGAGGGCGGCGCCTTGGCCACGCTGACCTGCATCAGGGTCGACATCAGCCCGACCTTGTCGGCAAGGCCAATCCCGAACATGACCACCAGAATCAGCCCGAGCGGCGGAAAGCCGACAAAGTTGTCCACCATGCTGGTCAGCATGAACACGATGCCATCCCCGGACAAAAGGCTGCGCACCGACACTTCGGCGTTGCTTTCCGGATTGACCGCCGAGATGCCCAGGGCTGAGAGCAGGGCCGACAGCACAATGATCAGGCCGGACAAAATGATGAAGAGAATAAAGGGGTGAGGCAGTTTGTTGCCTACACGTTCCACGACGTTAAGCATGCCTTTCATGGGTGATCCCTTGTGTCATTCAGGTTGTTGTTGTCATTCAGACGGTTGTTGTCACTCAGACTGTCACTGTCACTGTCACGAAAGCGTGCGGGCTAGTGCTCCGAGGTCACGGCCAGAATGTCTTCCACCATGGCGACATGTACGCTTGCGGCCACCTCAAGAATGTCGTCGTTGAAGTCGTAGCGATCGTTGTGCAGATAGACGCTGTCCGCGCCGTTGCCTACAAAGAAGAAACAGCCGGGAACTTGCTGCAGGTAGAAGGCAAAGTCCTCTGCGCCCATGGTCGGCATTTCATCAAGCGATCGCACGCGTGTGCCCAGCCTGCGCTGACCTGCCACCTCAACGACCCGTTGACTCCAGTGGGCATCGTTGACGAGTGGGGGGATCTGATGGATGGGCGTCAGCGTGTATGTGGCGCCGGCCGCGCTGCAAAGGCCTTCGATCGTGGCCTGCATCTGCTGGATCAGCACCTGGCGTGAGGCTTCCCGGTCGCTTCGGATGTTGAGGGTCAGCTGTGCCGAGGCGGGGATCACATTGGCGGCATCACCGGCATGAAAGGTGGAAACGGTAATGACCCCTGAATGAAGTGGCGACTTGTTACGGGCCACAACGCCCTGCAGCTGCTGAATGATTGAGCCGCCCAGATAGATCGGGTCGACGGCCAGGTGGGGCATGGCGGCGTGTCCCGACTGACCGAACAGGATCAGTTCAAAGGTATCGTTGCCGCCCATGGCCGAGCCTGACTTGACGAAGACTTCGCCGGTGTCAAAGCCGGGGCGGTTATGAAACCCGAAGATATAATCGACGCTCGGGTTCTCCAGCACGCCTTCCTGAATCATTTTGTCCGCGCCATTGCCGCCTTCTTCAGCAGGCTGGAAGATCAGTTTGACCGTGCCACAAAGCTGATCGCGCAGTCGCATCAGGGCATCGGCTGCCAGCATCAGCGCGGCCGTATGGCCGTCATGACCGCAGGCGTGCATGACGCCCGGGGTTTGCGACACGTGATCGTGGTCGGAGACCTCTACAATGGGGAGCGCGTCCATGTCGGCGCGTAGCGCCACCACAGGCCCGGGCCGTCCCGTCTCCAGCAGGGCCACAACGCCTGTCCCCGCGATGCCCCGGGTGACTTCATACCCTTTTTGCTCCAAAAGTCCGGCAATGCGCTCGGCGGTTCTGAACTCTCTGAAACGCAGTTCGGGATGGCGGTGGAGTTCGTGGCGTAATTCGATGGCAGCCTGGATCTCTTCGGGGGTAAACATGGGGCGCTCCATTATTGTCATGATGAGGTTTTCATCATGAGAAGAAGTCAGCGCAACCAAAAGACCGTTTGAGGTTCGTTTTGTTGCCTCTGGGTCAACAGTCCCTCTGAATGTTCAATCAACACCCTGCCTGCGTTCGTCTTCTCCTTCGCCGCGCTTTCTCGATTTTGGCCACCTGTATTGACGGGGTTTCAGGGAGATTTTTCATCGGCCCTGATGTGTCAGGAGTGATCTCTGATGTGTAACCCTGTGTCGCGTCCGGTTTCAGCGCGTCATGGGTGCCCGTGTTGCGACATTGATTGTTTTGAGAGCGACATTTCCAACTATTGGAGGGCGATACAGTGTCTATAAAACCGTGTATACGTATCTATAAGCGACAAATTAAGAGGCGACTGTTATAGCCGCAATGGTGCATGATAAGGCCATGGCAACCGTGCTTTCGACAGATCGCCAACGAGTCTGCCAAAACAATTACAAAAGCAGGATACGATTGAGGAGGCATGACGACATGTTACCTGACCACAAGGCCGGCCCCTCCACGGGTGCCAGCGGCATTTCAACGCCGCAAACCATCGGTTTCCTATTACTTGATAACTTCACGCTGATTTCGCTGGCCTCGGTGATCGAACCGCTGCGCATGGCCAATCAGCTGGCCGGTCGTGAGCTGTATCGCTGGTATACGCTGACCCACAACGGCGCGCCGGTGCGTGCCAGCGATGGTCTGCAGGTCACGCCGGATGTTTCGATTACCGTCCCCCTGTCGCTTGACTGGGTCGTGGTGTGCGGGGGCGTTGCGCCTCAGCACAGCGTGACACGCGAACACGCCCACTGGCTGCAGGCGCAGTCACGTCAGCTGCGACGCATCGGCGCCATTTGTACGGGCAGCTGGGCGCTGGCCAAGGCGGGGCTGCTGGATCACTACGAGGCCAGTATCCACTGGGAGTGTCTGGCCTCAATGCAGGAAGCCTTCCCCAACGTCACGCTCACCACGCGCCTTTTCTCGATCGATCGTGATCGGTTTACGGCCTCCGGTGGCACGGCACCGATGGACATGATGCTGAACCTGATCGCTCGCGATCATGGGCATGAGCTGTCGGCCGGTATCTCCGAGATGTTCATCTGTGAGCGGGTGCGCAACGAGCAGGATCATCAGCGCGTACCGCTCAAGCATGTGCTGGGCACCACGCAGCCGAAGCTTCTGGAAATCGTGGCGCTGATGGAGTCCAACCTCGAAGAGCCGATCGAACTCGACACCCTGGCCCGCTACGTCAATGTCTCCCGACGTCAGCTGGAGCGGTTGTTCCAGCGCTATCTGCACTGCTCGCCATCGCGCTATTACCTCAAGCTGCGTCTGGTGCGGGCACGGCAGTTGCTCAAGCAGACCTCGCTGTCGATCATCGAGGTGGCCTCGGTGTGTGGTTTCGTGTCGACGCCACATTTCTCGAAATGCTATCGCGAATACTTTGGCGTGCCGCCCAGAGGCGAGCGTTCGGGCAGTAATGTCTGGTATGACCGCAATGCCAGTGCAGCCAAGATCGTGGCGGTCGAACCGGCCTCCAGCGAGCCCATGTCGAGTGCGATGATGTCGCTGGTCCACGCCCAGGGCGAGCCCACCTTTGCCAGCGTGCCGCTCACGCGCTAATCCCTGAAAGCGACACGCCATCAGCGTTCATCGAGGAGCTGCCCCGCCCGGGCAGCTCCTTTTTTGTGTCTTTTTACTCGGGAGGCAGTAAGACGGTTCAGGGCAATGTCTTGATCCACTGACGTTTTGTGTCGAGATCAAAAGGCGGGAGGAGTCGGTCGGGCACTCTTTGGCAGGGGATGACGCTTTTGGAATTTTCCCCGTCGTTTCCAGGCGTCGGATGAAGCCGGGGCAGGGATATGCTCCATGCATTAGTCACCATCTGGAGCCTGACCATGACCCCTGCCGAACTGCATGACGACGCCATTGTGATCGATGGCCTGATCATCGCCAAATGGAACCGGGAACTGCTTGAAGACATGCGCCGCGGCGGTTTGACCGCCGCCAACTGCACCGTCTCGGTCTGGGAAGGGTTCAAGGCAACGGTGGATAACATCGTCGCTTCCAAAAAGCTGATGGAAGAGTGCAGCGACCTGGTACGCCCGGTGCGCACCACCGCCGACATCACCCGTGCCAAGGAAGAAGGCAAGACCGGCATCATCTTCGGCTTTCAAAACGCCCATGCGTTTGAAGACCAGATCGGTTATGTCGAGATCTTCAAGGAGCTGGGCGTGGGCATCGTGCAGATGTGCTACAACACCCAGAACCTGGTCGGCACCGGCTGCTACGAGCGCGACGGCGGCCTGTCCGGTTTCGGACGCGAGATCGTGGCTGAAATGAACCGTGTCGGCATGCTGTGCGACCTGTCCCACGTGGGCGCGACCACGTCCAAAGAGGTCATTCTCGAATCCAAAAAGCCGGTGTGCTACTCCCACTGCCTGCCTTCCGGGCTCAAGGAGCACCCGCGCAACAAGTCTGACGAAGAACTCAAGTTTATCGCCGATCACGGCGGCTTTGTTGGCGTCACCATGTTCACGCCGTTTCTCAAAAATGGCGTCGATTCCACCATCGACGACTACTGCGAAGCGATCGAATACATCATGAACATCGTCGGCGAAGATGCCATCGGCATCGGCACCGACTTTACTCAAGGCCATGATCAGAACTTCTTTGAGTGGCTGACCCACGACAAGGGCTACGCCCGTCGCCTGACCAACTTCGGCAAGATCATCAATCCCGAGGGCATTCGTACCATCGGCGAATTCCCCAACCTGACAGAAGCGCTTCTAAAGCGCGGCCTGAGTGAAACCCAGGTCAGAAAGATCATGGGCGAGAACTGGGTCAGAACCCTGAAGGATGTCTGGGGCGAATAAGTCTCAAAAGGGACGGGGCGGCGCCTGATTCGCCGTCCTGCCTGCCTTTCCTGCCCCCTTCAGGGCCTATCCGGCTCTTGAACAATTACAAGTTTGAGGAAGACGATCGTGACGAAACAAGCCCCTGAACTCCCGATTGAAGTCGACAGCGAAACCGGTATCTGGACGACCGATGCCCTGCCGATGCTGTATGTACCGCGCCATTTCTTCATCAACAACCACATGGCCATCGAAGAGGCCCTGGGTGCCGAGAAATACGCGGAGATTCTCTATCACGCCGGCTACAAGAGTGCCTGGCACTGGTGCGAGAAGGAAGCCGAGCTTCACGGTCTGGAAGGCGTCGACGTCTTCGAACACTACATGAAGCGCCTGTCTCAGCGCGGCTGGGGACTTTTCATCACCGAAGAGATCGATCTGGAAGCCGGTACGGCCCGCGTGCGTCTTGAGCACAGCGCCTTCGTCTATCAGATGGGCAAGGTGGATCGCAAGGTCGAGTACATGTTCACCGGCTGGTTTGCCGGCGCCATGGATCAGATTCTGAGCGCCCGTGGCAGTGATTTGCGCACCGTTGCCGTACAGACCCAGAGTGGCGCCCAGCAGGGCCACGACCACGGTCTGTTTGTTGTCACGCCCGCGTAACCGAGGATCCTTGAGATGGCATTCGAAGCTCTATTCAAGCCGATCCAGATCGGCAAGCACACCATCCGTAACCGCGTGGTCAGCACGGCGCATGCCGAGGTGTACGCCACCGACGGCGGCATGACCACCGACCGCTACGTCAAATACTACGAAGAGAAGGCCAAGGGCGGGTGCGGCCTGTGCATCTGTGGCGGCTCGTCGATCGTGTCCATCGACAGCCCGCAGGGCTGGTGGAGCTCGGTCAACCTGTCGACCGATCGCATCATCCCGCACTTCCAGAACCTGGCGGACGCCGTGCACAAGCATGGCGGCAAGATCATGATCCAGATCACCCATATGGGCCGTCGCTCACGCTGGGATGGTTACGACTGGTCAACGCTGGTCTCGCCGTCGGGTATCCGTGAGCCGGTACACCGCTCGACCTGCAAGACGATCGAAGTCGAAGAAATCCACCGCATCATTTATGACTTCACCCAGGCAGCACGCCGGGCGAAGGAAGGCGGTCTTGATGGCGTCGAGCTTTCTGCCGTACACCAGCATTTGATCGACCAGTTCTGGAGTCCGCGCGTCAACAAGCGGACCGATGAATGGGGCGGCAGCTTTGAAAACCGCATGCGCTTTGGCATGGAAGTGCTCAAGGCCGTGCGCGCTGAAGTCGGTGACGACTTCGTGGTCGGCATGCGTATTACCGGGGACGAGTTCCATCCGGACGGTCTCGATCACGAGGAGATGAAGCGCATCGCGGCCTATTACGATGCCACCGGCATGGTCGATTACTTTGGCGTGGTGGGCTCGGGCTGTGATACGCACAACACTCTGGCCAACGTTATTCCCAACATGTCCTATCCGCCGGAGCCGTTTTTGCACCTGGCCTCTGGCATCAAGGAAGTGGTCAGCGTTCCGGTCATTCACGCCCAGAACATCAAGGACCCCAACCAGGCCCAGCGTATTCTGGAAGGCGGTTACGTGGATCTGGTCGGCATGACGCGTGCCCACATTGCCGACCCGCACATCATCGCCAAGATCAAGAACAACCAGGTCGATCAGATCAAGCAGTGCGTTGGTGCCAACTACTGCATCGATCGTCAGTACCAGGGGCTCGACGTCCTGTGTATCCAGAACGCGGCCACGTCGCGCGAATACATGGGCCTGCCGCACATCATCGAAAAAACCGAAGGGCCAAAGCGCAAGGTTGTGATCGTTGGCGGTGGTCCCGGCGGGATGGAAGCCGCTCGCGTCTGCGCCGAGCGTGGTCATGACGTCACGTTGTTTGAAGCGAAAGAGCAGATCGGTGGGCAGATCACCATTGCATCAAAAGCGCCGCAGCGCGATCAGATCGCCGGTATCACGCGCTGGTATCAGCTCGAACTGACACGTCTGGGCGTTGATCAGCGTCTGGGCACGAAGGCCGATGAAGCCACCATCAAGGATCTGCGTCCGGACGTGGTGATTCTGGCCACAGGTGGTCAGCCGTTCCTCTCGCAGGTGCCGGAGTGGGGCTATGACGAAGACAAGGGCAAGAGCCTGGTCGTCAGCACCTGGGACATTCTCGATGGCAGCGTGGAACCGGGCAAGAACGTCCTGATCTTTGACACCATCTGCGAGTTTTCAGGGGTCTCCGCCGCCGATTATCTGGCCGACAAGGGCTCGCGCGTCGAGATCGTCACCGACGATATCAAGCCCGGTGCTGCAGTAGGGGGAACAACGTTCCCGACGTATTACCGCAGCCTCTACGAGAAAGAGGTCATCATGACGTCGGATCTCGCGCTGCATAAGGTCTATCGCGAGGGCGATTCTCTGGTCGCGGTACTCGAGAACGAGTACACCGGTGCCATGGAAGAGCGGGTCGTGGATCAGGTCGTGGTCGAAAACGGGGTGCGTCCGGATGAGGCGCTGTATTACAGCCTCAAGGGCCAGTCACGCAACAAGGGCCAGACCGATATCGAGGCGCTCTATGCCATCGAACCGCAGCCCTGCCTGTCCGAGAGCGGTGATGGCTTCGCGCTGTTCCGTCTGGGTGACTGCACCGCGCCGCGCAACACGCATGCTGCCATCTATGATGCGCTGCGGTTGTGCAAGGACTTCTGAAACAATAACGCTGTAAGTTGAACGTCATGGGCCCCCGGGCCCGTGACGTTTCGTCCTTACGGTGTCTCCGAGAGGAGAGACGCCATGCTTGATATCCTTTTGCCGATACTGCTGTTCTCTGCGTTGTTGCTGGCCGCCATCGGTGCGGTGCGTCGCGTGCGCCTGTGGCGCCAGGGGCGACCCTCTCCCGTGCCCATCATGCGCGGGCTGATGCAGATGCCCAGACGCTATCTGGTGGATCTGCACCACATCGTTGATCGCGACAAGTACATCTCCAAAACCCACGTGGCCACCGCCGGCGGCTTTGTGCTGGCTGCGCTTTTGGCCATCATTGTCCACGGTTTCGGCCTTGATAGCGCCATTCTTGCCTGGGTACTGCTGGCCGCCACGATCAGCATGTTCGTGGGCAGCCTGTTTGTCGCCAAACGCCGCAATCCGCCGCCGCAGCGACTGTCAAAAGGGCCGTGGATGCGTCTGCCCAAGAGCCTGATGGCCTTCTCGGTCGGCATGTTCATGGTGACGCTGCCCACCGCCGGCATTTTGCCGGAAGATGCCGGCGGCTGGCTGATCGCACTGGTGCTGGCCGCCGTGGTCACCTGGGGGCTTGGCGAGATGTTCTTTGGCATGACCTGGGGTGGACCGATGAAGCACGCCTTCGCCGGTGCCCTGCATCTTGCCTTTCACCGTCGTCAGGAGCGTTTTTCCGATGGCACCGGTGGAGAGCATCGCTCGACCGGTCTGAAGGCGCTGAAGCTTGATGACGACAAG
The DNA here is from genome assembly GCF_002157205.1 of Kushneria marisflavi. Classification (NCBI taxonomy): domain Bacteria; kingdom Pseudomonadati; phylum Pseudomonadota; class Gammaproteobacteria; order Oceanospirillales; family Halomonadaceae; genus Kushneria; species Kushneria marisflavi. The sequence goes on along the minus strand of NZ_CP021358.1, from coordinate 1,491,875 downwards.
AAAAAGCTTGGCGTTGAAAAGCCCGCCGACTTTACCTGGAACCAGCTGCTGGGCTTTGACGCCTGCGTGCAGTGCGGCCGCTGTGAAGCGATGTGCCCGGCGTTTGCTGCCGGTCAGCCGCTCAACCCGAAAAAGCTGATTCAGGACATGGTCATCGGCATGGCCGGCGGGACCGATGCGAACTATCACGGTTCCCCCTATCCGGGCAAGCCGATCGGTGAGCACGGCGGTAGCCCGAACGGGCCGATCGTGCCCCGCGAAGGTCGTGCACTGGTGGATGCCGAGACGCTGTGGTCCTGCACCACCTGTCGTGCCTGCGTCGAAGAGTGTCCGATGATGATTGAGCACGTTGATGCCATCGTCGACATGCGCCGTTTCCTGACGCTTGAACACGGCAACACACCCAACAAGGGCGCCGAGGTACTGGATAATCTGATCGCCACGGATAATCCCGGCGGTTTCGACCCTGATTCGCGTCTGCACTGGGCCGCGGATCTCAACCTGCCGCTGATGGCGGATAAAAAAGAGGCCGAGGTGCTGTTGTGGCTGGGTGACGGCGTCTTTGACATGCGTAACCAGCGCACGCTGCGCTCGCTGATCAAGGTCCTGCGGGCTGCCGATGTCGACTTTGCCGTATTGGGCAATGAAGAGCGCGACAGTGGTGATGTGGCCCGGCGCCTGGGGGATGAAGCCACCTTCCAGACCCTGGCGCGGCGTAACATCAAAACCATGAGCCAGTATCGCTTCTCGCGCATTGTCACCTGTGACCCGCACAGCTTCCACGTGCTCAAGAACGAGTACGGCGAGCTGGGCACGGCTGACATGCCGGCCAATTACGAGGTCTATCACCACAGCACTTATATCAATGAGCTGGTCAAGGCCGAGCGACTCACCTTCAAGGCCTGGAAGGGCGGCAGCGTGACCTATCACGATCCGTGCTATCTCGGACGCTATAACGGCGAGTACGAAGCGCCACGCGACGTACTCAGAGCGCTGGGTATCGAGGTCAAGGAAATGGCGCGTTCCGGCTATCGCTCGCGCTGCTGTGGCGGGGGCGGTGGTGCGCCGATCACCGATATTCCCGGCAAGCAGCGTATTCCCGATATGCGAATGGGCGATGTACGTGAAACCGGTGCGGATACGGTGGCCGTCGGCTGCCCGCAGTGTACGGCCATGCTGGAAGGCGTGGTGGAACCGCGCGCCGATATCAAGGACATTGCCGAACTGGTGGCCGATGCGCTGACGACCGATGCCGCTGCAGGAAAAAAGGCGTCAGGCAAGAATGCCTCGCAGACCGAGCGTAATGTCGAGGAGGTAACGTCATGAGCGAACTTGTTCGTCGCGACCCTCGCAAGGAGTGGATCGCCCGTAACCGTCTGCACCCTCAGCACCTTGAAGTGCTGGCCGAGATCGGCGGTGGCAGTGTGGCCAGTGAGTGGATGGGGCCCAACGGCCTGATGCGGCGTAATCCGCATGCTGTCGGCTTCATGGGCCCCAACGGCATTCGTCGGATCGACCGCAGCGGCGCCCAGCAGGCGTCGCAGGCCACCGGACGCAGCGCCGAGGCAAAAGACAGCCGTCGCAGTGTCACCATCGAGTCGCCGGCGTTCATGGTGGCCGTGGTGCCCGACATGGCCGGTGGCCGTCTCTCCGGTCACGACCGTGATCTGCTGGGGCTTGCCCGTCAGCTGGCCGACGCCGATCCGGATCATCCCGGTGCCGTGCTGGCCATCGTCTATGGCGAGCACAAGGAATCCACCTTTGATGAGGCCGGTATCGATCGTCTGCTCTGCCTGGAGGGCGAGCAGTTTGACGGCTATACGCCTGAAAACCGTATCGCGGCCCTGCAGGGCGTGGAGCGAGAGCTTTCACCGCGCTACTGGCTACTGCCGGATTCCACCCAGGGCGGTGGCGAACTGGGCCGACGTCTGGGGGTTCGGCTGGGCGAGCGTGCCGCTACTCAGGTCTGGCAGGTCGAGGCCAACAGTGACAGTGCCACCGGCTGGCGCTGTATCACCCGCGGTGCTGCCGGCACGACCGACATTGTTCGCGATCTGCCGCACGTCGTGATTGCGCTGGCCGAGTGCGCCGACCCGGTCACCGAGACCCGGCACGCGGCCGAGCCCATCGAGCTCTCCCAGCCGCTGCCCAATGTGCTCGGTCGCATCGAGGACATTGGTGAAGTGGCGGTCGATCCGGCCAGCGTATCGCTGGCCGAGGCCGAGTTCATTCTATCTGCCGGCAATGGCGTCAAGGACTGGGACAACTACCATCACGCCGCCGAAGTGCTGGGGGCGACCAAGGGCGCCTCACGCGTGGCGGTCGACGATGGCTACATGCCGCGTGATCGGCAGGTCGGTGCCACCGGTACCTGGGTCTCGGCAAAGGTTTATGTCGCTGTGGGTATCTCGGGCGCCATTCAGCACCTGCAGGGCATCCAGACCTGCGAGAAGGTCGTGGCCATCAACCTTGATGAAGGCTGTGACATGGTCAAACGTGCCGATCTGGCCGTGATTGGTGATGCCAACGCTATCCTTTCGGCGCTGGTCGAGCGGGTGGAACGCTACCGCGCCGAGCAGGAGGAGAATCGCGATGCCGCTTAACGCCGAATCCTCGAATGCTTCCGGACTCGATGTGGCCGTGCTGGTCTCGATCGGCCGTCATCCCTTGACGGCCCGTACGCGTCGCGCCGATCAGGACGCTCGTGCCGTGGAAATGGCGCTGAGCCTGAAGGGTGCCTCGGTCAGTCTGATGCACGCCGGCCAGCATGACAGCAACAATGAAGAGGCCATTCGTGGCTATCTGGGGATGGGTATCGAAGAGATTCGCCTGCTCGAGCAGATGCCTCAGGCCGATGTGGTGCCCGTGCTGACCGATGCCCTGCGCACCAGTACACCACAGCTAGTGCTGACCGGTACGCGCGCCGAAACCGGTGAAGGCTCCGGCATTCTGCCCTATCTGCTGGCCGAGGCGCTGGGTTGGCCGGTCATCAACGGACTGGCCGCCGTCGAAAAGGTCGAAAAGGGCGTGGCCACGGTGCTTCAGGCTCTGCCGCGTGGCAAGCGCCGCCGTCTGCGCGTGCGCCTGCCGGCGATCGCCACAGTGGATACCAGCGCCCCGGCGGCCCGGCAGAGCGCCTTTGGCCCGGCGCGTCGCGGTGAACTTGAAGTTCTGCCGCATGCCAGCGAAGCCGATGCACCGCTGACCGAGTGGCAGATTCAGCCGGCTCGCAAGCGGCCCAAGCGTTTGAAGGTTATCAAGTCCTCCTCGGCCCGTGACCGCTTCAAGGCGGCGGCAGCCAAAGCCGACGGCGGTGGTGGACAGACCCTCACTGATGTCACGCCTGAGCAGGGTGCCGAGGCGATTTTCAAATTGCTCAGGGAAGAGGGTGTTTTGCGCTGATAACCTGCCGCGCGCTGCCATTGGCGACGCGCGAAAGGGATCACGGGCATTGGTTAAAAAAAGGGATTAAAACGCATTGTGCCCCGCCTGATGGCGGGGCGTTTTCGTTTCTGGACGTGCCGACAAGTGATCCAGAACGGGCTGAAGGACTCAATGGATGCGATTTGAAAAGAGTGTGTCAAACGAGTTGATCTGGGGAGAGCAGTCTCCAGGGCAGGACTGATCGACGGATATCTCAAGAGACACCACAGCGAGTGATGGCGTCCACCACCACAACCGGCCCCGAAGGGCCGGCCGGAAGCGTGTTGATAGCGCAGGAATCAGGAACGGGCGGGCTGCATGTTTGGTGCACGCTGACCGCGCTTGCGTACCACCCAGTACCCGGCGCTGCCGGCGGCCAACAGCATCGCACCGCAGCCAGCCGCCAGCATATAGCCTCCGGTGATGGCCTGTGCAGGTACGCCGAACTGCTCGGCCAGCGACTCAAGCGTTGTCGCGTACTGAACCCAAAGGAACAGGCCGATGCCTGCGCCAGACAGCATGGTACACAGGGCAATGACACGTGTGCCGGAAATCCATGTGGCGCTGACCTCGCGGTCATGCTCATGCAGAAAGTCACGATACGTCTGCTGAATGTCAGTGACCCGGGTCAGTTTTGAGGCCACGATGATCGCCACCAGTGCGGCCACCGTGCTGAGTACCACCGGATGCAGATAAACCGGCAGCGAGATCCACTGTGCCTGATCCATCAGCGATAGGGCGATATTGCCGACGAAGCCTACCGTTAGCCCCCATCCAGCCCCGGCTGCCGTAATCCGGCGGCTCCAGATGCTCATCAGCGCGACCGGCCCCCAGGACGAGGCAAAGAGGGTGGCGGCAAACCAGACCACGGCCATGACCGCCGGCGACTGAAAGAGGGCAATGATCAGCGAGATCAGCCCTGCCCCCAGAATCGACAGGCGGCTGGCGCGCATGGCGGCCTTTTCGCTGCGATTGGGCGGCAGGATATCGTTGGAAATACTAAAGCCGATGATCGACAAAAACGTTGAGCAGGAAGAGAGCGCCGCGGCAAACACGCCGGTGAGGATCACCACGCCCAGCCAGGTCGGCAGGATGTTGAGTGAAGCCCAGACCATGGCCCGTTCGCCATCGAGCCCGCTGTCGTACAGGTTGATGGCGGCGCCGGTCATCATCATCAGGGCATAGAACACGGCCAGTGCCACGGCCGTCAGCATGGCCGAACGCATGACGACATGCTCGTTGCGCGCCATGAGATAGCGACTGGACTGCCATGGACTGGCGGCCAGTACCGCGGCCCAGACCAGCCCCAGGGTAATGCCCCATGTCAGCGCTTCGCCCGGCGTCGAGAAGGTGGCATCCGGCCCTTCCAGTACGCCATGCCACAGGGCGATGTCGGGTTTGTCGGTCTGGCTTAAAAGCCCTTCGATCACGCCGTGCCAGCCGCCCAGATCCTGCAGGATATAGATCGAGCCGCCCAGCGCTGCCAGCGAGAAGATCACGAACATGATGGTGTCGGTGACCATCACGCCGGGAGAACCGGAGTAGAGAATAAAGCCGGTATAGGTCAGCCAGACCAGCACCAGCCCGGTCCAGTACGGCATGCCGGTCAGTTCCGAGAACATGATGCCGGCGCCCTGCATGACCCCGACCAGATAGGCCCCAAGTCCGATCACGGTGGTCAGTCCCGCAATCATCTGCACGCGCCTTGAATCGAAGCGCTTGCCGAAAAACTCCGGCACCGTTCTGGCCTCGCTGCGTCTCAAATAGCGGCCAAAGGCCAGTGCGCCCAGCAGACATCCCGAGGTGCTGATGGCGGCGAAAATCAGCATCACAAAGGGATAGCCATCATAGGCAAAGCCGGTTTCGCCAAGAAAGGCGCTGGTGCTCAGATAGCTGGCCACCAGCGTCCCCAGAATGAAAAAGGTCGGGGCATTGCGCCCGGCCACCAGGTAGTCATCGAGATGTTTGACGCGCCGCCCGGCCAGATGACCGATCAGGAAGTAGCCAACAAGGCTGCACAGGATGGCGATGGTATAGACCATGAAAGGGCTCCCGCTTTATGAGTCTTTTATTGCTTGTGTGGAAAGCATGTCGCGAGCGCTTCGATCCCTCATATGCGCCAGCGTCACGGGGCATGGCATTTGCGACATGAGCCCAAAAAACAGGGCCGCCCCGAAGGGCGGCCCTGTTCTGCGTCGAGCATATAAGATTTAGCGAATTAAAGCGGCTGAGCAGCTCGGGTCGATGTCTTTGGCCCATACAGCTCTCGATGCAGGCCCATATAGAGGCTGGCGCACATCAACAGCAGCACTACGGTAAAGGGCAACCCGGTGGCAACAGCACCCGCCTGAAGCGCACTCATGGCCGTGGTGCCGCCGCCGTAGAGCAGCACGCCGGCAATCGAGCCCTGCATGGTGGCCCAGAACACACGCTGACCGCGCGGCGTATCGGTCTTGCCGCCGGCCGTGATGTTGTCGATGACCAGCGAGCCCGAATCCGACGAGGTGATGAAAAAGACCAGCACCAGAACAATGGCCAGAAACGAGGTCACACCGGACAGGGGAAGCTGTTCGAGCATGTGGAACATGGCCAGTGAGACATCATCGATACCGTTGGCCAGCTTGCCGATATTGTTGGTGACCTGATAAAGCGCCAGCCCGCCAAAGGTGCTCATCCAGACGAGAGTCACTACGGTCGGAATCAACAGTACGGCAATCAAAAATTCACGGACGGTACGGCCCTTTGAAACGCGCGCGATAAACATGCCGACAAAGGGTGACCAGGAGATCCACCAGGCCCAGTAAAAGATGGTCCAGCCATGATACCAGGTGCCGTCATCGCGACCGATCCAGTTCGACAGCGGCAGGATGTGGGTCGCGTAATCCATTGCCGTTGTCCCGATGCCTGCCAGCACGGTCAGCGTGGGCGCTACGGCAAGAACAAACAGCAGCAGCAGGGCGGCAATGAACATGTTGATGTTGGAGAAAAGCTTCACGCCGCCATCAATGCCGCGCCAGACCGAAATCAGGGTCAGCACGCTGACCACAATGATAATGGCCAGCTGAGTGCCCAGTGTATTGGGCACATTAAAGAGATAGGCAAGCCCACCCGCTGCCTGAGAGGCGCCAAAGCCCAGTGAGGTAGCCAGACCAAAGACCGTGGCCAGAACAGCCAGAATATCAATGACATGACCGGCCCAGCCACGGGTATACCTGCCAAGAATGGGATAGAAGACCGAGCGAAGGGTCAAGGGAAGGCCGCGGTTATAGGTAAAAAAGGCCAGTGATAATCCCACCACGGCGTAGATGGCCCAGGGGTGTAATCCCCAGTGGAACATGGTGGCACCCATGGCAGCACTCGCGCCTTCCGGTGTGCGCGGCGCTGCATTAAGCGGGGTGCCATACCAGTCGGTATAGTAGGCCACAGGCTCGGCCACACTCCAGAACATGAGACCGATTCCCATACCGGCGGCGAAGAGCATGGCAAACCACGACATGCGGGAATACTCGGGCCTGGCATTCTGGCCGCCCAGTCGAATACGACCGACCGGCAGCACGATCAGTGCCAGACAAAAGATCACGAAAACATTGCCTGAAATCATGAAAAGCCAGTCGAAATGTTCAATCGACCAGTTCTTGGCCAGGCCCAGCTGGGCGTTGGCCATATCAGGATAAATCAGGGCATAGATAAGAAAGGCAAGAATGGCGGCGGCAGAAAGCGGAAAGACGGGATGGTGAAAATCCATGCCCATCATCTGCTTGTTGTCCTGGCCCGACGTCAGTAATGAGTTCTGGTCATCCATACGCGGTCCTCTTTGTTGTTATACAAAAAATGATTGTGCAACCAGCCCCCTTTTCGGCTGTTATGCATTCTTTGTCTCAGCCTGAAAAGCCATTTATTTAAAAGCGACGCCAACATGTCCATTGCCGCTCGGCCGAGCGCGCCATTCGTCTATTGCCTTTAATATCGAATGGATCAAAGGGCAACAAAAAGAGGGCGTGAAGATGATGATTGTCGATCTGATTGATGGTGATGATTTTCGCATGCGGCTGGTGGCACTTGGCGTCCATATCCCCGAGGGGGCAGGGCCGGATACCTGTGCGCGCATGGCCCTGTGCAAGCATCGAGGAGAAGGTGTTGAGGGGCTGAAAGAGCTGGTGGATGAGCTGGTCAGCCGGTCGGATATCCTGCTGCCGTCGGTGCGTCAGGCCATCGATCAATACCTGCTTCCGGCATTGAATGAGCCGAAATAAACGGCGAGCCGAAACAAAAAAAGGGACTGGCACACGGATCGTGGCCAGTCCCTTTGATGTTTTACCACTCTTTTAACCTGAGTCGATCAGCTTTCGACTCAGCCCTTGGCCAGATGCAGTGCCGGGGCCTCATGGCCCAGATGGGTCAGCATCCGCTCGCCGTACCAGTTGACGAAGTCGATGACGCCGAACTCATAGGTTTCGGAGTACGGGCCGGGCTGATACGCCTTCGAGTTGATGCCGCGCTGGTTTTCTTCAGCCAGCTGACGGTCCTGATCGTTGGTGGCATCCCAGACGTGGCGCAGGCGCTCGACGTCGTAATCCTCACCTTCAACGGCATCCTTGTGGACCAGCCACTTGGTGGTCACCATGGTCTGCTGCGGGCCCAGCGGTAATACGCGGAAGACCACGGCGTGATCGCCCATGAAGTGGTTCCACGAATTGGGCAGGTGCAGAATGCGCAGCGAACCCATGTCGGGACTGGTCAGGCGACCCATGAGTTTTTTGCAGCCCGGTTTGCCGTCCATGGTCATGGAGACCACGTTATCCAGCAGCGGGGTGCGGGTCAGGCGGTTGCGCTTGCCGAAACGCTTGAGCTGCCAGGGCACCTGCTCATTGTTCCAGTCAGCCTGCTTGCGAGTGACCAGCTCCTTGTACTTGTCGGTGGCACGGGGGTCTTCCGTGTCATCGAATTCGATCAGCGAATTGAGCAGCTCCGGGTGTGCACCGTTGCAGTGATAGCACTCGCGGTTGTTCTCGATGACCAGCTTCCAGTTCGCCTGTTCAACGATGGTGGTTTGCGTGGCCACCTTGACGTTGTCCATGTCATACGGCTCGAGGTAGTGCTCGAGCGTAACCAGGAAATCATCAATGACGGGCGGCTCTTCGCTCAAATTGATGAAGATAAAGCCACCGGCAGTGCGAACATTGACCGGCTTGAGACCGAACTGATTGAGGTCGAAATCGACGCCCATGTCGCTGCCGGCAAACAGCAGTCGTCCATCGAGTTCATAGGTCCACTGATGGTAGGGACAGACCAGCTTGGCAACCTTGCCCTTTTCCTTGGTGCACAGTCTGGAGCCACGGTGACGGCAGACATTGTGGAAGGCATGAACCACACCCTCGGCACCACGAACGATGACGACCGGGTTGCTGCCGATCTCCAGCGTCATGAAATTACCCTTGGAAGGGATCTCGCAGGTCATGCCGGCGAACAGCCATTCCTTTTCGAATACTTCCTGCATATCGAGCGCGAAAAAACGCGCGTCGTTATAAAACGGCTGGGGCAGGGAGTAGGTGGGGTTTCGGTTCTGAAGCAGGTCGGCCGCGGCCTGGCGGGCCTGGTTCAGGGGATCATCCGGGCCATATGAAGCTGTCATGTCCATACCAAATATCCTTTTCATTGTCGCTGTGTGAGGGAAAGCGACAATACGGTTGAGCGGATGTTATTTGTTGTGTGAGACCTGGTATTCACTCATGGAAAACTGATCCATCTTGATTGATGGCGATTGTGGTATAAGGCCATGGATTTCGGTTGTCTACCCGCGACATGAAAGAGTGCCACGACGACCTGACAAGCCCATGAAAGACAGAAAATGGGGGTGAAAGGTATGCGCGTGTCGCTGACAGACAAGCCTGGTGCGAGAGGCGTCACCAGAATGCCAGACTGAAAGGGTGTCGGACCGTGTCGTCAACACGGATCGGCGAGCGAATAGCTGCGGCACTGCCAGGCAGAAAACATCATGACAATGAACTACTTCAATCCGGTTACAACTCAGACCTGGACCAACGGCCGCCATGAGGTTCGCTGCGTCAAGATTATCCAGGAAACCTGGGATGTACGCACCTTCTGCTTCATGGCGGAACAGCCCGTCCTGTTCTTTTTCAAGCCGGGTCAGTTCGTGACGCTTGAACTGGAAATCGAGGGAGAGCAGATCATGCGCTCCTATACGATCTCCAGCTCGCCTTCCATCCCCTATAGTTTCTCGATCACCGTCAAGCAGGTGCCGGGCGGCAAGGTTTCCAACTGGCTGCACGCCAACATGAGCGTCGGCGACAAGATTGCCGTCCATGGCCCGGTCGGCAACTTCAACTCGATCGATTTCCCGGCCGACAAGGTCCTGTTTCTCTCCGGTGGTGTCGGCATCACGCCCCTGATGTCGATGACGCGCTGGTTTTTTGATACCAATGCCAACGTGGACGTCGAGTTCATCCACAGCGCTCGTGCCCCGCGTGATGTGATCTATCACCGTGAGCTCGTGCACATGTTCTCGCGTATCCCCGAGTTCAAGCTGCACATCGTCTGTGAGAAAAAAGAGGACATTGGCGAAGCCTGGGCCGGCTATCGAGGGTTTTTGACCCAGCCGATGCTCGAGCTCATGGCGCCTGACTTCCTTGAGCGCGAGATCTTCTGCTGCGGCCCTGTGCCCTACATGAATGCGATCAAGAACATCCTGCGTGCCAACAACTACGACATGGATCACTACCATGAAGAGCTGTTTGGTGCGACGCCGGCCGACGTGAAGGAAGAAGCGCTCGAGATGGCCGAAATGGCCGAGGAAGCCGCCGAAAACGTCGACGAGGCGGATTTGGTGACCGTCGAATTTGCGTCCTCCGGCAAGAGCGTCCAGATCCAGCCCGGTGAGACGGTGCATAGTGCGGCGGCCCAGCTGGGCCTGCATATCCCCAAGGCCTGCGGTATGGGGATCTGTGGCACCTGCCGGGTCGAGCTCAAGTCAGGCGAGGTCGATATGGATCACAATGGCGGTATTACGGATGAAGACATCGAAGAGGGTTACATCCTGTCGTGCTGCAGTCGCGTCAAGAGCGACCTGGTGGTGGATTTCTAACATCGGGTGAATCATGGGCGGTGATAACGAGCCGCCCGTGTCGTTTGAATTGTCCATGTCGTTCAATGGGCCGGAGGCGGCGCTCGATGTACCGAGCGCCGCCTCTTTTTTGAGCGGCAATCGACGATGGCCATTAATACCCGCCACAAGAGAATCATGGTTCAAACGGTAGCCATTAAAAAACGCTCATGACCGATGGTCACGAGCGTTTTTGGTCATGCCTCTACCAGCGCATGGGACAGCTTGCGATCAGGCAGCGCCCAGCATGCCGTGCGGGTCGAGCACAAACTTGCTGGCCACGCCCGAATCGAACTCCTCATAGCCCTTCGGTGCATCTTCAAGCGAGATGACCTGAGCATTGACGATCTCGGCAATGTTGAGGCGACCGTGCAGGATGGCCTGCATCAGCTGACGGTTGTATTGAACGACCGGTGTCTGACCGGTATGGAAGGAGTGACCCTTCGCCCAGCCCAGACCAAAACGCAGGCTCAGGCTGCCGGTCTGTGCGGCTTTCTCGGTCGCGCCCGGGTCTTCGGTCACGTACAGGCCCGGAATGCCGATCGAGCCGCCTTCACGAGTGACTTCCATCATCTGGTTGAGGACGACGGCCGGCTGCTCCTTGCCGCCATGGCCGATGGCTTCGAAACCGACGGCATCGATGGCACTGTCAACGCTGGGCTCGCCCACGACGGCGGCAATCATCTCGCCAAGACGGTCGTGCTTGTTCAGGTCGATCGGCTCAAAGCCCATCTTGCGGGCATGTTCCAGACGCTTGTGGTTGAAGTCGCCCACCATGACCACAGCAGCACCCAGCAGACGCGCAGAGGCTGCGGCGGCCAGGCCGACCGGGCCGGCGCCGGCCACATAGACGGTAGAACCTGCGCCAACGCCTGCTTTCAGCGCGCCGTGGAAACCGGTCGGCAGAATGTCGCTGAGCATGGTCAGGTCGCGAATCTGGTTCATCGCCTGATCGCGATCCGGGAACTTGAGCAGGTTGAAATCGGCATACGGCACCATAACGTAGCGCGCCTGGCCGCCAACCCAGCCACCCATGTCGACGTAGCCATAGGCACCGCCGGCACGGTCGTCATTGACGTGCAGGCAAAGGCCGGTATGGCCTTCCTTACAGGTACGGCAGCGGCCGCAGGCCACGTTGAAGGGGACGGAAACGATATCGCCGATATCAAGAAATTCGACGTCACTGCCCTTCTCGATCACCTCACCGGTAATTTCGTGACCCAGTACCATGCCCTGGGGTGCGGTGGTGCGGCCTCGCACCATGTGCTGGTCCGAACCACAGATGTTGGTGGAAACCACCTTCAGGATGACTCCGTGGTCGATGGGCTTGCCGTTGGGCGTTTCCATTTTCGGGTAGGCAATGTCCTGCACTTCGACCTTGCCTGCACCCATGTAAACCACGCCGCGATTGTCTGACATGCTGAAACCTCCTGGTGCCATCACTTGCGTTTAAAGATACCAGGCCAGCGGAACGCGTTTTGCACCACAAGAGTGCACGGAAACGGCCGAAACGTATGCCTGGAAGCCTAGAGTGGAGCAGGGGCTGAAGGGAGAGTTGTCCGTGCGCGACGCTTCAAGGTGGCTGGGCGACCTCGTTATCCCATGGTCTTATGCCTGTCGCGCAGTGACAGGCATGTCGCAAATACACCAGGCAGTGACGTCGGCAAGCATTTCAGGGCAGGGGAGCAGCGATACCATCGCAACAGGATAGCGTGCGACATACCCCCCTGGCACTGCATTCGACTCATTCCCGGATAACAAACGACTTGATGATAAGGAGGCGTGATGCTTCATCATGGTTTCTCCCCCAGCGCAGAGCTGTCTGATTACGACACGGGCCTGGCCGAGGCGATCGCTGAAGAAACACAGCGGCAGGAAGCGCATATCGAACTGATCGCTTCCGAAAACTATACCAGCCGCTACGTCATGCAGGCGCAGGGCTCGCAGCTGACCAACAAGTATGCCGAGGGCTATCCGGCGCGTCGTTATTACGGTGGCTGTGAGTTTGTCGACAAGGTCGAGACCCTGGCCATCGAGCGGGCCTGCGAACTGTTCGGCGCTCACTATGCCAACGTTCAGCCGCACTCGGGCGCTCAGGCCAATGCCGCCGTATTCATGGCGCTGGTCAAGCCCGGCGATACCATTCTGGGCATGAGCCTGGCACACGGCGGTCACCTGACTCACGGTGCTGCGCCGAACTTCTCCGGCAAATACTACAACGCCGTACAGTATGGTCTGAATCCGGACACCGGCCAGATCGATTACGACGAAGTGGCCGCGCTTGCCCGTGAGCATCAGCCCAAAATGATCATTGCCGGCTTTTCAGCCTATTCACGCGTGATCGACTGGCAGCGTTTCCGCGAGATTGCCGATGAAGTCGGTGCCTGGCTGATGGTCGACATGGCGCATATCGCCGGTCTGGTCGCTGCCGGTCTCTATCCGAGCCCGCTGCCGCACGCCCACGTGGTGACCACCACGACCCACAAGACACTGCGCGGCCCGCGCGGCGGTCTGATCCTGTCTGCCGACAGTGATGAGACGCTTTACAAGAAGCTCAACGGTGCGGTATTCCCCGGTCAGCAGGGCGGCCCGCTCATGCACGTGATCGCGGCCAAGGCCGTGGCCTTCAAGGAAGCCATGAGCCCGGACTTTGCCGACTATCAGCGCCAGGTGATTGCCAATGCGCGCGCCATGGCCGAGGTATTCATCAGCCGCGGCTTTGACGTGGTCTCCGGCGGCACCGATGACCATCTGTTTCTGGTCTCGCTGATCAAGCAGGGCGTGACCGGCAAGGATGCCGATGCCGCACTCGAGCGCGCCTGCATTACCGTCAACAAAAATGCCGTGCCCAACGACCCGCAAAGCCCGTTTGTCACCTCGGGACTGCGTATCGGTACCCCGGCCGTGACCACGCGTGGTTTTGTCGAGAAGGATTGTCAGGCGCTGGCATCCTGGATCTGCGACATTCTGGATGCCCTGGCGCAGCAGAAGGATCTCGATGCGGTCGAGAGTGAAATTCGTGGCAAGGTAGAGTCACTGTGCACGCGTTATCCCGTCTACGGTCAGCGACCGGAACGGACTGCAAACCAGCGGCTCGAGAGTGAAACCTCCGTAGTCTGAATACGGCCGACAGCGGGCTCCAACGGAGCCGATCAAGGAGAAAGCTCATGCAACGTTATTCCGGCTTCGGACTGGTTAAACATGCGTTCGGTCATCATGAAAACTGGGAGCGCCAGTGGCGCAACCCGGAGCCCAAAAAGCGCTACGACGTCATTATCGTCGGTGGCGGCGGCCACGGGCTGGCCACGGCCTATTACCTGGCCAAGGAATTCGGCGTCAAGAACGTCGCCGTGATTGAAAAGGGCTGGCTGGGCGGCGGTAACACCGCGCGTAACACCACCATCGTTCGCTCCAACTATCTGTGGGACGAAGCCGCACGCCTTTACAACCATTCGCTGGATCTGTGGAAGGGGCTGTCGCAGGATCTGAACTACAACGTAATGTTCTCCCAGCGTGGCGTACTCAACCTGGGCCACACCCTGCAGGACATGCGTGACATCCAGCGCCGCGTCAATGCCAACCGTCTCAACGGCATCGACAGCGAGGTCGTCACGCCGCAGCAGGTCAAGGAGATCGAGCCCGAGCTCGACATCTCCAATCGGGCACGCTATCCGATCATGGGCGCTTCCTGGCAGAAAAGTGCCGGCGTGGCGCGTCACGATGCGGTCGCCTGGGGCTTTGCCCGCGGCGCCGACTCGCATGGCGTGGATCTGTTGCAGAACACCGAAGTGACCGGCTTCAAGATTCGTGATGGCAAGGTGCTGGGGGTCCACACCAACCGTGGCGACATCGAAGCCCATACGGTTGGCTGTGTGGCGGCCGGCAACTCGGGTGTGTTGGCGAAGATGGCCGGCATCAAGCTGCCGCTGGAGTCGCATCCGCTGCAGGCACTGGTCTCCGAGCCGCTCAAGCCGATCCTCAATACGGTCACCATGTCCAACCACGTTCATGGCTACGTGAGCCAGTCCGACAAGGGCGATCTGGTCATCGGTGCCGGCATCGACGGCTATCTCGGTTACGGTCAGCGCGGCAGCTACCCCACCATCGAGCACACCCTGCAGGCGATCGTCGAGATGTTCCCGATGTTCTCGCGGGTGCGCATGAACCGTCAGTGGGGCGGCATCGTGGATACCTGCCCGGATGCCTGTCCGATTCTGTCCAAGACGAAGGTCAAGGGGCTGTATTTCAACTGCGGCTGGGGCACCGGCGGCTTCAAGGCCACCCCCGGTTCGGGACACGTGTTTGCGGCCAGTCTGGCGAAAGGCGAAATGCACCCCATCGCTGCGCCCTTTTCCATCGACCGTTTCCATACCGGTGCATTGATCGATGAGCACGGCGCTGCCGGCGTGGCGCACTGAGGAGAGCCATCATGTTTTATATCTACTGCCCTTACTGCAAGGAGCACCGCGAGGAAGAGGAATTTCATCCCCGCGGTCAGGCCCATCTTCTGCGCCCCGAAGACCCGGAAAACACCACGGATGAAGAGTGGGGTGACTACCTGTTTTTCCGCGATAACCCGCGCGGTATCCACCATGAACTGTGGGTGCATTCGGTGGGCTGTCGCAAGTTTTTCAACATCACCCGTAACACGGTGACCTACGACATTCTTGAGACCTACCCGATGGGCGAACAGCCGACCATCACGGCTGAAACCGAAAGGGTACGCAAGGAGCAGGGCGTACAGTCGGCCGATGGCGGCTGGCAGACCGTGGGTGCCCGGCCCGAGAACAAGGCGCTTAACGAGGAGACCTCGTCATGACCCAGACCAATCGACTTTCAGCAGGCGGTCGGATCGATCGCTCGCACGGTCTCGAGTTCACCTTCAACGGTCAGAGCTATCAGGGCTATGCCGGTGATACGCTGGCCTCGGCGCTGCTGGCCAACGGCGTGGACATCGTCAACCGCAGTTTCAAGTATTCCCGTGCCCGCGGCATCGTGGCCGCCGGTGCTGAAGAGCCCAATGCGCTGGTACAGCTGGGCGCTCGCAAGGACACTCAGGTGCCCAACGTGCGTGCCACCCAGCAGGGCCTCTACAACGGTCTGGTCGCTCGCAGCACCAACGGCTGGCCAAACGTTCAGCGCGATGTGATGAGCTGGGTCGGCAAGCTGGGCGGCAACTTCATGCCGCCGGGCTTTTACTACAAGACCTTCATGTCACCGGCCTCGATGTGGATGACCTACGAGAAGTACATCCGCATGGGCGCAGGCCTTGGCCGCGCACCGACCGAGTCCGATCCGGACATCTATGACCACATGCACCACCACTGTGATGTGCTGGTCATTGGCGCCGGCCCTGCCGGGCTGGCGGCGGCGCTGAGTGCTGCCCGTAGCGGTGCCCGTGTCATTCTGTGCGACGAGCAGGAAGAGATGGGAGGGTCGTTGCTGGACAGCCGCGAGACTCTCGATGGCGTCTCCGCTGCGTCCTGGATCGACAAGACCCTTGTCGAGCTCGCGTCAATGGAGGGCGTGACGCTGCTGCCGCGCACGACCGCCAACGGCTATCACGATCACAATTTTGTCACGCTGCACGAGCGTCGCACCGAGCACCTGGCCGACACTGCCAGCGATGCCGGCTTCCCCGGCATGCCGCGGGCGCGGATGCATCGCGTTCGGGCCACCCGCGTAGTGCTGGCCTCCGGTACTCATGAGCGCCCGGTGGTCTATGCCAACAACGACCTGCCCGGCAACATGGTCGCCGGCGCCGTGTCGACCTACATCCGTCGCTACGGCGTCATCCCCGGCAACAGCCTGGTACTCACCACCAGCAACGATCACGCCTATCGTGCGGCACTGGACTGGCAGGAAGCGGGTCGCAAGGTCGTGGCCATCGTGGATGCACGTTCCAATCCCGACGGTGATCTGGTGCGCCAGGCCCGTGACAGCGGCATTCGCGTCATCACCGGCAGTGCCGTGATCGAGGCGAAGGGCACGCAGCGCGTCAGCGGTGCCCGCGTATCAGCGGTTGATCTGGATCATTTCGTGATCACCGGTCGTATCGAGGATCTGGAGTGCGACACCATCGCCAGCTCCGGCGGCTACAGCCCGGTCGTTCACCTGTCGTCGCACACCGGTACGCGCCCACAGTGGGATGACAAGCTGCTGGGCTTTGTGCCCGGCGAGGTCAAGGGCATGCTGGCCGCCGGTGGCGTGGCAGGCCACTACGCGCTGGGTGAGACGCTGGCCGATGGCGCCCGTGCCGGACGTCAGGCCGCCATCGACAGCGGCTTTGACGACGCCGAAGAGATCAATCTGCCGGAAGCCAGAGCGCGCCGCGAAGCGCCGGCCTGTGCCCTGTATCAGGTGCCGCACGAGAAAAAGGGCGCGCGGGCCCCCAAGCAGTTCGTGGACATGCAAAACGATGTTACGGCCTCGGCCATCGAACTCGCCACACGAGAAGGCTTCGAGTCCATCGAGCACGTCAAGCGCTATACCGCGCTGGGCTTTGGTACCGATCAGGGCAAGCTGGGCAACATCAACGGCATGGCCATTGCGGCACGCTGCCTGGGTCGCTCGATTCCTGAAGTGGGCACCACGGTCTTTCGTCCCAACTACACGCCGATCACCTTTGGTGCCATCGTGGGCCGTCACTGCGACGAGCTCTTCGATCCCAAACGCTATACCGCGCTGCACCAGTGGCACGTCGAGCACGGTGCCGAGTTCGAGGACGTGGGCCTCTGGAAGCGCCCCTGGTACTTCCCGCGCAGCGCCAACGGCAAGAAGGAGAGCATGCATGACGCCGTGGCCCGTGAGTGTCTCGCCGTGCGTGAAGGCGTTGGCATTCTGGACGCCTCGACGCTGGGCAAGATCGACATTCAGGGTCCGGATGCCCGTGAATTCCTGGGGCGTGTCTACACCAACAAGTGGGCCAAACTGGCGCCGGGCCGCGTTCGTTACGGCCTGATGTGTAAAGACGACGGCATGCTGATGGACGACGGTACCACCAGCTGTCTGGGGGATAACCACTTCCTGATGACCACCACCACCGGTGGCGCGGCATCTGTACTGGAATGGCTGGAACTCTGGCACCAGACCGAATGGCCGGAGCTGCAGGTCTATTTCAACTCGGTGACCGACCACTGGGCTACCATGACCGTGACTGGGCCGGATGCGCGCAAGCTGATGTCGGAAATCACGGACATCGATCTTGATCGCGAAAAGTTCAAGTTCATGGACTGGAAGGAAGGCAACGTTGCCGGCGTACCGGCCCGCGTGTTCCGTATCTCGTTCACCGGCGAGCTGGCCTACGAGATCAACGTCCAGGCCAACTATGCCATGCAGGTCTGGCAGACCCTGTTCGAGCACGGTGAGAAATACAACCTGACACCCTATGGCACCGAGACGATGCACGTCCTGCGCGCCGAGAAGGGACTGATCATCGTGGGTCAGGACACCGACGGTTCGGTCACGCCCGAAGATCTGGGCATGCACTGGGCCATCGGCTACGACAAGCCATTTCACTGGATCGGCAAGCGTGCCCTGAGCCGCCCGGATACCATGCGTGGTGACCGCAAGCAGCTGGTAGGATTGAAGCCGAAGGACCCGAAAGTGGTGCTGGAAGAGGGGGCTCAGATCGTACTCGATCCCAACGAGGCGATTCCCATGAGCATGGTGGGGCATGTGACCTCGAGCTATTACAGTCCAGAACTCGACAGCGGCTTTGCGCTGGCCGTGCTGAAAAAGGGACGTGAGCGCATGGGCGAGACCGTCTATCTGCCCATGTCCGACGGCTCCATGCATGAGGCCGAAGTCGTCAGCACCGTCTTTATCGACCCCAAGGGAGAGCGCCAGAATGTCTGACGTCAAGGAATTCGAGACCCGTCCGGCCGACACGTCGAAGGCCGAGTCACCCCTGGCATGGTCGGTGCACGAGCAGAAGTCGCTGCCACACGCCTCCAATCCGGGTGTGATCATCAGCGAGAAGCCCTTTCTGGGGCAGCTGATCCTGCGCGGTGGCGCCATCGTCATGGATGAGGCCATTCGCGAAGTGATGGGCATTGCCCTGCCGGCCAAACCGCTTGCCCTGGTGAGCGATGACAGCGGTGAGCGCTCGATCCAGTGGCTCTCTCCGGATGAGTGGCTGGTCATTGTACCCGGTGGCGAGGAGTTTGAACTGGAGCAGAAGCTGCGCCAGTCGCTGGGCCAGGCCCACTTCAGCATCGTCAACGTCAGCGGCGGTCAGACAGTCGTATCGCTCAAGGGCAATCGGGCGCGTGAAGTGCTGATGAAGTCCATCTCCTACGATGTGCACCCGCACGCGTTCCCGGTTGGCAAGGGGGTGTCCACGGTCTTTGCCAAGGCTACGGTCATCCTGCGCCGGGCCGAGGAGGATGGCTGGGAGCTGGTGATTCGCCGAAGCTTCGCCGACTACTGCTATCGCTGGTTGCTGGATGCCTCAAGAGAATACGGCGTCAGCGTTACACGCTAGGTCCTGACCAGAGGGCCGGGGGCATGCGCCTCCGGCCCTTTTTTCATCCGCTCTACATAAAACAAGAGAAATGCCATGACCCGAACCGCCGATACCTGGATTCTTGCGGCACAGTGCCCCAGCCTTCTGGGCACCGTGGATGTCGTCACGCGCTTTCTCAAGGAGCAGCGCTGCTACATTACGGAGCTCAGCTCCTTCGATGATCGATTGAACGAAGGGTTTTTCATCCGCGCCGAGTTTCGCCCGCTGGAAGATGACTTCAGCGCTGATGCCTTTGAAAAAGAGTTCGGCGAGCGTGCGCAGGCGTTTGACATGTCATTTGAACTGACGCCGCCCAATAAGCGTACCAGAGTCGTGATCATGGTCTCGAAGGCCGATCACTGCCTGAACGATCTGCTGTATCGCTACCGGACCCATCAGCTGCCAATGGAAATCTGTGCGGTGGTTTCCAACCATCCCGATCTGGAGCCGCTGGCGCAGTGGCACGGTCTGCCCTGGTATCATCTGCCGGTCACGCCGGAGACCCGCGAGCAGCAGGAGCAGCAGATTCTCGACATCATCGAGCGTACCGATGCGGAGCTGGTGATTCTGGCGCGTTACATGCAGGTGCTGTCAGCGCACATGTGTGACGTGCTGGCCGGGCGCGCGATCAATATTCATCACTCGCTGTTGCCTGGCTTCAAGGGCGCCAAACCCTACCATCAGGCCTATGAAAAGGGGGTCAAGCTGGTGGGTGCCACGGCGCATTACATCAACAATGACCTTGATGAAGGCCCCATTATCGCTCAGGGCGTCGAGACGGTGGATCATGCCCACTACCCTGAGGACCTGGTCGCCAAGGGGCGCGATATCGAGTGCCTGACGCTGGCCCGGGCGATCGGTTATCACCTTGAGCGCCGCGTGTTTCTCTATTCAGGTCGCACGGTCGTGCTTGGCCATTGAGTCCTTCCGGGCCGCACGCTGTGCGGCCTGTTTTTGATCTGCAATCAAGCCTACCCAGGTCTACCGTTCGTCTGTCGGTATTCCAGTTCAGCGCTGGGTCAAAACGATGGATGGCCTCAGGCGCCAGCCGTCATGACAGATCTGTTGCACGCCGTGCTCGGCGCTTCTTGTGCCGGAAAGAAAGGCGTTGCGGTGGTTATCTGGCGTGAAGCCGTGACGTTCCCCGTCATATGCAAGTGTCTCATGACATTCAATCATGAGATAAATTTGCTTTCATCATGCAAAAATTCAGTTTGTTTCATTTTGCAGGTCGCCTGACAATTCCTCCATCGCATCGCCGACGGGCATTACCCATGGTGTTCCTATATATCCCTGTCTGAACCTGCTGTTCAGGAGCATGACCTTTTGCCATTCAACAGCGTGAAAGGCCAGCAGGGATCAGATGTCTATTTCAGGGATCAGGGCGCAATGAACAAAGAGTTCGCGTTTAGCATCAAAAGCATTGATTTTGATGAAGATTATCGTCCATCAGACAGTACGCGTATTACTACCAATTTTGCCAATCTGGCCAGGGGAGAAAAGCGTCAGGAAAATCTGCGCAACACCCTGACCATGGTTGATAACCGTTTCAATGCGCTGGCGCACTGGGACAATCCGGCCGGCGATCGGTACGCGGTCAAGCTTGAAATCATCTCGGCCGAAATGACGATGGCAGCCGCTCGGGTCGATCAATCCCTGCCTTTGATTGAAATATTGAAAACCAGCATTGTTGATCGAAAGACCGGCGAGTGCCTTGAAGGCGTCGCCGGAAATAATTTCTCTTCCTATGTGCGTGACTATGACTTCAGCGTGCGGTTGCTGGAGTACAACCGGGGACGATCCGCCTTCAGCGCGCCGGACGACTTTGGAGAATTGCACGGAAGTCTTTTCAAGGCCTTTGTAAATTCCAGTGCTTACCACGAACGCTTTAGTAAACCGCCCGTCATATGCATCAGTGTGTCGAGCAGCAAGACCTATTATCAGACGGGGAATCATCATCCTGTCCTGGGGGCTGAATACCGGCAGGATGAATGTTCCCTGACCGATGAGTATTTCAAAAAAATGGGCATGAAGGTTCGTTATTTCATGCCAAAGGGGAGTGTTGCGCCTTTGGCGTTCTATTTTTTTGGTGATCTATTAAACGATTACACCAGTCTTGAACTCATCAGCGTTATCAGCACGATGGATACCTTCCAAAAGATCTATCGACCCGAAATCTATAATGCGAATTCTGCCGCCGGGAAGTCCTGGCAGCCAAGTCTGGAACATCAGGATTATTCACTGACCCGAATCGTCTATGACCGGGAAGAGCGCAGCCGCCTGGGTGTTGAACAGGGCAGGTTTGTTGAAGAGCATTTTATAAAGCCCTATCAGACACTTCTTGAGCAGTGGTTCGTCACCGACGCTCGTCGATAAATCCGGCAATAAGGTTATCCTCCATGAAAAGGTTGTTACCCACGTCCACGGCCGGCAGTTTGCCCAAACCCTCCTGGCTTGCGCAGCCGGAAACGCTCTGGTCACCCTGGAAACTGCAGGGTGATGAACTGGCAGATGGCAAGCAGGACGCCTTGCGATTGTCGCTGCATGAACAGCAGCGTGCCGGGATCGATATCGTCAGTGACGGTGAGCAATCACGCCAGCATTTTGTGACAACATTCATCGAACATCTCGACGGTGTCGATTTCAAAAGGCGTGAGACCGTCAAGATTCGTGATCGTTATGATGCCAGTGTTCCGACCGTTGTCGGTGCTGTCTCTCGTCATAAACCGGTCTTTGTTGACGATGCCAGATTTTTGCGCCAGCAGACAGAACAGCCCATCAAGTGGGCCCTGCCCGGGCCCATGACCATGGTCGATACGCTTTATGACAGCCACTATAAAAGCCGTGAAAAGCTGGCCTGGGAATTTGCCCGCCTTCTCAATCAGGAAGCCCGGGAACTGGAAGCCGCCGGTGTTGATATTATCCAGTTTGATGAGCCTGCATTTAATGTCTTTTTCGATGAAGTCAACGACTGGGGCATTGCCGCTCTTGAACGCGCCATTGAAGGGCTCCAATGCGAAACAGCCGTGCATATCTGTTACGGCTATGGCATCAAGGCCAATACGGACTGGAAAAAGGGCCTGGGAACACAATGGCGACAGTACGAAGAGATTTTCCCCAGACTGCAAACTTCCAGCGTCGATTTGATCTCGCTGGAGTGCCATAACGCTCATGTTCCGATGGAACTCATCGAGCTTGTTCGAGGCAAAAAGGTGATGGTGGGCGCGATCGATGTGGCTACCAATGTCATTGAGACGCCGGAAGAGGTTGCCGACACCCTGCGAAAGGCGCTTGAGTTTGTGGAGGCCGAAAAGCTCTATCCCTGTACCAACTGCGGCATGGCACCCTTGGCCCGCGAGGTGGCAAGAGGCAAGTTGAATGCCCTGAGTGCAGGGGCTGATATCGTGCGCAGAGAGCTTTTGGGCGAGCGCTGAGTCATCGAGCATGCCATGACAGTGGCGGCTATATCCTGCAAATGACCTGACGCCCTGTCAGGTCAGCCTGGCTACGGACAGTTTTCCTCCACGTAACAGCTCCTCTTCGCATACGAGATGGATACCGCTGCCAGCCTGACGCTGTAATCCGACCATTAACCTGTTTGCTTTCACGAACTGATACAGCGCTGCCAACAGGCGGTCGCTGCGCCGTTTCCCGTTTCCAGATCCGGGCTCTTCAACCGATGTCGTCCATGACTCGACTTTAGAGCCCCGAAGGGTAATGAATGATATAAGCGCTTAGCATTTGCCTGCCATTGCCGTTAATCTCTTAAGAAGAATTGATTAATACTTATATTGAAGTCGATGTCATGGCTGTCAAACGCCTCCTTCGGCGATTGATCATCCTTGCAGCAGGGCTGATATGCAGATCAATAAAAAGGCCTTTTCTCCCTATGCCAGCCGTTGGGCAATCCTCAGTCTGATCGCTGGCGTGATGCTCAGTGTGGTTGCCAGCATCGCCATGTCACATTTCAACCATCAGCAGGCTGAACAGGCCGCCATCACGGCTGCAGAAAAAACCGCGGATGCAGTGCTCAACCGTCTAAAGCTTTATGAATATGGACTGCGAGGCGCTCGTGGTGCGATTCAGAGCATGGGCGAAGGGGACATTAGCCGTGAGCGCTTCAATAGCTACAGCCGTACCCGTGATGTCGACAAGGAGTTTCCGGGCGCCCGGGGGTTTGGCTTTATCCGACGTGTTGCGCGTCAGGATGAGGCAGGCTTTCTCGCTCGGGCACGCGCCGACGACTGGCCCGATTTTACGATCCGCGAGCTCTCCCCGCATGATGCCGAGCATTACGTCATTCAGTACATCAGCGAGGTCGAGCGTAACCGGCCAGCGGTGGGTCTGGATATCGCATCTGAAGCCAATCGCAGACAGGCCGCACTCTCTGCCATGCGCAGCGGCGAGGTACGACTAACCGGGCCCATTACGCTTGTGCAGGCGACAGGGTTGCCCCAGCAGTCCTTTTTGATTCTCATGCCGATCTACCGTGGCGGGATCACGCCAGAGACAGTAGCAGCGCGCGAAGCGCAGGCATTTGGCTGGAGCTATGCCCCGCTGATCATGGATGAAGTGCTCGGTAGCTTACATTCGCGGGAAAAGGGCATCAGTCTTGAATTGCGTGACATTACTGATCCCGCCAATCGCGTCGTGTTTTATCAATTGGACGATGAAGCGTCTCGCGAAATCGTGTTTTCACACACCACTGTGCGCGATGTATTTGGGCGCCGCTGGCAACTGCAATTCGATGTCCATCCCTTGTTTTTCTCCCGTTTGCGCCAGATCTCTCCCTGGCTGGTGCTGAGCGTCGGGCTCCTGCTGACGGGGCTATTATCGGGGCTGGTCGGTGTGCTGAATCTCAGCCGGACACGACAAATGCAGGTCATCTCGGAGCAGGAGAGACTGGCAACCATTGTCGAGAGTTCGGTCGACGGCATTATTGGCAAGGACATCAATGGGACAATAACCAGCTGGAACAAGGGCGCTGAGGTCATGTTTGGCTTCAGTGCCGAGGAGGCGATCGGGCGCCGCTTCGTGGATCTTGTGATTCCCGCAGATCAGCGTAATGAGGAGGCGGTGATACTGGCCTCTATCTGTAATGGCAAACCTGTCGCTGGTCTCAGCACCCTGCGCCAGCACAAAAACCGGCAGCTGATCCCCGTTTCAATTACGGCGTCACCTATCCGTAACTCCAGCGGGAAGGTTGTGGGTGTCTCGACAACGGTGCGGGATATTTCTCAACAGGTTGAGGCAGAGAAAAGGATTCGCGAACTCAACAGCAGTCTGGAAGCTCAGGTGGCGGATCGTACCGCCAGACTCCATGGGCTCAACCTGTTGTTGGGCAATGTTCTGCGTTCGGCCTCCGAGGTGGCCATCATTGCCACGGACCGCGACGGCGTCATTCGTATTTTCAATACCGGCGCCGAGCGAATGCTGGGATACAGCGCGGCGGATCTGATAGATCGGGGCAATCTGGTCGACTTGCATCTGAGTGAAGAATTGACGACTTACTCGCATGAGTTGACGTCCGGGAACAGCCAGGCTGTAGAGGGCTTTCGGGCGCTGGTTTACAGGGCTGAGCATAACATCGCGGAAACCAGAGAGTGGACCCATGTTCGCCAGGATGGCTCAAGGCTGCCGGTTTCCCAAGTGATCACGGCCATGCGCGATGAACAGGGGAGATGTACCGGCTATCTGGCCATTGCCATGGACCTGACGTCGCGCAAGGCCTCTGAAGCCGCACTGGTTCTGGCCCGGGATCAGCTGTTGATGGCGGCCGAAGTGGCCGGACTCGGTATCTGGTCCTGGAGTCCCGCCGATAACGCCTTGAGCTGGAATGATCGCATGTTCGAGATTTTCGGTCTGCCTACTGGCTTGCGCGAATCCGGTCTGAACTATGAGCACTGGCGCTCCCGTGTGCACCCGGCCGATGTTGAGATGGCGGAAGGCCTGCTGAATCAAATGCTGGAGAAAGGGACCAGGTATGACCCCGTGTTCCGCATCGTGCGACCGGACGGTGACGAGTGCTTCGTGCAGGCCGGCGCTCAGGTTGAGCGCGATGCGATGGGGAACGTGCTCAGGGTTACCGGCATCAATCGCGATATTACCGCGCAGCGCGAGCTGGAATCGCGCCTGCTGTATGCCAAGGAGCAGGCGGATGCCTCAAGCGCGGCCAAATCCAACTTTTTGGCCAACATGAGCCACGAAATCCGCACACCGATGAACGCCGTGCTGGGTATGCTGCACCTGGTGCAGAACACGGCGTTGAGCACTCGCCAGCTCGATTACATCAGCAAGGCAGAGAGTGCGGCAAAATCGCTGCTGGGATTGCTCAACGATATCCTCGACTATTCCAAGATCGAAGCCGGCAAGTTATTGCTGGATGAACATGCCTTCGAGCTGGAACCTCTGATGCGTGACCTGGCAGTAGTGCTGTCAGGCAATCAGGGCGACAAGGCAGTCGAAGTCCTGTTCGACCTGGACCCACAGCTGCCCTGTACATTGATCGGCGACAGCCAGCGCTTGCAGCAGGTACTGATCAACCTGGCCGGCAATGCGCTCAAGTTCACCCATGTGGGCCAGGTGATTGTCCGAGTGCAGGAGCTTCAGCGACAAGGCGAAGCGCTACAGGTTCGTATTGAGGTGACCGATACCGGTATCGGGATCAGCCCTGATCAACTGACACGTATTTTCGATGGTTTCACCCAGGCTGAGTCCTCAACAACCCGGCGTTTTGGTGGCACAGGATTGGGGCTGGTGATTTCCAGACGGTTGGTCAATCTGATGGGCGGCGAGTTGCAGGTCAGCAGCGAGACAGGGGTGGGAAGTCGGTTCTGGTTTGACCTCGATCTGGGTGTGGCTGAAATCACGCCCCTGCGTGCTTCATGCCCGGGCACTGATCGCCCGATGCGTATTCTGGTCGCAGACGATAACGAGGTCGCCGGTTTGATTCAGGAGCGCATGGCACAGGCGCTGGGATGGGAGACCGATCTGGTGCATAACGGCCTGCAGGCCGTGGCGCAGGCGCAGCTGATGCAGCATGCGGGCAAGGGCTACGATGTCATTTTGATGGACTGGAAAATGCCGGCCATGGATGGCTTGAGTGCCGCCAGTCTGATTCATCAGCAGAGCCTGGAGCAGCCGGCGCCCAAAATCATCATGGTGACAGCTTATGGGCGTGAGGTACTCAATGATGCCCAGCAGGAAGGGAAGGCGCCTTTTGCAGGTTTTCTCAGCAAGCCCATCACCCCCCAGCAGCTGGCAGATACCATTCACGGGTTATTGAACGAAAAAGGGGTCACTGAACCCTCCATCGCCAGTCGACGTGCAGCACAGCCTCAGCGTCTGGCCGGTCTGCGTTTGCTGGTGGTGGAAGACAATATGCTCAATCGTCAGGTCGCCTTCGAACTGTTACAGGGAGAAGGCGCGCAGGTCACTCTTGCCGAAGGGGGGATCGAAGGCGTACAGCAGGTCACCAATAGCACAGAAGCCTTTGATGCGGTGCTGATGGATATTCAGATGCCCGACATTGATGGCCTGGAAGCCACTCGCCGGATCCGCCGGGATGCCGCGAGCGGGTCGATAAAAATCATCGCCATGACGGCCAATGCTTCAAGTTCGGATGAAAGGGCCTGTCTGGCGGCGGGCATGGATGATCACCTGGGCAAGCCCATTGATCTGGAAAAAATGGTAGCCACATTGTTGCACCATACCGGGCGAGCCAGCGTTGAGCCCGCAGCGCAGTCACCAGTAGAGTCGCAGGATTCGGTGCTGGAACCCATCGACTCGATTGATCGACGTTTTGGCAGTAACCGTGAATTGATTCGCGATGTGCTCATCGGTTTTGCCCGGGACCAGGAAGGTCAGCTCGCGCTCCTCCAAACGCATATGGCGCAGGGCGATGCGACCGGCGCTACCTTTGTGTTGCATGCCATCAAGGGCAGCAGCGCCAACATGGGGGCTCGGTCACTCTCGCGGCTGGCCGGGGAGATGGAGCATCGCTTGCGCCACGATGATGACGCCCGTGTGAAAGCGCTATTGGCCGATACCTGCCTGGTTGAAGAACTGACCAGCATTTTGCGTACCAGTGTCGAGATGCTGAAAGCCGCGTTTGATCTGCCGCCCGATCAACGCTCTCCCGCCGGTTCTGACTCGCTGCCTATAGCGCAGTGGCGTGAGGCAATGAAGGCGATTTTGCAGCTGTTGGAAGACGGTAACATGCAAGCCATTGAGCAGAGCGAAGCATTGCAGATAAGGACACCACCAGCGCTGAAGGCCGGGTTTGATGACTTTGTGGACCTGGTCAGGTCACTGGATTTTGCTGCTTCCATACCTGCTGGTCAGAAGTTGCTGGAGTCGGCCTGAGGAGTGATCAATGCAACATTGGCTGAAAGACTTGCAGAGAAAACCAAAGCTGCTGCTGGTGGATGACCAGCGCATCAATATTCTGACGCTGCATGAATTGTTTCGAGAAGAGTGCGACATTTTCATGGCCATGAACGGCGAGCAGGCTTTGGAAACCTGTCGAAAATCGTTGCCTGATTTAATCCTGCTTGATGTGCACATGGAAGGTATTGATGGTCATGAGGTGTGTCGTCGTCTCAAAAAAGATCCGGAAACCCATGATATCCCTGTCATTTTCGTAACGGCTCAAGGGGCTGAAGAAGATGAGGTGCTTGGTCTGGAGCTCGGAGCGGTGGACTTCATCGTCAAACCGATCAATCCGACCATTGTCAGGGCCCGGGTCAATACCCATTTGACGCTCAAGTACCAGAGCGACCTTCTGCGCTCCCTCGCTCTGCTTGATGGTCTGACAGGCGTCGCCAACCGTCGCAAGTTCGATGAAGAACTGGGGCGAACCTGGAGACAGAGCCTGCGTGAGAAGACCGAACTCTCGATCATCATGATCGATATCGATTATTTCAAACGCTATAACGATCACTACGGGCATCTGCGAGGCGATACGTGCCTGCAGTCTGTCGCCGGTGCGCTGGAAGCCGCGGTTAATCGTCCATATGATCTGCTGGCGCGCTATGGTGGTGAGGAGTTCGTCTGCCTGTTACCCAATACCCATTTGAAAGGCGCGGTAGTAGTGGCTGAACGCATGCAGGCCTGTGTCCGGGCGCTTCAACTCGAACATGCGGATTCCGGGATCGGACAGGTGGTGACCGTGTCGATGGGCGTCGCGACGATGACAGCCAACTCGACTGATGGCGCACAGGTCTTGCTGGAGGCAGCAGACAGGCAGCTTTACAAGGCCAAGCAGGCCGGGCGTGCCTGCATTCGGTCCGGCATTTAACCTCTCTCTCGCCGGCACTGCTGCCAGCCAAACCACCTTGACCCCTTTCATGTCAGTCTGGCCGCGGGCAGCTCCGTCCAGCGCGTGGTCCATCGATTCGAGCGATGGCCACAGCGCAGCTGCCAGTCGGCATTGCGTCGCTGCACTCCGACCGTGACCGCGTTGCGTCCAAATCGCGTATTGAGCTGATCCAGCGTGGCCATCAGGTGGTCGCTGCGCTGTCGCTCATCGTCCGACTGTGGGGTCTGGAAGACATCGAGCTGCTGGCCATCGACGTCCATCAGGTCCATGAGCTGAACCCCACATTTCTGATAAAGAATGCGGTGTGGTTTCCAGAGCCGTGCCAGCGCCCTTTGGGCAGTGGCCACGATCTCGAAGGTATTGTCGGTCGGGCGCGGTAATGGCAGCACGACCCTGTCATGATCCTGCGCCAGATGCCGCATGTGAGGGTTGGTGCGCAGCATGACCATCACGGCGCCTGCCAGGCTTCGCTGAGCTCTCAGCCGCTGTGCACTGCGTGAGGCATGCGCTCGCACGGCCTCTTCGATGTCCCGACGAGAAGAGGTCACCCTGCCGAACGAGCGGCTGGTCATGATCATCTTTCGACTGTCAGGCGACTCGTTCATGTCGATGCAGCTCACGCCGCACAGCTCGCGAACGGTGCGCTCGAGCACCACCGAAAACTGCTGTCGAATCCAGGGTGGATGGGCCTGCGCCAGCGTCAGTGCCGTCTCGATACCGATCGAATGCAGGCGGGCCGCCACGCGTCCACCAACGCCCCAGATGTCACCCACCGGCGTGCGTGCCAGCAGTGCCTGCGTATCAGGGCTTTTGATATCGCCGAGCATGAACACGCCGTCGGTGGCCGGGTGACGCTTGGCGTGACGATTGGCCAGCTTGGCCAGCGTGCGGGTCGGGGCAATGCCCACCGACACCGGCAGACCGGTCCATTGATACACCGTTTTGCGCAGGGCATGGCAGTGCGCGGCAAGTGTTGAGGCCTCAAGGCCTTCAAACCCCAGCCAGCTTTCGTCTATATAAAGGAAAGAAGACTAACTATGGACATGGCTCTACGCCAAGTCACACCGCTATTCAAAACAGCATCAGGCTGTCCATGGAAAGAAGCCGTTTTCATGCGACATAGCCTGGTTATGTCCATGGTATATCGATTAATTTAATTGTACTCACTGACCGTTTATATTTGCTTTGTCCACAAATTGCGCTCTGCCTCACTCCTGTCGACACCAGAAAGGCGATGGCCAGAGAAAATGACCAAGATCAGCCTCGAACCTTTCGCAATAGACGACGATTTGGAAACGGCAGTGGCCTACTGGGTCTACATTGATATACAGACTAGGTCGACTCGCGGAGTGTTCATTATTGGCGTGCATGTTTTAGATCAAACGTTCTATCTCATGGAGTTCCAATGCCGATTTGAGCACTGGTTGCGCCAGGTACTCTCTAGCGTGCGGCACGTTCAAGGGGGCGTCCAAAAGTTGGTGGGACGCTGCCTAGGCGGCGCTGATACTTTCAAGCACCCTAAATCCAAAAATGAACAGATATCCTGCGAAACCTCTGTACTGAATGTTTTTCGCAAGCTCGGTATTGCGCGCAGTGACTGGTGTAGGTGCTATATGCTTTTCTGACGATAAGCCAATGCTGCCAGCCTTCAGTGACGGACGAGGATCTTCGCTGCGATGGGCGAGGTGATCATCTGAATTACAGCAAAAAAGGCAGCTGGGATCGCGATTTCAGATGGTAAGCCAGAAGCAGCTACAAATGCTGCGGCAATGCTGAATTCCTTTTTGCTGACAGTGAAAAGATAAGTAATTATCTCTTTGCGATCGGAGGTAAGTAACCTTGAGGCCATGCCTACCAGGTACCCAATCAAATTAAGGCACAGCGCCACGCCCGCAATCACAAATGCATACCAGCCATAACCAATGATCGTGGTGGCATTCGGTCCTACCATGGCGAGCAGGATCAGCAGATACAGAATCGACCCTATACCTGCATACGCTGAATCATGCCATGCAAAAAAAGTCGTAAACCTTGTTCGCAAGCTCACACCGATAATGGTTGGGACAAGCACGATCAGCGTTAATTCGAGAATAATTGAGCCAAGCGGAACGTCTAGCTGGATACCGGTGAGCCATAAAAACAAGAACGGAACAATAAACGGACATAACGCGGTGTTAACCGCATTGAAAACAGCGGCAAGTGCCACATTGCCTCTCGCCATCAGTACCAGAAGAGGAGATGACACATCCGTAGGCAGAGTGCCGAGCAAGGTTTGGCCAGCAGCCAGCGAGCCGCTTCCAAAAAATAGACGGCCAGTCAGCCACCCGGCAATCGACATCGGCCCATAGACTAGTCCCAGGGCCAACAACTGGCGCGATGGCTTACGGAACACGATGCGAACTGCATGTGCGTCGAACGTGAGGCTGATGATCAACATCAGTAACGCCAGCAATGGCCCAATCGCGGACTCAAGCATTATTCCGGTGGCTGGAAAGAATAAGCCTACCCCCGCGACAGCCATCACAAACCAGACAAGGTGTGCCTCGACAAAATAAATGAATCTGCTCATGGTGGCTTTGACGTTACCGGTTGAAGTGAATGGTGCTCCCAAAACAAGGTCACTTTCTGCACCGCAAGCCCAAGGCGCTGCATAGCCGTCGCTTAACCAGGCTCTAGCAGAAGCCTCAATGATTACTATCTGCCCAGCATGCCATGACTCGTTTGGGAGCTGGGGCCGCTCCTCCTGATCAAGCAGTTCAAATAGACAATGCTCAAGGGTTGAAGCTTTAGTTGCTAGAGGTTTTATAGTAACAAGAACGGATAATTCGAGAGAGGGTAATAGATGGGACATCATCATGATCATCCCCACATTGATCCTGCTTCTGGCGACCGGCGCGTTAGCATCTCCATTTGGGCCAATGGACTCTTAACCATCGCTCAAATCGTCGGTGGTATTATGGCTGGAAGCCTATCGCTGATCGCTGATGCGTTACATAACTTTTCTGACATGGCAGCGTTGGTCATTGCCTTTGCCGCTCGTAAAATCGCCAGACGGCCTGCCGATGCGCACATGACCTTTGGCTATGGCCGCATCGAGATAGTGGCAGCACTTATCAACTACACCACTCTGATTATTGTTGGCGCCTACTTGATTTACGAAGGCGCTATGCGGATGATCAATCCCCCTGAGATAGAAGGTTGGACGATCGTTATTATTGGTGGCATCGCGCTTGTCATCGACGCCCTCACTGCGGTGCTTACTTGGTCAATGCAAAAAGAGAGTGTCAATATCCGTGCCCTTTTTCTGCATAACTTATCGGATGCGTTTGCCTCCATTGCCGTGATTATCGGTGGATCACTTATTTTACTGTACGACATGCGCTGGGTAGACCCCGCGATTACGATAGGGATTGCGCTATATATCCTTTACCTTGCTTTCTCTGAAATTGGTGGCCCTATCCGTACGCTAATGCTGGGGTCTCCCCCGGACATTGACGGTCAGTCAGTCATTGAGACCGTAAAAGATGTCGAGGGTGTCCAGAATATTCACCATGTGCATCTATGGCAGATGCAGGAAAACACGGCAGCCCTTGACTGCCACGTGGTCCTGACAGAAATAGGCTGGCATCAGATTGAATCAGTCAAGGCAGAGATCAAGGAACAGCTAAAAATGCGCTTCAATATTGCTCATTCCAGTCTGGAGTTTGAGCATAGTGACCACGCTCATCAAAATGCCAGCTTATATGGACATGAGTGACAGACAGAGGCTTGTTCTCCAGATCATATTTTTAGAGATTGGCTTCATCCCATAGCGATTGGCCTATTTTTCAACTCGGATTTTCCAACCATGGCTGAAAAAAGCTCGCCAAAATCGATAGGCCTCACAAGGCGATTTTGATGAATCCGCTATCCTCGATATTGCTTACCAGGGGGGGTTGATCGAATGGCCGCCGAAAAACAACTGACTTCTGCTAAGGTGCAAACAGTGATCGACCAAAACATGACGGATGTCAGTACCAATCAGATTCGCCAAACACCAACCTTTTTCATCAATAGCGAACCTTTAGATCCCTTTGGTATGCAAGAGCTCATTGATACCGTCGAGAGTAAAGTAGAAAAGATCTCTACGAAAAAGGATAGCCAGTGATACAGCGCTGGTGGTTAATAGGTTTGGTGGGCTTATACCCCGTGCTAGCCGAAGCCAATTGGCAAACGCATCTTTCGTTGCCGCCGGCTGAATCAGTATCCCTCGGGTTACCGGCGGCTGGCGAGCAAGAAGGCACCACGATGCAGGCTGGCGTTGACACCCTGATCATTGGGCGCGATGTCGTCATTGAGACTACCCTTTATGAAGCCTTTTCAGCAGAAGAAGTTCCCACGCGTTTCGCCACCAAACTGGAAACATTGCTAAGCGAATTTATGGAGGCTCCGGTGGAGTTTTCCGCCAGTGAGCGTATCCAGTTAGTGTGGGAGGAAGATCGACGCCAGGATGGCACTCGCATTGGGCCACCGCGCCTCAATTATGTGGCTCTGCCTGATCAGGCAGAGCCTGTAGAGATCATATGGCCGGTCGCCAGAAAGGGAGGCGTAGCATTCTTTCAGGATGACATCCTGCTAGACACATTGCGATTACCGGTTCCTGGTGCCCGCTTAACGTCTCGCTTCGGGAATCGGCGACATCCTGTGTATGGAGGGGTTCGTCCTCATAATGGAATTGACCTGGCTGCGCCGGCTGGAACACCGGTCATCGCCACCGCACCCGGGCGCGTATCCTTCCTGGGTCGCCAGGGAGGGTATGGGCAGGTGATAGAGGTGGAGCACGACACGGGGGCGATCAGTCGCTATACACACCTTAGCCGATTTTCCCCACAGCTAGTGGTTGGGGATTTAGTCAACGCGGGGGAGTCGCTAGGAAAGGTAGGTTCATCTGGGCTCACCACGGGCCCCAACCTGCATTACGAAGTGAGGGTCAATAACCAGCCTTTTGACCCTCTTGATCAAGGCCAACGCATCATGCTGGGTGAACAGCCGACTCAAAAGGAGTATGAGGCTTCACTTTATGAGGCAAGAGTTCGCCTGGAACAGGCTATAGGTACTGCATCCATTTATGACTTGATCTCGCTCAACCAGCAATAACCACCCGTGTTCAACGGCTTTGCATGAAGTGTGGATAATGTGAAGATATGGTTTTGTCTTTATCGAGCCTGAGCTTTTTGATCAGCTATCCATCATTGTACAGGTAACATTTATGGAGGATGTTTCTCCCGTTACCATGGGTGTATTGGCAAGCCTTGCGGCGGGCCTGATGACGGCCATTGGTGCGTTTCCTGTCTTGTTCACCAAAACACCCAATCGCGGTGTCCAGGATTTAGCGCTGGGGTTCGCCGCTGGTGTCATGCTGGCGGCCTCTTTCTTTTCGTTGATCATACCTTCCCTGGAAGCCTCGGAGCTGCGCTATGGAGGTAGCGTTGTACCTGCGGCAATTGCCTGCGCTGCCATCTTGCTGGGAATGGGAACGGTAGCACTACTGAACGAGTTTTTGCCTCATGAGCACTTCGATCAGGGTCGAGAAGGGCCGGAGGCTGCCTCACTACGCCGTATATGGTTGTTTATTATTGCGATTACGATACACAACCTGCCAGAAGGACTCGCCGTTGGCGTGGCTTTTGGCGCAGGAGGTAGCGAAGGAGGCATGCCACTTGCGATTGGCATTGGACTTCAGAATGCACCGGAGGGGCTGGCCGTAGCAGTATCGCTGCTAGGCGTGGGCTATTCACGTTGGCGGGCATGGACGATTGCAGCCCTTACGGGGCTTGTTGAGCCATTGGGTGGCTTGTTGGGCACTGGCGTCGTCAGCATGTCACAAACGTTACTGCCCTGGGGATTGGCCTTTGCTGCCGGAGCGATGCTGTACGTGATCAGTCACGAGATTATTCCCGAAACTCATCGGAGCGGGCACCAAAAAAAGGCCACGCTGGGCCTTTCCATCGGATTGGTGCTCATGCTGTTTTTGGATGTCTCGCTGGTCTGACGCGTTGGAAGAGGAAAATAGCGTGGGCTCTAACCCAGGTCTTGAGCCCCTCCATGTGAGTTTTCAGTGATACAGAGCTGATGATCACTGATGACTTCAATGATTCGGCAGCTTTCCACTTTGCCTCCGGCACAATGCGTGACCATGCGTTGCAGCTCCTCACGCAGTGCAGACAGTCGTTGAAGACGAGACTCTACTTTTTTCAAATGATGTGTGGCAATGGCATCGACTTCCTGGCAAGACATGTCAGGCTGATCTGACATTGCCAAAAGCTCTCGCACTGAGGCCACCGAAAAGCCAAAGTCTCGGGCATGGCGGATGAAACTCAAACGCCGAACTGTGTCATCTCCATAACGGCGCTGCCCTCCGTCGGTTCGTGACGCATCGCGCAACAGCCCGATACGCTCGTAGTAGCGAACCGTTTCAGGTTTGCAATCGGCCCGCCTTGCCAACTCACCAATGCTGATACTTTGCCCCCTCATCGACATGGTAAAACTCCTTCCGAAGAGCTTGAAGCTGTAGTTGCTACAAGGTTTACACTTCGAAACCATAGTTCATATGGGAGGGGCGATTCCATGAAAACATCAACGCAGACAGCAGAGCCTACCGTCTTGACGCTGCGTGTCGAAGGCATGGACTGCGGCGGTTGTGAGCGCAAGGTAGTGTCTGCGCTGGAACGACTGGACGGCATTGAGGAGGTGACGGCAAGCTCTGTCACGGGGTCGGTGAAGATTCACCACCACGATCACAGGCCCCCCTCGCAAAAAACCATTGAAGGCACTCTGAACGAGCTAGGCTACCAAGTGGTCTCCGATGATGACCACAAACAGGCGTCCAGCTCTTCAATTCCCTGGTGGCAAACCGCCAAAGGGCGCCTGGTCATTATCACAGGAAATCTGCTGGTAGTGGCCTTCGTGCTTGGTTTGGCATGGCCTTCGTTGGGTAATATCCCTTTCATTCTGGCCACGCTGGTCGGCTTGATGCCCATCGCGAAGAGTGCCTGGGGCGCACTCAAGATGCGCAACCCTTTTACCATCGAGATGCTGATGTGCATTGCGGCGCTTGGCGCATTGGCCATCAATGCCGCTGCTGAAGCAGCAATGGTCGTGTTCTTGTTCGCCGTGGGAGAGCTGCTCGAAGGAGTAGCCGCTTCACGGGCGCGACGCAGTATCTCAGCCTTGGCAAACTTGACGCCGTCAACCGCAAGACTGATGGACAATGGCGATCTGCGTGACGTCTCGGCAGAATCGCTTGAACCCGGTCAGCGCGTGCTGGTGCGTCCCGGGGATCGCGTCCCCTGTGATGGACGTATCTTGGTGGGGACGTCAGACCTGGACGAATCGCCGGTAAACGGTGAGTCCATACCCCGTTCGCGCGCACCAGGTGATGACATTTTTGCTGGCACAGTGAACCTTGATGCCGCCCTGGAGGTGGAGGTAACACGAGGCGCAGATGACAACACCATTGCGCGTGTCATCCGTCTGGTTGAGGAAGCGCAGGCTGCCAAGGCGCCCATAGCCCGCTTCATAGATCGTTTTGCTTATTACTATATGCCCGCCGTCGTCTTGCTCGCGCTACTGATGGCGATAGTGCCACCGCTGGTATCGACCATGGCATGGTCGGAGTCGATTTACCGGGCGTTAGCATTGCTGTTGATCGCATGCCCCTGCGCACTGGTGATTTCAACCCCTGCCGCCATTGCCGCAGGGCTCTCGGCGGGCGCTCGGCGCGGCCTGCTGATCAAAGGCGGTGTCGTTCTTGAACAGTTAGGCAAGCTTCGCCTGGTAGCGCTAGACAAGACGGGCACTCTCACTGCGGGTACCCCAAAAGTCACGGATGTTGAGTCCTGGGCTATCGAGGAAGGCGATAAAAACGTATTACGGCTTGCCGCCGCGATAGAGCGAGATTCCAGTCATCCTATCGCTACGGCGATCGTCGATCATGCCCATCAGTCGGGCCTGACCCTCCCCCTGGCCACCGGCAGCCGCGCTCTGGCGGGACGCGGCGTTTCAGGCCGGGTGGAGGATCGCGAGCTAAGCTTGGTAACGCCTCGTCACCTTCATGGGCAAGTCATGCTTGATGAAAGTATCAGTGCGCGGATTGTCGAGTTGGAAGAAGCCGGCAAGAGCCTTGCTATCCTCGTCGAAGGCGAACGTCTACTGGGCTTGATCGCTGTTCGCGATGAACCACGCGAAGATGCCCTTGAGGGCCTGGCGGCGCTATCGCGGTTGGGTGTGCAAGCCGTGATGCTCAGCGGTGATAACACACGGACCGTCGCTGCCACTGGAGACCGCCTGGGCATTGAAGCGCATGGCGAACTGATGCCTGAAGACAAGGCAGAGTATATTCGTGACTGGCAAGCGACGGGCCGTGGCCCCGTCGGTAAAGTAGGCGATGGCATCAACGATGCCCCGGCCCTCGCGGCAGCCGATGTCGGTATCGCCATGGGCGGCGGCACGGATGTGGCGCTGGAAACGGCAGATGCGGCCTTGCTAAAGAATCGCGTTACCGGCATCGCCGAGCTGATAGACCTCTCTCGAACCACGCTGCGCAACGTCAAAACCAACGTCGTTCTCGCCCTTGGCCTAAAAGCCATTTTTCTAGTCACCACGGCTCTGGGTATTACCGGCATGTGGATTGCGGTGATGGCCGATACCGGTGCAACCGTCCTGGTTACGCTGAATGCCATGCGACTGCTAGGTTACCGATTTTCGCCCGATAACTCGTTGACAGGCCTGTCTCAAGGGAAAACAACGTCATGAAAGCAGCGCAAAACGACGGCCCTTCACATCGTTGGCCATGATTCACCCTCGCTGGCTTGATTGGTAGTGCAGCCATGCAAACCCCTACCACAGTCGAAAGCCTGTACGTACAGCCTGATGCTCGGCCGCGCGCTTGGTAATACCGTTAATCATTTGGCGCGAGGGCGCGTCGTCGACTATCGGGACGTTTACCGGGCGAATGGCATTGGCCCGCCTTTAACATGGCCGATATAGCGTTATTGACAAGTGTATTGATGTACGCAATGACGTTATGGCGTGAGCGTCCTGCTTTTAAGCTCTTTGAGTAACAGTATGGACTCGGTCAAGCAAGAGAAGAGAGATTCATTTTTTACTGGGCGACTCTCACCAATAGTCGATTGCCTTGTAGCGCTAGCCGCCGGGGTGTTGACCACCTTGAGTGCTGCCCCTTTCTTCCTGTGGTGGCTTGGCCCAGTGGCCGTGGCACTGGTCTATTGGAAGATACAGACACTAACGCCCGCGATGGCCACCCTGCGCGGGTGGTGCTATGGAGTAGGCCTGTTCGGCTCCGGCACGTCATGGGTCTTCGTTGCTATTCACGATTTCAGTGGCACGGGGGCCCTTGGAGCGATACTCCTTACCTCTCTTTTTGTCAGCGCCCTGGCGCTCTTTTTTGCAATCCCCTTTGGGCTCTATCGACGCATAACGGGGCCACGGTTAGCCTTTCTCAGCTTTGCCGGTGTCTGGGTGATTAGCGAATGGCTACGCACCTGGTTGTTTACCGGCTTTCCCTGGTTATTGCTGGGCACCTCTCAGATAGATTCTCCACTAGCCCCCTGGGCGCCCGTTGGGGGTGTGTACTTGCTGTCACTCTTTACTGCGCTGACAGGCACGTTAGGGGTAGAGATGCTACGCCGCCGCTGGGGTTGCCTTGTCCCGATTGCCGTGCTGTGGCTCGTTCCTTTCCTGTTGCCTACCCAATGGACAACCCCGGCTGGCGACCCCGTACGTGTGACGTTGTTGCAAGGGAATCTTGACCAGCGCATCAAATGGAGTGCCAAAGGCCAGCGTGAGGCGATCAATATCTACACAAAGATGACGCAGGAGCAATCAGGGCAGACTGATCTCATCGTTTGGCCTGAGGCAGCACTTCCCATGTTTGAGCAGGAAGCGCAAAGAATACTCGAGCAAGTATCGTCTGATCTCGGGCCGGGTACCCCGTTACTTACCGGTATCTTGCAGCGCGACAATGAAGGGCGCTCCTACAACAGCGTTATCGGTCTAAATAACGTACAAGGCCAATACCAAAAAGCCCACCTGGTACCGTTTGGCGAGTACCTGCCGCTAGAAAGCCTCCTCGCCGACACCCTCGCTTTTTTTGACCTGCCAGCACCAGGCATGGCCCCAGGATCAGACAAACAGGCACCGTTACACGTAGCCGGGACAATCATTGGCAATGCCATCTGCTATGAGATCATTTTTGCCGATCATGTAGCCCGGCAGGCACGTAATGCAGAACTGCTATTGACGGTTTCCAACGATACGTGGTTCGGGCGTTCCATTGGCCCACTCCAACATCTTCAAATGGCGCGTCTACGCGCCTTGGAAAATGGCCGTCACCTGATTCGTGCCACCAGTAATGGCGTAACGGCCATGATCGACTCCCAGGGCCATGTCACTGCCCGCGCCCCACAGTTTGAACAGACCAGTTTAACTGGCGAGGTAACCCCTATGCAGGGCCTGACCCCGTTCACTCGCACCGGTAGCTGGCCCGCCTGGATACTCGCTGCCCTGCTGATGCTGCCTAGATTATTACCACTGAACCTGTTCAAGCAGAAGAGGCACACTGAGCGCCCACAGCATTAAAGCATCACTTCCATAATGCCATGGGTTGGCCGCACCCGGGATTTACTCTGAATAATGCGCTCCGGCCCAGACAGCATGGACAACCGTCTATCAGCGCTTTCCACAGTGGCGTGATGACGGCATCTTCGATCGGATTCTGGCACGCCTACACCTTCGTCTTTGTGAAGACGGCATCATGGATATCGACACCTGAATGATGAATTCAACATCCATCAGAGCGGCTCGATCAGCCAGCGGTGCCGGTAAAAAAGGCATCGGTATAACCACCGGATCATACCCTCGGCCGTAGCCGTGGCGGTCTGGGCACGAAGATACATCTTCTGTGTGACAGCCGCGGCTTTCCTCTTGTCTTCTCCCTTTCCACAGGCCAGTGCGCCGATTCGATACACCTGACCGAACTGCTGTAGAAGGTTCGATTACCGGGGCATTCGGGTCGACCTCGCAAATGCGGCCGTTACATCGTGGCGGACAAGGGCTACAACAGCGATGTGCTGCGACGCTACTGTACACGTTACGACATGCGTCCGATCTCATCCCGCGATGCCGCATGCATCGACGCCCGCGGTCGGGTCTGCCGCATAAGTTCGACCGGCCAAAATACCGTCAGCGCAACGTGGTGGAACGCCTGTTTGGCTGGCTGAAGGAAAACGTCGGTTGAATACCCGTTACGACAAACCGGCCAGCAGCCTCAGGGCCATGGTGTCGCTGGACTGCCGAGCGATGCATGAGAGCCGACTTTTCAGACAGAACCTGATCACTGTGCTTCCATTGGACGGATCTATCACCGTTTCCGACATGTTGGTTTTGGTTCGATTGATGCTGGCTGGAACCGGCATGAAGCGGCGATTCTTTGGCTGCCATGCCTCTTTCATCGAAGGATCGGTGTGGAGAGTAGTTAATGCCAATGCGACTGGATGGCCTGACGAGCGCAATGGCACATAAAACTATCCCGTAAAGAGCTTTCCGAACGCTCTAAAGTGCGACTTCTTCTGAAATACTACCGAGTGTCAGATTCAAAGTTTTTTGCGTCCTCGTGGATCGATAGGTAAGACATTTGATGTAGGTAGTTGCCGTTCTAGCTCATCAATGCGGTCATACAGCTCAAGCATGTTGGCATCGGCCTCACTTAACAGGCTTGCAAGGTGATCTCGTTGCCGTGTAATTTCCTCGATCCGCTCCCGAAAGCCACGATTTTTCTTGCGAGTCAATAAACTGACCTGACGCGCAGATTTTGGGTATTCCTCAGCATGCACTTCAATGTACTTTTGGATTTCATCAACCAAGAGAGGAAATCGCGTTTTTTTCAAGGCAGAGGGGTCACTGCCGGCCTCTTTGGCAACGTTGTTCTGACTTAAAGGAGTACCCTTTGGCAGTCGTTCGGACTTGTTGTTTTTTAGGCGCTCGAACGCCGCGCGATACTGCTCTTCGGCGCTCGTACGCTTGGTTGAACCAGTAGAGTTACATTTGCTGGATGGCATGGCGATAGTTCTCCACACTACGTTTCTGGGCTTCGAGTGAAGCTCTCAGAGGACTTTCTGCTTCGGCAGTAGCCAGGCGCTCGTCCAGAATTGCCTCCAACGCTTCAACTTCATTGAGTTGCGCGGGGTCATACAGCACGTCCGCACATGGCTTGGGCTGCTCAAGAGAATCGCCTCCACCGCAATGTGCGATATTGTCGATACCGCCATAGGGACAAGGGGCTCTACTGGTGCAAATGCCAAGCAATACAGAACGATAAGATGCTATACCTTTCTTGGCCAGATTGATCACTTTCCTGGCATCAGTAGCTGAGATTAGCCGCACGATCTCGGATTTCCGCTTCTCACCGTGCGGGCTGACAAAACGGTCACTCGCAAGCTGTTGCAGTTGTCGTCCCAAAACTTCGTACATGGTACGGACATAAAGCGTATGGGCTTTCTCGTCCAGCCGCACTCGTGAGTGGTTCTGACCATAATAGAGGCTCATCGCTCTGGTGACATGCTTGAGCTGAAACTGCAGGGAGGCGTCGCTGACCAGCCCCGAGGCCTGCATATTAACTGCCCCGGTTCGCCTCAGCTGGTGCCAGGCCAACGGCCATATTTTGCCAACTGCGAACTCATCAGATAACGTTGGTGTAACCATACGTGCCAACTCAAAATCTTTCTGGGTAATACGCATCTGCTCAGGGTCGAATAGCTGAAGTGCTCTTGCCAAGTATGGAATCCCGGGACGAAGAGAGTGATTGGCTTTACTCCCTCTTTTGCTCCACGGTTCAGTTGCATAGCCAATTAGATAGCGCGATTCTGAGGCTGTAGCTTTTGTTTCTGGGTGTGCGTTGGGCTCAGACAAAGCACTTTCTGTACGGAGGTTAGCGACAACCTGCATGGCTTTAACCGCTACCCTGGCTGAGGGAGAGGTTACCCAAAGGGCTTGGGAGTCAGACATGGTTTTAGTCGTGCAGCCTTGCAAGATATAAATATCACCAAAGGACGGATCCTTCTCTATTTGCAGGCAATTCGTTCGGAGGTTCCAGGCCTCTTCGACTCGCATAAGACTGAAGTTCAACAAATAGCCCAGTCCGGCTCTGCTTACGAGATTTAAGTAGCTGGTCAGTGTCTGGACACGGATCTCTCTGTCGCTCCGGCCTGTCCAGCGTTCCAGAAGGTCCGCGATACCAAACCGGCGGGCCGTATCGATGAATTGACCGTAATACTGACGTCCAGTCTGTTGGCCGTTAGCTTCGTCAGTTGGCCACCTAAGCGGATAAAA
This sequence comes from Kushneria marisflavi, assembly GCF_002157205.1. Classification (NCBI taxonomy): domain Bacteria; kingdom Pseudomonadati; phylum Pseudomonadota; class Gammaproteobacteria; order Oceanospirillales; family Halomonadaceae; genus Kushneria; species Kushneria marisflavi. The sequence continues at coordinate 1,450,121 of NZ_CP021358.1, read as the reverse complement.
CGACTTGGGCTTTTTTTGCCCTTGAGGGGTTATGAAGTTGGACCTATAGGCGTTCACACAGAAGCGGAAGCACTCCTCTACAGACTCTTGATGAGCCAGAAAGTCGTCCAGGCATGCGCGTAAGCGTGTAACTTGGTAATGCCAGATGCGAGGTGGGATATACGGGGTCTGGTTAACCTGATGTTCAGGTAAGGATGCTGCAAGGCGCGCCAGTCCTGCGCGATCAAGGACAGTGAACCCTATAGTATTGCGGCGTTCATAAAGTTCACTTAATAGTGCTAAAAATTCGCCTGATCGGGATATTTGAAGCACTTTTGATAGTTGATCTGAAACTCGAGGAAACTGACTTAGCTCAGACGCTAGAATGCCTTCTTGAGTACATAGAACAAACAGCTTACGCATCTGATCGAAACGGGTTTTCAGACCTCGGACACCGCGTGCTCCATTCGGGCCATACAACCACCAACCGATAATGGTTCGCAGCAAATCTGCATTCGCAGGACTAATCACGGCTGCATATTTTTTTATCGGGCCGTCACCGAAGTTGAGGATAATCGCTTTTCCTGCCCACGGATCAAGCCGCCAAATAGGATCACCCCAACGACTCACTATGTGACCAGCTGCATCAATGATGACCGGCCAATCTCGTTGCGGTGGCCAACACGGTGGACGATAGTTGGGCGCGTCAGGAACTGCCAGAGGCGAGTCAATGGAAAGGCCAAATTGCGAAAGAGGATTTTGCATTATATTGATTGTTGTCGTAGTTCTGCCAATCGAATGAACCCTGCCCAGACCGGATGATAATCACCCTCTGTGATACGGGCACTCATCTCTTCCACCCAAAGCTTTCGTATATTGTTACTTTCTTCAAAAAAACGCAGTTTGGCCGTCAGACGCTTGATCGTAAGCAAGGCTGGATGTTCTGTCGCCACCTGACTTCCTGCACTAGGCGGGTGGTAGCATGCCAGCTCGAGTGATTTAAGGTGACGCAGGCTGCCGAGAGACCAGACATGATCTTCACTTTCGATATCCCGATGTTGCACACAAAACAGACAGCCAGCTGCATTTATGCAATCAGGACGCGGTGCATTCCGCGGAGTTTCACTTAGCAGTTCAGGTTTGGCCGATATACATTGACCTGGGGCGGGAGAAGAAAGGGATGGGTCGGTTTTTTGATGGAAGCGTGTAATCTCCGCCATGGCGGTCTGTGGATGCGGGTCGGAATATACCCTTATTAGCGTTTCAACCGTGTGTTGAGCCATCTCTGCAACCTGTTCCGGATTCTGAGACTCACGAAGCAACCAGTTGATACGCGTTCCGCGCATTTTTCTTGGCCTTACAAGTTGTATGCCGATTTTGCTGCAAACATTCATAAGACTCGTGAATTGAGGCGGCTCTACTGTGATTCGTCCTCCAATGCGCACAAGTGGAAATAGCAAATCATCTGGCTCGGTGGAAAACCATTCAGAGCGCCACACGAGATAATTTTCGAACCAGTTTCGGTAATTGGCATAAATTTCGAACAGTACTTCACCGTCGCGGCGCTTTTTAAAGGTGCGTACCTGATAGCCGTCTAGGTGACTGGCGTAATGGAAATGCTCGACTCGCATGGTATGGGCTTGCTGCAGGTTCATGCCGGTCTGAGCAATGAATATCAGCAGCTCGCTTTCAATGCGTAAATTGACAAGAGGATAACGAGTTCGCAGGGTTCGATCTTCCTGCCAGGCAGCACGAGCTGCCGCTGACGCTTCTATCTGCGCCCGGGATTGGGGTCTGGTACGTCGAGCCGCTGCTTTCTCCGGTTGCGGCAGTCCTGACCATTGTTCCAAGACTTGTCCGGTGCGTAACGGGATACAAACCGGCAGCGCTCCCTTTATTGTTTCTGACGTCAATGCGTTGCATATATCAGCTAGTAAATGTCCGAACTCGAAGGTGCTTTGCAGATTCTGTTTATCTGCTCTAGCAGTATGCACCTTGCCTTTGCTGCGTGGCTTGCGAATACGAGTGCTTTTGCTCAAGCTCGCCTGGCGGTCCAGCGCACGGTCAAGCATTGTCGCGGTGAGCCTGGTAAGGTCATATAGGGTGCCTTCACTAAAGCTGCGCTCGACTCGATAACGGTGTAGTAAGTGATCAGTCCAACGAATGAAGGTATCGGACACCGTTTCGAGATCAAGTTTTTCTCCTGTCGCATCGCTCCAGGCAAAGAAGCGTCGCAACGCAGCAATTTTATTTTGCGCCGAGTAGCGGCTTCCGCCACCAGCAAGGTCGGCAGCCATGTGTTCGTGTAGCCGCATTACCAACTCGATGCGCTCTGGTAATAGTTGACCGAGCTCGCCCTGATCGATCTGACTGTCAACTTTCTTCGTTTTTGCAGCAGCACCGCCTCTGTATAGCAGCGGTCGGAGATCCCATGGTCTCTCATGAATCCCGTACTCAAGTATCGTAAATGTAAGATCAACGGTGCAGCTACTCATGATGCGGTACCCCGGAGCCGATGCCACTGAATGCCGCCATAAAGCTATTTGAGAGCGCTTGCTTGACTGGCAATGCCTGTAAAAATCGAATGTATTTAAAAGTAGTCGCTTCCGAACTGGGACTATGAAGTAGTGCGTCTCTGACCATCGAAATTACGATAGCGACATCGGTACAACTGGAAAGGCCCAGACGTGCCAATTCGGTACCGAAGGTGCAACGTGACTGGTGGAAACGAAATTTACGAAGCGCTTGTAAACCTGCTTTTGATCCTCGCTCCCGAAACGCTGACATCTCAACATTTACTGCAGATGACTGATCGGTGCTACGTCTGCCGTAAGCATTGCCAAATCGAGTCAGGAACAGCAGATCACGCTGTTCGGGTGATGCTTTCGCCTCTCTTCTTAGCCGCCGCAATCCATTGCCATATTCAAGCAACTGATCAAGCAACGCTTCGGGAATCCAGATTTGGCCAGTCACACCAAACTTGGTGTGCACCGATGGAGAGGCGCCTGGACCTATCGCAAGGCGCAGTAGCCCTTCAGCGGAAGGGTCTGGGATAGCGTGCTTAAGGGTTTGGATCTTGAGATCACAGATACTCCCAAGCCGCATTCCAGTGAAAAAACCGAGTGCCAGCATGAGATAAAGCTCAGGCGTAGCATGCAGTGCAGCAAAATTCATGATCGCGTCGCGATCAGCCTCTGAAACTGGAAGTAATCCATCCTCAAGTGTCTGCCCAAACCGTTTACGATTCGGGATGCCAAGATCGGTCGTGATTCCACTTATTGTTCTTTCGAACCCGATCTGATCGAAGTATTTAACCAGGTAGGGCTTATCCCGCCATAAGGTAAGGGAAGGAGATAGAAGCTCCTTGTGTTTCACCCATCGATAGAACATGACGCAATTGCGCATGTACTCGGACGCTGTTGATGGACTGATCTGGCCCGCATCGCGCGTCCTTATCAACGCTCCCCGATACAACACCAAGCATCGATCAGCTTTGCGAACAGGAAACTCAAACCAATGTAGATGATGAGATTCCAAGAACTTGGCGTAATTGAGCAGGCCATTCATGTTGCTGACAACAGTCTTTAGAGAAGCATTGCCAGTTGTTGCTCGTTCTACTGCCCACAGGTTTGCTTCCCTCCAGGGCATGCAGTCTGCCCAGAAAAGCTGAGGCAAGCCTTCAATAGATGGTTGACTGTTACTGGGCGAGTAAGTGGTAGATTTATCGCCGCATACAACGTGGTGGGGTACGAAGTGAATGCGTTCTAACGTCGCCATTCATTGCTCCGAGTTAGCTTGGCCATGTCCATGGCACTAACTTCATGGTTTGGGTGTCACTACTATATAACTTACTCTTATCGATGGAGTAGGGCTCCACCAGCGGCGTAAAGGTGCGCAGTGTCGCCAGTACGCGCGCGCTCATGTCGCCATTTATGTGGAATGGAAAATCAATAGGGATACGAACCGTTTCGTCCTTTTACTCAATAAAATACAGCGTCGCTTGTCAGGTTCTGTCTGAGAAGTCATGGCAGCAATGCTTTCCCTGTTCACTGAGCAGGAGCCCGCCAAGGCTGGCCGTTACAGCTTTCGAGCACCAGCATTCTTTGGATTTTCTGCTTTCATACCTAATGGAGATATGACTGAGCGATAGGTTTTTGGAAACAGAGGTCCCGGGGGCCTTCGCCAGTGGTGTGACAACTTCTTGTTTCAGGATGCTCTATTGCACGTCTAATTACAGACCGAAGAAGATGGCGAAAAATATGCTGGCTTTTCTTGTCTCTGTGTATTTATCATGAAGGCTGGGTAAATTTTGCACAGGACCTGCTTCATCTCATGATGTTCATCAGGCTTATTCTCATTGTGATATTGACACTATCGATTCCAGCCCTTGGGTTGGCGTCGTCAGGTGTTGGTGAGCAGTGCGAGATGATGCCAGGAACATTCATGATGCATGATGCAACTGACCAGCAGGATTGTGATGTGATGGCACAAAATTTCGCATCACAACCCGACTCGAGCGATAAATGCCCGCCAATGCAGGACTGTGTTGTCGGCATGGCGCTATATATCTCCAACTCGAATTTATCCATCTATACCTTACATCCCGTTCGCGTTTCCCCTCTGCTGTATGACCCGCCTGCCGTTTTCCGTTCTACCGACGGCTTATGGCGCCCTCCTCGTTTGAGCTGACTCCCTACTGAGATTCAACTTTCGCAGCTTCTATCGACTGCGAGGTCAAGCACGACTGTGCGTTGAAAAATCTGGAGTTAGAGCATGTATCTTCACAGATATCATGTCCTGTTTGGCTGGCTGATAATGGGCTGGCTGGGCATGGCCGGAGGCGTTCATGCCTCATCACTAAGCTTTAATGACGCCCTTGCAATAGGCGTACAAAACGCCCCCGAACTGGCTGCCAGCATGTCTGGTATCGCCAGCGCTCGTGAATTGATTGAGCCGGCCGATGCGCTGCCTGACCCCAGGCTAAGTCTTGGTGTCACCAACTATCCGGTTTCCGGCCCGGACAGGGGCAGCCTGACAGATAGCATGATGACGATGCAGCGCATCGGTCTGTCGCAGTCCATACCCAATGGCGCCAAGCGTCATGCTCGCAAGGCTATTGCCGAAGCCGAGCTGGGAAATGCCCGGGCATTACGTCATGTGGTACACCTCATGGTGCATCACCATACGGCGCAGGCCTGGTTCAAGCGCTACTACCTGGAACGCAAGCTTGAACAGCTTGATGAACTCGACCAAGAAAACCGCCTTCTCACGACTACCGTTCAGGCTCAGATCGCATCAGGCAGCGCCCCGCTGACTGACAGTGTGCTTGCCAGACAAGCCGTGGCCGAGCTTGCCGACCGACGTGACGCTCTGGAAAGCGAGCGGATCGCAGCCATCGCCGAGCTTCGCCGCTATGTGGGCGATGCGGCCGATGAGCCGCTTGAAGGGACACCGCCTTCTTTTGCCATTGCGCCGGAAGCCCTGCGCACACGTCTGAAACGCTATCCCGAAGTACTTGCCTTGAGTGCTCAGACTCGCATTGCCGAGGCCAGACTCGCTGAAGCGAAGGCCGAAAAGCGTCCTGACTGGGGCGTTGAACTGGCCTACCAGCATCGTGATGAACGCTACGGCGACATGGTCTCGGCACAGGTGTCGTTTGATCTGCCGCTGTTCTCCGGCAGCCGTCAGGACCCGACAATTCGTGCCCGTCAGCACACCGTGGAACGCCTTCAGTTCGAATACGATGCATTGCTGCGTGAGCAAATGAGTGAGCTTGGCCATCAGCTGGCCGACTACGCCGCACTATCCCAACAGCTCAATCGAGCGCAAACCACCTGGCTTGATCTCGCCAATCAGAAAGTCGAGCTGCAGTACGCCGCCTACAAAAACGGCCAGAGCACTCTCGACGCCATCCTGGCCGCACGCCGCGAACTAATCGACCAACGCCTGCGCATCATTGATCTCAAACAACAGCGCGATCTGATCGCGATGCAGCTTCACTTTTCCTATGGGGAGCCCATGAATGAATAAGAATACGCTTAAAGTGGCTGCCCTGTTGGTTACCGTGACCGCTGCTAACGTGGGCATCACCTCCTGGCTGATTCATCGGGATACATCAGGGACTGAGCCTGCATCCAAAAAAGCGCAGGACCAGAGTGAACAGCGCGAGGTGTTGTACTGGTATGACCCGATGGTGCCGGATCAGCACTTCGACCAGCCGGGGCAATCCCCGTTCATGGATATGGCACTGGTACCCAAGTATGCCGACGAAGCTGGTAATACAGATGCTGCCGTCAGGATCAATCCGGGGGTGGTACAGAACCTTGGCGTACGCACCGTCCAGGTTACCCGTACCGCGCTCACCAGCGCTATCGAGGCTGCCGCCAACGTGCAGTTCAACGACCGCGATGTAGCGATCGTCCAGACGCGCAGCTCAGGATTCGTCGAGCGCAGCTACGATCTTGCGCCGGGTGATGTGATCAAGCAGGGCGCGCCCCTGGCCGATCTGCTTATCCCTGCCTGGGGCGGTGCGCTGGAAGAGTATCTGGCTGTGCTCAATACCCATGATCGCACTCTGATTAATGCTACGCGTCAACGGCTGATACTGATGGGAATGCCGTCAGCCTTGATCGAGCGTGTCGAAAAAAACCGCCGGGCCCAACCCGTCATCACGATGCATGCGCCGATTGGCGGCACCGTGCAGCGTCTCGATGTCCGGGCAGGAATGGCGTTGGAGAAAGGTGCGCCACTGGCAGTGATCAACGGGCTGGACACCGTCTGGCTCGAAGCCGCTGTGCCTGAAGTCCAGGCCGGCCGGGTCCGCGTCGGTCAGTCTGCCACAGCGCGGTTGACCGCCTATCCTGGCGAGACGTTCGAGGGTCAGGTGATTGCCGTGCTGCCCACAAATGATCCGTCCAGCCGTACGCTGCAGGTGCGCATCGCGCTGCCCAACCCCGAGCTGCGCCTGCGTCCCGGCATGTTTGCGCGTGTCCAGCTTGAAAGCACCGCAGAAAGCGTACTGACCGTACCCAGTGAGGCCGTGCTGCACGGCAGTCAACGCGACTATGTGCTCGTCGCTGACGGTGAGGGTGGCTTCACGCCGGTAACCGTTACCCTGGGAAGACAGTCCGGTCAGCAGACCGAGATACGCGATGGGCTGCAGGAAGGCCAGCGCGTCGTGGCATCGGGTCAGTTCCTCATCGACTCCGAGGCCAGTCTGGCCGGTGCACTCGATCGTCTCGGTGATACAGAGAGTGCGGGCACTGGCAACGCGGAAGCCATGGGCAACATGAATATGGACGCCCAGAGCAGCATGTCGGCTGAAGAGGCCAGCAGTGCGTCGATTGAAAGCCGCGGACGTGTCGAGGACTTGTCTGCCACGCAGATTACCCTGTCGCATGAGCCCATCCCGGCGCTCGATTGGCCAGCGATGACGATGCCATTCGAACTGGCCGACCCAGGATTGACAGAAGGTCTTGAGGTCGGCGACACCGTGACCTTCACGATGCGCGAAGGTGATAGCGGTTACGTTATCGATCAGCTGCAGCGAAGCGGAGGCGCACAATGATTGCACGCGTGATTCGCTGGTCAATCGGCAACCGTTTTCTGGTGCTGCTGGCAACTGTATTCATCGCCGTTGCCGGCGTGGTCTCGGTCAAGAATATGCCGCTCGATGCACTGCCGGACCTGTCCGATGTGCAGGTCATCGTCCGTACCCCCTATCCCGGTCAGGCGCCACAGCTGGTCGAAGAGCAGGTGACCTACCCGCTTTCGACCATGATGTTGTCGGTTCCGGGGGTCAAAACGGTACGCGGCTATTCGTTCTTCGGCGATTCCTATGTCTACGTGCTGTTCGACGACGATACCGACCTTTACTGGGCGCGTTCGCGGGTGCTCGAGTATCTGAGCCAGGCCCAGGGCCAGCTACCCAATGACGTCACGCCAGTGCTGGGCCCTGATGCGACCGGCGTAGGCTGGGTGTATGAATACGCTCTGGTTGATCGCAGCGGCCAGCACGATCTGTCCCAGTTGCGTAGCCTGCAGGACTGGTTCCTGAAATATGAGCTCAAGAGTCTGCCCGGCGTGGCCGAGGTCGCTACCATCGGCGGTATGGTCAAGCAGTACCAGGTGGTGCTTGACCCAGCGAAACTGGCCGCTTATAGCATTACACAGCGTCAGGTCATCTCGGCCATTCAGAACGCCAACCAGGAAACCGGCGGCTCGGTGCTTGAACTTGCCGAAACCGAGTACATGGTGCGGGCGTCCGGCTACCTCGAGTCGCTTGAGGACTTTCAGCACATTCCGCTCAGGGCCAGTGCCGAGGGCGTCCCGGTCACGCTGGGTGACGTGGCGAGGATTCAGCTCGGGCCCGAGATGCGTCGCGGTATTGCAGAGCTCAATGGCGAAGGCGAAGTGGTGGGCGGCGTGGTAGTACTGCGCTCCGGCGGCAATGCGCTGGCGACGATAGAGGCGGTCAAGGCCAGACTGGACACGCTCAAGAGCAGCCTGCCCGAAGGCGTTGAAATTGTGCCCACCTATGATCGTAGCCAGCTGATCGAGAGCGCCGTCGAGAACCTGAGCCACAAGCTGATCGAAGAGTTCATCGTCGTCGCGCTGGTGTGCGTATTGTTCCTCTGGCATCTGCGCTCGGCTTTTGTCGCAATCCTGTCGCTGCCGCTGGGTCTGCTGGTTGCCTTTATGATCATGCAGTGGCAGGGCATCAATGCCAATATCATGTCGCTGGGCGGTCTGGCCATTGCTATTGGCGCAATGGTCGATGCCGCCGTGGTCATGATCGAGAACGCCCACAAGAAGCTCGAGGCCTGGCATCATGCCCATCCGGGCCAAGAGCTCAAGGGAGAACGCCGCTGGACAGTCATCGGCGATGCTGCTGCCGAAGTAGGGCCAGCCCTGTTCTTCAGCCTGCTGATCATCACGATGTCATTCATTCCGGTATTTACGCTGCAGGCTCAGGAAGGTCGCCTGTTCGGGCCGCTGGCGTTTACCAAGACCTACGCCATGGCCGGTGCGGCTGGTCTGTCGATCACCCTGATCCCGGTATTGATGGGCTACTGGATTCGGGGCCGCATTCCCGACGAGAACCGCAACCCGCTTAACCGGCTGCTGATCTGGTTATACCGGCCGCTTCTCAACGTCACGCTGCGTCGTCCCAAAACCACGATCTTTCTGGCGCTGGTGTTGTTGGCGAGTGCGGCGTGGCCCATCAACCGGTTGGGCAGCGAATTCATGCCTCCACTCGATGAAGGCGACCTGCTCTACATGCCCTCTGCCCTGCCAGGGCTATCGGTGGGCAAGGCATCGCAACTGCTGCAGCAGACCGACCGCCTGATCAAGACCGTGCCTGAAGTGGAAAGCGTGTTCGGCAAGGCCGGCCGCGCCGAAACGGCTACCGATCCGGCCCCCTTGACCATGTTCGAGACGACGATTCGTTTTAAACCGCGTGACGAGTGGCGACCCGGCATGACGCCTGACAAGCTGGTCGATGAGCTTGATCGCATTGTGCAGGTACCGGGGCTGACCAATGTATGGGTGCCGCCGATTCGTAACCGCATCGACATGCTTGCCACCGGTATCAAAAGCCCGATTGGGGTCAAGGTTTCAGGTACCGACATTACCCAACTTGACCGTATTGCCCAGCAGGTCGAGCAGGCGGCGAAGAAAGTGCCCGGGGTGACCTCGGCTCTGGCCGAGCGTCTCAAGGGTGGGCGCTATGTCGACGTCGATATTGATCGTGTGGCAGCAGGCCGTTACGGCCTCAATGTCAGTGACATCCAGGCTATTGTTGCTTCGGCGATTGGTGGCAAAAACATTGGTGAGACGGTTGAAGGGCTGGCCCGTTATCCGATCAGTGTGCGATACCCCCGAGCCGTACGTGACTCACTCGAGGAAATTCGCCAGCTGCCCATCATCACCTCTAACGGTGCGCAGATTACTCTCGATAGTGTGGCGAATATCAGCCTGAGCGAAGGCCCACCGATGCTCAAGAGTGAGAACGCACGTTTGACCACGCTGGTGTATGTGGACGTGCGTGATCGTGACCTCGGTTCAGTGGTGGCTGATCTCCAACAGGCGATAGGTCAACAGGTCAAACTTGCTCCGGGTATCTCGATTGCCTACTCGGGTCAATTCGAATATATGCAACGTGCCAATGCCCGGCTCAAGCTCGTCGTGCCGGCCACCCTCTTAATCATCTTTGTACTGTTCTATCTGACGTTTCGCCGCATCGGTGAAGCAGTGCTGCTGATGGGCACACTGCCTTTCGCGCTGGTTGGAGGTGTATGGCTGCTTTACCTGCTCGGCTACAACATGTCGATTGCCACCGGAGTAGGATTCATTGCATTGGCCGGCGTCTCGGCCGAATTCAGTGTCGTGATGCTGCTTTATCTCAAGCAGGCCATTGAACGCTATCGCGCGGCAGACGGCACTCTTGAGCCGCAGGCGCTCAATGCCGCTATTCAGGAGGGGGCAGTACTGCGTGTGCGCCCCAAGGCGATGACCGTGGCCGTTATTCTCGCCGGCCTGATCCCGATCATGGTGGGCAGCGGTACCGGATCGGAAGTCATGAGCCGCATTGCTACGCCAATGGTCGGCGGCATGATTACCGCTCCATTCGTTTCAATGCTGCTGGTGCCCATTGTGTATCGCCTGATGCGTACCCCACGTCGTCGAGACGCTATTGCTCACCATGCGACACAAGATTAATCGTTTCACAACTCATGAGGATTTACCTATGAACAAGCTGAATCGTCCCTTGCTGACCGCTGCCACACTGGTACTGGCCATCCAGACACTGCCTGTCATGGCAGCGGAGATGCAGGATATGGACATGAAGTCATCATCCGGGCAGAACCAGACTAAAGCCGTTGAGGCCGATGGCGTGGTCAAGGCTATCGACCCAGAGACACAGAAGGTTACCCTGGCCCACGGCCCAATCGCAGCGCTCAACTGGCCGGCAATGAAGATGGCTTTCAAGGTGGCTGAGCCGACGCTACTGGAAGGTATTGATGTGGGTGACAAGGTCCACTTCGAACTGCAGGGCGCTGACCATGTCGTGACAGAACTGAGCAAGAACTGAAGCGTGGCTTTAGGCCGTGGCAGCCTGATAATTATATCTTGAACTTAAAGTCAACTTCAAAGTTATCGTTAAAGCGGTTTCCGAAAGCCCGGAAAACCAAAACACGATATCTGCGTGTCGCTCAGCAACCTGAATAAACGAAAAACTCACGTTCACTATTGAAAATTTCGAGGATCATAAAATGCGTAAAGTAAAAACCTTGATCGCTACTGGTATTGCATTTGCAGGTCTAGCTTCAGTCTCAATGGCATTCGCCTTGACGGATACCAGCCGTACCGGACAATCCGAGGCAATGATGCAATCAATGGCTATCCATGAGCAGTCAAACTCAAACTCAAACGCAATGCAGCATGAAAGCATGATGCATAAAAATGGCATGATGCCTCAGATGAGAGAAATGATGAAAAAATGCCGTCATATGATGATGCAGGATAAAATGGAGGAAGGCTGCTAAGTAGTATCAGGTATGGGCCGGCTTTTATATAATAGAAGCCGGCCTTCAAGTCGAGTGAATGCTCGTAAAAGTAAATCCTTTATATCAGTATTATTGACTGAAATGTCATAAGCGCGACATTTTAAATATATTTGTTCAACTGGTTTAAAAAGTCTTTGTATTGCGAACGCAGAGTGGCATCTTCAGGGCCGTGGTGACACTATTCTGTATCAAACTATGCATGCGGGCTGATTTTCCAACCTGAATCTGGATGCAGTTTTGCGCACAAGGGCAAGATAGATCTCAATTTCCTTGGTTCTTGATCCCGATCTCAATTGGTGTTCTGCCGTCCAGAGTGGGCACATTGTCGAGCTTGTGAATAAGACCTTTCAATTTTTCCAGATCACCCTCGGCAATAGCTCGTTCGTCGGGAGTCAAAGGCACTGCCTCCAAATATCTTCCGATAGACGACTTGCTTTCAAGGGCTTGGGCTCTTGCACTGGCTTTTGGCAAGTTAAAGTCACAACCTGCACAGGCCATGCGATGTGGGCAGCTACTCCAGAAAGGGTTTGAACAATACGAGTCACCCAGGTCATAGAAGGTGTAGGGCTCATCTGAATGGCGAGCAATTACATCATGGTCAATCAGGATGGAGACCATATTGGCCATTTGATCAGCTTTGATAAATGATGCTGCCAGCTTGGTAGGTCGAACTCGAATATAATGTAAAGTCGAATTCGGTGAGCTATGTCCCGACCACTGCATCAACTCGATCAGCGACATGCCTTGAGGAACGCTGGCAAGCGCCGTCACTGCGGAAGCACGCCCCCTATGGCTTGTGATTCGACCGCGACTGTCTTCTAAAGGTACACCTGCCTTGGCGCACAATATTGGAATGATGGTGCCATTGATAACACCGGAACCTATGCGTTTGCCTCGAAACTGGAATAGATAGCTAACTTTTCTCCCGGTTCGCTCATCAAATAATGCGGCCTGGTTGATAGGTCTATCTTTCAGCCAAGCATCGATGTATTTCTTTACGGTTATCGCTACGGGCTTGACGAAGGGCTTGAATGTTTTGCTGGCAGGAATATCGAGGTAGCATAAGGACCCTGCTGGAGTGATAGTCCCATCCTCGTGTACCACATCATTGGTCTGGAGATGTGCGCATTCTTTGTCCAGTCGCATAATTTCATTACTGCGCAAACCTGCGTGAGTCCATATCACGGCAAGGGCTTGCACCATCGATAGGGGATAATGAATCTCAGAAAGCAGATCATTACGTTCGAGATTGAGGCTTGCCCAAATAAGCTTGAGCCATGTCGAATCATCAATAACGCGTGGGTTAATGCCGGAGTTGAATGTTACGGATCTTGGCGTGGCCAGGTGATATCTTGGACTGAACTTTAAACGTCCCCAGCCCCACAGCTCAAAGTCTGTAAAAAAGCGTCGCAATGCATGCAAAAAACTGCGCTTTGAGTTGGCAGCGATGGGCTGTCCAAGTCCTTTGAAGTTTGTTCCCTTCGCTGATTTCAAAGCCCATTCCCCGACAGTCATCCGATCGACAGCGGCAATGAAGGCAGCGCAAGTAGACATGCTCCAATCGATGGGCGCTGCAGTATCGGGTTGCTCACGTTTCAACCAAAGACCAGTTCTCAGGAGAAAACTGTAATTACTTTCACGTGTGTGGGGACGTAAGGTGGATGTATCACGCCAGCGACGACACCACATTACCCAAGCTGGGTCGATGCCTTCGATGCTTTTTTCTCGCCAACTGATATAGCCTCGCATACGAATAGGTTTCGACAGGATGCCCATTGCAGCTAGTCCGTGAGATACCTTTCCAATCGATCTCGCAACACCTTCGCTTCGATGCTGCTGACCCTTCAAAAGCAGTTCCTCTGTGAATGTCTCCAGTCGTGGATCGCCATTTTCCAGCATCAATGTGCCCAGTACGCTGGAAAGGAACTGTTCAAGGTGAAGCGCAGCATAACCCAGCGATCTCAACGCTCGGCTTAATCGAACGTGCTCATGTCTGAATACTTCATGGCCAAAGATAAAAGAGGCGTATGTCGCCGGGTGCCGGAATTTATCAAGGCGCTGTGGTACTCGAAAACCGCCAAGGTGATAGGCAACAGAAGCAAGGTAAGGTCGTGATCCTGCTTTGCTACTGAGTAAAGTCAACCACTGTGACTCAGTCCAAAGCCAGTAGGGTTTGCCAGTCTTGCTGATATTCCAGAGAATGGCTGCCACCGAAATAATTGCTAAACGCATGGAAACCCCACTGTGAGTCGCCAGGTCAATGAGCGGTCTCATGAGTCGGGGTATCTCCGATTGTAGATAGCACCAGTCCGAACGGTAAGAACGATTGGAAAGTATGGTCAGTTCCAGATTCGATAGAGTAATTTGACGTTCGTATTGACTCACATCGAATGGAATATAGTCGGCGGAAGAAGAGGTGTTCATTGTGATACCTCATTCTCGAAGAGTTCACAAAACATCCGAGCATCCAGGCTGCTTACAGAGTGCGACATCTTTGCAGTTAAGTCTGCTCCCGATAGATGGAGGTAAGCCAACGTGGTTTTGGGATCGCGATGTCCTGCATAGGTGGTTAATTCATGAAGCTTCCAGCCGGCCCGGGCCAGATGGGTCAGACGAAGATGACGAAAGGTATGAGTGCTAATGTGCGATAGTTGTGCCTTCTTTGCCCAGCCTTCAACTGTTTTGCTCCACGTCCAATGAGTCAATGATGAGCCACGATTGCGGTCCGATTCTGATCGAAACAGCGAACCACTTGACCAGCCGGCACGGCGAAGGACATGCATATGCTCGATTAATACAGGCGCAATTTCTGGGCTGTAGCAAACAATGCGGCTGCGTTTGCTTTTAGTTGTCTCAGCTCGTACCGAGATCAATCGATGTGCAACATCTAAATCTTCAATCCGCAGTGCTATTAGCTCGGCCCGGCGAAGAGCCCCGAAGTACGCCAATGACAGCATGAGTCGATTGCGGATAGATGAGCTGGCTGCGATATTGAGAAAGTGCCGCCACTGTTCATCTGTAGGAATGTCTGGCAAGTTGGTAAGCCGTGGGACGAGACCCCTGACAAAACCTTTATGTCCCGATACTTGGAGGAGGCGACCATACTGTCCGCGAGGTACAGGGTTTTGCTCGCAACGACCTTGGAAAACCAGATGGTCATACCATAACCGGATAGCAGTAAGTCTTTGTTGTAGAGTTGAATTTGCTACTGCACTTTTCTCACCAGGCAGCAGCCTGCGGATGTAGAGCGTGACTTGTTCAAATGTCACGGATTCAGGTTTTAGCCCATTTTCTTCGCAATGCAACAAATAATGCGCGAGGCCACGGCCATAGGCATCAAGCGTGGCTGCTGCACGTCCCAGATTACTCAATAGCTCTAGCCACCCTTGTACACTGGGGTGGCGACTCAATACTTGTTCATGCATTAGAGGCTTGTTCATGGACACCCCTCTGAATACCAACGAAATCAGATTAGCCCAAAAGCATTCCACTTAACTTAATAGAGTTCGTAGTTGCTGGAGCACAGCGTTAGCCCGTGGCGTGTGGTGTCCGGCGGGATATGGTGCAACGGCATGCCCATGGGAATGCCAAGCGCAATGGCCTCGCTTGAGCGGGCAATCACGCAGCCATCGTTATTGGATAATACGACCACGGGCAGGCCATGCAGGCGAGGTCGGAACACGCGTTCACAGCTGGCATAGAAGTTGTTGCAGTCCACCAGCGCAATCGGGGCCTTCATCGCCGCACCGTTCGCACGATGTGGGTCACCACGCCCCAGATCTGGCATTCGGCGCTGTGCATCATGATGGGAGCATGACGCGGATTGGACGAATACAGGGCCGGCATACATCCCTGATGGCGGAGCTCCTTGACCAGCATCTCACCATCCACGATGGCAATGACGATGTCGCCGTGGCGGGCATCAATGGCACGATCGACCAGCAGCTTGTCACCGCCATGAATGCCCGAGCCGTCGGGGCACTGCATCGAATCCCCTTCAGCGGTGAACATGAAGGTGGAGGTCGGGCGCGGGATCAGCTGCTCGTTGAGGTCGATGCGCCCGCCATCATAATCCTGCGCCGGGGAGGGAAAGCCCGAAATGCCGGCCCGTACGTGATAGAGAGCACGGGGGATGCTGCGCGGCGGCGGATCGATGATCATCGCCTGTGGTGAGGTGACATGAAGCATGTCGACGGCCTGCGGTCATGAATTGGTATCTGTATATATATACAGCACCCTTGGCGCATATTGCCATGTTATCTGCGCAGGATTACGACCAAACGATGAGTCGACTCATGCCTGCAGGAAAAAGGCTGGCCTGGAGAAAGCCAGGATCATCAGGCCCGGTGCCAGGGCCGGAGTTACCTGTTGGGGACATCTTCCAGTTCGCGCCGCCAGCGCTGCAGGATGCGTCGGTGGCGGCGGGTCTTGAACTGTTCGGTACGGGCATCATCCGGGACCAGCAGTATGCGTCCGTCGTCGGCGCTCTGGATATGAAACGTGCGGCGAGCCCCGATCTGATGTTTTTCTGCACCGAAGATGGCGATCAGACTGATCTCGACGGCGACCAGTTCGTCATCACCGGGCATGCCATGGTGATCGTCAAGTTCGATGCCACGGGCAAATCCGGCCTGGCGAATCATGTTGCCAAAGGTACCGGCTTCCATGTAATCGCCGGAGGTCATGGGGCCCTGACGGGTAAATTCATGAAGATTAATGTCCCGGCCTTCTTCGTGCCGGGCGATATTGACCGGCTGGCCCGAGTCATCCACCACATCGGTGACGTTGCAGAGCCACTGCGTTTTGGACGTGGTGATGCGTGCCATGACCAGATCAATGAACACGCTTTGCTTGCTCATGTTGCTGAACAGGCAGACCGAGTTGATATCCCGGCCCTTGCCGCAGTTGATGATGATCTGTGGGCGCCGCTGCATGCGAAAGTTATGCAGCAGAAGCTGTAGATAGACGGCCCAGATGATCAGCATGCCCACACTGGTGATGCCGCTGAACGTGGCGGCATTTTCGGTAATCCACTGCCACAGACTGCTCAGCGAAGACAACATTCAGGAAATCCAGGTGATCGATTGCAGGGTCTGATATGAGCAATTCAGGAAGCCAGTTTCAGACTGACTGACCGGTGCCTTGCCGTGGAGATGAAGATATTGGCCATCAAAGTCAGCAAACTCAGCCAATCGGGACCAGTCGAGAATCGTCAGGGTCTTGCGATACAGCGAAACCAGTTCCTGGTGTCTCAAAAGCTGCAGGGAGCGGTTGAGATGCACCGGCGAAAGCCCCAGCGATTCGCTCAGAGCAACCTGAGTCAGCGGAAAATACATGCTGTAGCCATTCGTCTTGCCAATGATGGCATAGCGCGTGAAAAGCTCACAGAGCAGATGGGCCAGACGCATGGCGGCGGGTCGGCGCGTCACATTTAAAAGCCACTCTCCCATCATGGACCTGTCAACGGCCGAGGCCAGAGCAAGGCCGTTGGAAAGGCCCGAGTCCGGCGTCAATCGCGACAGGAATTTCTGACGGTCCAGCAGCGTTACGCGCACCTCCGACAGGGCTCTGACGCTGTAATCCAGGCGGCACTGAACGGGGGAGATATCCTCACAGTGATCGCCGGGCAGAATAAGCGAGATGATCTGGTCGGCACCGTCATGAGCGGTTTTGAAACGACAGGCCCAGCCGTCTGTAATGAGGCTGATCCTGTCCGGTCTTTCACCGGCGCTTGCCAGTCGCTGCCCTCTGGCGAAGTGCTGTTTGCTGTCAACGCACTCCTGGATGGCCGTCTTCTCTTCCTGAGTCATGCGAGAGTAGAAATTCATTTTGTTAATGAATGAATACATGTGCCCTCTGCTCCCGATTACCTTTAAGGTTTGATTGTCCATCATGGGAAAGGAACAGCATCTACTTTAAAAGCACTAACGTTTTGGCCGATTTTTTCGATCATCGAAAGGGATTTTCGAAAGAAAAATCAGCTTCGGTGAGGCTCATGTTTTCCTGTGAAACCCTTTCTTTTTCGAAGTCCTAAATATCGAAAAAGCCCTGTGCCTGTATCTGTCCTTGACGTCTATTCGGTGCAGCCTTAGTCGCCACCACCATGCTCAATATACCTCTCAAGGGCCATGCCCTATAAATAACGCATGTTGTTGTCATTCTTGGATTCGAGGTTTTCAGCGTTTTTTTTGTGATTAATAAGGTGGTTTAGGTAATTTAAGGTGTCTTGTGATGCTGGCAGACGGTGCAAAGCATTGAAGGTAAGGTCAGAGATGGTCACGTGCACTGCCCCCTCCGCAGGGAAAAATCCTGAATCGGTAAGTAAATTGATCGAGGTTGTTGATCCGTGATGTCTTTTCAAGTGGTCTTGTGATTATTGTCCTCGGTCATATAAAGCGTAAGCATCTTTTAAACCAGTATCAGGTCATCTTTTAGCCAACGGTTTATCAAGTGGATTTTCTGAAAGGGGAGAAGAAACAACGAGAGTAACGTCGCCGTTTTATATCGCTGAAAAGAAGAGAGGGCAGGTCAATTATCTTTCTTGATAAGCTGAGGTTTCAGAGAAAAGACGATTGATCATGTTGTTTTGATCGTTCATGACATGCCCCCGAACAAGGGCATGTCATGGAAGAGAGGGTATTAATATCCATTGGCGTCGGGGGGCTGCACATGTCGACGTTTCCAGGCTCTGACGCCCAGCACTGCCAGCGTGACGGTTGTCAGGGGCAGGGCATACATCAACACGGCATCTCCCAGCAGGGTAGCGCTGTCCTGCCCCGTCGAGTAGAGCACCAGATAGGCGGTGTAGGCGATGTAGTAGGCAAAAAACAGCGCACCTTCCCAGCGATCGATCCGATAGCCGGTAAAGAAAATCGGCAGGCAGGCGATCGAGACGGCCACCATGACCGGAAAATCAAATACCAGCGCGTTGGTCGAGACGGCAATGGGCAGCGGCGATACCAGTGCGCTCAGCCCCAGCACGCACAGCAGGTTGAAAAGCCCGCTGCCGATCACATTACCCACGGCGATATCGCGCTCGCCCCGTGCTGCCGCCATGATCGAGGTGGCAAGCTCCGGCAGGGAAGTGCCGATGGCTACCACGGTCAGCCCGATGACCAGATCGGAAAGCCCCAGCGCTCGGGCAAGTGTCGTGGCGCCTTCGACCAGAAAGTTCGAGCCCCCTACCAAAAGCGCCAGCCCTGCCAGTACCATCACCAGATTGAGTACCCAGGAATTGCCGCGTGCCGGCGGGGCTTCATTCGCGGAGGTATCGGCGTTTTGGCGTTCACTGTTTTCTCGCTGTTCACGCCGGCTGCTTTTCACCATGAAGACCGTATAGGCGAGGATGCCCGCGAACAAGATGGCGCCATCAAGACGGCCGAGCGTGCCGTTGGCCGCCAGCGCCCAGACCAGCAGCCCGGCCACGATCAGCAGCGGAACATCCAGACGAATTAGCTGACGAGACACGATCAGCGGCGCAACCATGGCCGTCAGACCCAGGATCAGCAGGACGTTGGCAATGTTGCTGCCGATCACGTTGCCGATCGCCAGGTCTCCCTTACCGCTGAGCGCTGACTGAACGCTGACCGCGGTTTCCGGCGCGCTGGTGCCAAAGGCCACCACGGTCAGTCCGATCACCAGAGGTGAAATGCCGAACAGGGCGGCAAGCTTTGACGCGCCCCGTACCAGAATCTCGGCACCGCCTACCAGCAGGATCAGGCCTGCTACCAGGTATACGAAGGTCATCACTGTCATAACGGGGCATCACTCGAATATGGGACGTTGGAACGGGTTCGATCAGTGCCTTTGGCGCCCCAAAGCATAGCCATCGTCGACAGGGATTACCTTGATGACGAGCTGAAGTCTGTCCGGTTGGTAGCCGTTTTAAAGGCTTTTGATATTGATTTCCTGTCGCCACTGGTCGAGCGATCGGCGCTGGCGCCTGGAGTAGAGCTGGTAGGTGTGGTTGCTTTCCGGGACGACGAGCATCCGGCCGTTGTCACATCGAACCAGCCTGAATCGACGCCGGGCACCGATCGGGCGCTTTTCCGTGGCCTGAATGACGATCAGGTTGATGTCGATGGCTTTGGGCGTCTCGTCGCTGCCCTTGATGTTGCCGTTGCTATCGAGCGTCAGACCATGCTGCTCGGCCGTGTAGGCAATGATGCGATCAAAGTTGCTCGCCTTCATGTATTGCATTGAATTGAGCGGCCCCATGCGGGTCACCAGTTCGCCTTCCTCTTCACCGCCACCCTTGTCGATCTCACCCTTCTCGGTCGTTTTTTCATCGGAGGAAGGCGGTTGCTGTCGGGTGTCCTCATCCGTCAGTTCGGTAATGTCACAGGTGAGTGTCCGCTGATCGGTTTCAAGGCGGGCAATGATGGATTCCACAAAAACGACGCCATGGCCCATGTTGCTGATCAGGCAAGGGCTGTCGAGGCGCCGTGCCTTGCCCTGCTTGATCAGTATGGAGGGGCGCCGCAGGGCACGGGCGTCGCTGACAGCGACCTGCATGGCGATGCCCCAGATCAGGACGTGGCCAATGCTGGCCAGGCCGCCGACCACGATGGCGTTATCAGTAATCCAGGCCCATAGGGGATGTAGCTGGTTGAGCATGCTGCGCTCTCTCGATAGGCATGGAAGGTATTTGGAGGGTTGTCTCCCCGGAACCTCATGGTAGCAGAGCGAAGGCATGGGACTTGTCGAGCATGCGGTTTTCCTCAGTGCATTGGGTAACGTCATATTTAAAAAAATATGATAGTCAGCAGGCATTATGATAGAAAAAACTTATTAAGTTAATTTTGATGACCGCTCCGGCTTTGGCTAGTTTCATTATCGCCTTCAGGCTGGTTTCAGTCGCGAGGCTCGCAAGCGTCGAGCGCGCACCGGAGAGGTGCAGGTCTGCACCATGAATTGACATTTGATGCAGGAATTAACCTCGACTAACTTCAAAATGTCTTCAGCCTGGTTTCAGTTACATGGCCTGTCAGCGGCATGAGGCCCTTTCAGAACATTTTTCGACACCAGTGATGACACCCCTAATCAAAGCAATGGAGTGCTTGACATGTCATCTGGCGTACAACTTTCCTTCACGATCGGCTGGATCGCAATGCTGCTGGGGGGCGTGCTGTTCTGGCTGATTAGCCGCCGTCTGCCTCAGGTCGAAAAGCGTCATGGTGTGGCTGCCATGACCATCGTCTTTGTGGCGTTTGCCAACTACTTCGCCATGGCGCTGGGGCAGGGCGATATCTTCTTCAATGGCCGTACGGTCTACTTCGCTCGCTACACCGACTGGGTCATCACGACGCCCATTCTGTTGGCAAGCCTTGCCATGTTCGCCAGTAACTCCCTGAGCCGTATCGCGACCCTGCTGGCAGCGCTGGTGGCGGCAGATGTTTACATGATCGTGACCGGTCTGGTGGGCAATCTCTCTTCTGCCCCCTACAACTACTACTGGTGGATCATCAGCATGATCGCCTTTCTGGTGGTGCTGGGGCTCATCTGGGGGCCGCTGCGTCAGCGCGCCAGTGAAGACGGGCAGATGGCCCCCTTCTCGAAGCTGGCCGGCATGCTGACCGCGCTTTGGGTGTGCTATCCCATCGTCTGGCTGGTAGGCAGCTCCGGTGCTGACCTGATCTCCGTGACCGTTGAGAGCTGGCTCTATCTGGTGCTGGACGTCACGGCCAAGGTCGGCTTCGGGTTCGTGGCGCTCAGCGCTGCCCGTCAGGGACAGTCACGAGCACACTGATGTCATGACCGGGCCGCTTTCATGCGGTCCGGTCGGCCATGTTTACTGAAGCTTTTGAAGGCCCAGGGTCATGACATCGATCAACGCGTTACGCAAGGGCACCGGGACCCTTCGGGGTCGCCTGCTCTGGCTGATGGCCGGTGCCATCGTGCTCGCCCTGCTATCACAACAGGGTGCATCGGCCAGTGTGATGTCGCTTTCGGTATTAACGGTGGGAGTGGCGCTTCTGGGGCTGCCTCATGGGGCCTTCGATCATCTGACCGGTGCGCGGCTCATTCGTTACTACCTGCCCGACACGTCCTGCCCCAGGGCTTGTCTTGGGATTTTCATGCTGGGCTATCTGCTGCTGTCCATCATGCTGCTGTGGTGCTGGTATCACTGGCCTGCGCTGGACCTGACCCTGTTTTTGCTGCTTTCGGCCGCCCATTTCGGCACCGATTGGCGTGGCAAGCAGCGTCTGATCCATCGATTGTGCTGGGGCACACTGGTGATCGGGTTGCCGTTTGTCTGGCGCCATAATGAAGTCACCGACATTGTTCGGACACTGGCTGTCCCCGATCCTTCCCCCTTTGTCGAGGCCGCCCGTCCACTGGTGGCGCTGGCGCTGAGTATCGTGCTTGTCGGCGTTCGTCGTGAGGGGGCCATGTTTCTGCTGGCGATCGGTTTGTTGCTGCTGGGTGCCATTACGCTCAATCCCCTGATCTATTTCGTCTGCTATTTCTGCTGTTTTCACAGCCCGCTGCATCTTGGGGCTATTCGCCATGAGCACGGTCTGACCGGGCGCCGTCAGATGTTCGCGGTGGCTGCACCCGTAGTGCTGATGACCTGGCTTGGTGCGGGCGTCGGTTATTTCTGGATGAGTCATGCTCACGTCAGTGGAGCATTGATCAAGACGATCTTTATCGGCCTGGCCTGTCTGACCGTGCCGCATATGCTGGTGGAGTGGCTGGGTGAGCGTATTGCGCACGCACCCGTGAAGGTTGCCCGCGGCTGATACGGTCTTTCTTTCGCCCGTCGTGATAGTTACAGGGCAGCTTTTCGGTACACCACGGTCTGTCATATCCCTGTAAACTACGCCGCCACGCTATTAATGGTTTCAGGTGGTTATCGACGTGGATGTTGTCTCTTCCCGACTGCGCGCGACTCTGGCGCTGGCACTTTGCCAGCTGCCGCTCGTCTGGCTGATCGCACTGCGCTATCTCCCTTTCATGGATATGCCCCACGATGGCTGGGGCATTCTCTATCTGGTGCTGACCTGGGTCGGGCACTTCGGACTTCTGGTGCTGCTGGGCTGGGGGCTGCTGCTATTGCCGGCGCTGGTGCTGCCGTCTCGATGGCTCTGGCCGCTGGCGGCGCTGCTGGCCACGCTGGGCATCAGCGCACTGCTGGTGGATACGGTGGTGTATGCCCAGTACCGCTTTCATGTGAATTACTTCATGGTATCGCTGTTTTTAAATGATAAAAACGGCGAAATCTTCAGCTTTTCTGCTGAGACATGGTTTGTGGTGGTTGGTGTCGCTGTCGCGCTGCTGCTGGCGCAGGGGTGGCTGGCCCGAAGGTTGATCATGGCGGGCCGAGCGCGACGCCTACCGGTGGGAAAGGTATCGGCGGTTCTGCTGCTGACGGTGGTGGCCAGTCATCTTTTACACATTGTGGCGGATGCCCGCTACATGCGCAGCGTCACCCAACAGACCGGCATTTATCCGCTGCTCTTTCCGGCCACGGCCAAGGACTTCATGGCCGATCATGGCTGGCTGGACCCGCGAGCGGCTCGTGGTGAGAGAGCGGATGTGGGCGCGCGCGAGGCCGATGAGCTCGAATGGCCGCGCCATCCGCTGCAGTGCAGCCCTCAGTCCTCTCCCAACATCATGCTGGTCATGATCGATTCCTGGCGCAGTGATGAATATGACGCTCGCACCACGCCCAATATTCACTCGGCGCTTGAAGAGGGCGGTCGACGCTATACCCGGCATTACAGTGGCGGCAACAGTACACGCACCGGCGTCATGAGTCTCTTTTACGGGTTGACCGGCAACTACAATGCCTACATCAACAGTACCCAGACGCCGCCGCTGCTGGTCACCGAGCTGCAGCGTCAGGGCTATGCACTGGGTATTTTTGCGGCGGCAAGCCTGGACAGCGTAGGGTTTGATCGAACCGTGTTTTCATCGGTGTCCCCGCTGCGCATGGGCACACCCGGCGACACCCCGCACGAGCGTGATGAGCGCATGACCGATGACTGGCTTGCGTGGATGGATCAGCACGAGCGCACCGAGCAGGACAGGCCCTGGTTTGGCATGCTGTTTTACGATGCGCCGCACGGTTACAGCGTACCAAAGGACGCCGAGATGCCCTTTCAGCCTTCGGCCGATGGGATGAACTATCTCGAGCTTGGGCCGGAAACCGATCCTGAGCCGCTGTCCAATCTGCACCGCAATGCGGTGCATTACGACGACCGGCTGATCAAACGGGTGATCGATGATCTGAAATCGCGAGGAGAGTGGGACAATACCGTGCTGATCGTCACGGCCGATCATGGGCAGTCCTTCAATGATTTTCACAAGAACTACTGGGGACATAACAGCCACTTTGCGGCGCCCCAGACGCATGTGCCGATGATTCTGCATGGTCC
Source organism: Kushneria marisflavi (assembly GCF_002157205.1). Lineage (NCBI taxonomy): Bacteria > Pseudomonadati > Pseudomonadota > Gammaproteobacteria > Oceanospirillales > Halomonadaceae > Kushneria > Kushneria marisflavi. The sequence continues at coordinate 1,426,192 of NZ_CP021358.1, read as the reverse complement.
CGGCATTTCCCCCGGGGTAGAGGAGGGCATGACCAGCCATCTGGATGTGGCGCCCATGCTGATGCGCCATGCGCTGGGCTGCACCAATCCACTCTCGGACTATGCTCAGGGCGACGATCTATTAAGGGAGGGCCTTGACCATCCCTGGGTGGTGGCCAGCAGTTATCTGGACTACGGGATTATCGAGCCCGACCGGATTACCGTGGTGGATGGTACCGGGCAGTGGAAAATCCTTGATCGCCAGCTGACACCGCTTGAGAACGCCGATTTCTCACCGGCGGTGTTCGAGGCCCTGCAGCAGTTTCGCCAGTTCTACGAACAATAGACCGGCCGGTAACTTCGTGAACAAGGCGCCTCGAGCCCGGTACGCTGACCGGCGCCGAGGCGTCTTCATCGATGGGGCAGGAAGCGAGGTTGCCTATTGCTCTTCAATTCCGTCATCGCGCTCGCCCGACCGGGCCGGCGCCACGTTGCGGGAAGGGCCCGAGGGGAAGCGGTGAGAGCCGTAGCGGATCACCAGAATTGACAGGGCCAGCAGCAGAATTGAGCCGGCGATATAGATGATGCCCATGTCCGGTCGATGATGGTGCTGAATATCTCCGATCATCATGCGCGTCAGCGCCGTGATGGCCACATAGATCAGAAAGCGCACCGGCATGTGGTTGGTCTTGAAGTAGATACCGACCATTGCGCCCAGTTCCAGATAGATAAACAGCAGCAGTACATCGTCGATGCCTGCCTGGCCCTCGGCAATCATGTCGAGAAAGGCGTCCAGGGCCGCCCAGGCAATCACGCCGCCGATGGCAAAAAGCGCCATGAAGTGGAAGGTGCTCACCAGCAGGTTTCCCAGACGGTCGGCGTGGTGTGGAAGTCGCGTGCCCAGGGGCGCTTTTGTCTTTGTTGGCATGGTCATGTCCTGGCATACAGCGTGGGAAACAGGGTGGTGCACCGGGCTCCTGGCCGCCTTGCGGGTCGCCCTCGGCCTCGATGCTGCGCGCTCAATAGTGCATGAATGTGCCATCCTGACACCATCGCAATGAGGGTCATCATGCCCTGATATACGCCACAGATAACGGAGAACGTTCATGACGCAGGATCAAGCGCCTCATGACCACCACGGTCATCACCATCACGGCCATGGTCATCACCATCACGGCCATCATCATCATGGCACGGACAATGAACGGCGCCTGCTCTGGGCCATGGTGCTGACCGGTGGCTTCATGGCAGCAGAAGTGGCCGGCGGGTTTCTGACCGGGTCGCTGGCGCTGCTGGCAGATGCCGGCCATATGCTGACCGACAGTGCCTCGCTGGCACTGGCCTGGATGGCGGCCCGACTGACACACCGCCCGGCCAACGCCCGCAAGACCTATGGCTATCATCGTGTGCAGGTGCTGGCCGCCTTCGTCAACGGTCTGGCGCTGCTTTTGATTGTGGCCTGGATTCTGTTTGAAGCCGTGCACCGGCTGTGGGCACCGACCGAGGTCGCCAGTACCGGTATGCTGGCCGTGGCCATTCTCGGACTGGTGGTGAATATCGGCGTGTTCTGGCTGCTGCACAGCGGTGATCGAGGCAATATCAATATTCGCGGTGCACTGCTGCATGTGCTGGGTGACCTGCTGGGATCGGTGGCCGCCATTGCCGCGGCGGTGATCATCATGGTGACCGGCTGGATGCCGATCGATCCGCTGCTGTCGCTACTGGCAGCGGTGCTGATCGCCCGCAGTGCCTGGAAGATTACCACCCAGTCAGCGCATATCCTGCTCGAGGGCGCGCCACCCCACATCGACAATGAACAGCTGATTCGTGATATCCCCGGCGCGCTGTCCGGTATCGACAGCGTTCATCACGTGCACATCTGGTCGCTGACCCCGGAGCGGGTAATGGTCACCCTGCATGCCGTGATCCATGACGATACGGACCAGGATCAGGCCATCCTGGACATCAGGTCATATCTCAAGGAGCGCTTTGACGCCGATCACATCACGGTTCAAATTGAACGGCAGTCACGCTGTCTCGAGGAGGCAGGCCTCGATCACGATGCCGGTCACCCTCATCCTGCGTGATCAGTATTACTGACTGAAGTGCCGTGTCACCTGCCCAATAACTCAGGTGATGGATGCGGTGCGGCAACTGCTTTTGAATGCGCACCTCCCTTTGCGTTTCAGGCAGATCGCGGAAGGGAGAGAGATAACACGCGGTTTTGAGCCGCTTTTTGAATATCATCATGAAAGGAACGAAATAACGTGTCTGACAATGCCCAGAGCGCCAAATGGGACAGGATTGCCGGGGAGCTCAAGGAAAAATGGGGCGTGGTGGCCAACGACCTGTCCGCCTATGAAAAGGGCGAGGTGCAGCGTATCGCCGGCCTGCTCAAGGAGAAAAAGGGGCTGAGCGATGAGGAGTCCGAGCGGGAAGCCGAGCGGATCATGCGCAACTCCTGACCTGGCCGCAGTGTGTGTCACACTTGCACGGCGTCATTGAAAGAGCCCGGCTGTTGCCGGGCTTGTTGCGTTAATGACCGCCAGAGCGTCAGATGACAGCATGGTTCGATAAGGGCAGCACAGGGAGCGACGCCATGAGTGATATCAATACCGTGAGCCCACCAAAGGGACTGCGTCCGGCGCCCGTGGCTTTGACATGGGTCGTGCTGGGCGTGGCGTGGGGGGCCTTTTTACTGCCGCAGGCCGGCACCGGCTTGTTGGTCGGCTGGCCGCTCAACCTGGTCGCCTTCTGTCTGGCGATCGTGATCCTGGTGCGTGGCCGCACGGTGGCCGGTATTCTGGCCATGGTGGCGTCCGTGGTGGTGTCACCGCTGATCTATCTGCTGGGGCTTTTATTGCTGCTGCTGGCCAATGCCTTCAGCAATGTCGACATCGATATCCAGGAGTCCGGCCCGGTTTACGAACATCATGGGCCGCCTGCGCCGGTCGAGACGCCTTCATTGCAGATGACCGCGCGCTCACCCGGGCAGCGCGAGATATAAAAGGGGCGCCCTCGCCGGGGCGCCCCTTTCACGTTTCGTTCTTCCGTCTGCCGCGATGGGTCATGACGTCACATCGACAGGGAAAACGCCTCATCGCTCATCGGCGGGATAGTCGGTATTGACGCTGGTTTCCCGCCACTGCTCGATCTCATCAAGCGTCTGGCGCAGATGCGCGCTGACCTGATTCACGCCCCAGGCACCGAGTACCAGGTGATGCGGGGGCTGGTCGTGCTCAAAAATATCGATCATCGCCTGAGCGGCACGTACCGGGTCGCCGGGCTGGTTGCCGCTGCCCTCGGAGGTGCCTGACATGCGCGCGCCCACCGTCTCGCGGTAGTCATCGATATCAGTGGTGGTCTGCTGCAGCGAACGCCCGGCCCAGTCGGTGCGAAAAGGGCCGGGAGCCACGCTGGTGACCTTCAGTCCCAGTGGCTCGACTTCGGCAGCCAGTGCCGTGGAAAAGCCTTCCACGGCGTGCTTGGTGGCGGCGTAATAGCCCGAACCCGCAAAGCCGATGAAGCCTGCCACGGAGCTGATATTGATGATATGCCCCCGTCGACGCGCGCGCATGCCGGGCAGCACCAGACGGGTCATTTCGAACAGTCCAAAAACATTGGCGTCAAACTGGGCACGTACCTGCTCGTCATCGGCTTCTTCAACGGAGGACTGGTAGCCATAGCCTGCATTGTTGACCAGCACATCAATATGTCCGAAGTGCTGCTCGGCACTCTTGACCACCTCACGCAGCTGCTCGCTTTTGGTGACATCCAGCCCCAGCGCCAGCACGCGATCCTCGGCGCCCTCGGCCAGATCCATGACACGTGCCCTGTCCCGGGCAGTGACCACTGCCTTCCAGCCACGCTTGATGACCAGTCGGGCCAGCTCGCGTCCAAAACCGGTCGAGCAGCCTGTAATCAACCAGACAGGTTCCCTGGCTGTACTCATGGTGTCCTCCTCATTGTCCGGGAAATGACCTGCCGGCCGCGCCGGCGCTGGTCCATGTCGTTGCGGTCACTATAGGACACTCGAAGGGCCTGACTTATTGAATAAAATAATGCGGGGCATAGCGCTGTGATCATCACTCTGGCAGCCACTCATGAGCCGTTTTCCCTTTTAGGGCAGGTTTGGAAGGTTCCTGAAAAACCGTTATGGACTAGTTTTATGTTTTCCTTTGAAGCTACAAAAGCAATACAAAAGTATTAACCTTGTTGTGGTGCGATGCGTTAGAAAGGCGGTCACTCAATGACCCGACAACAGGAGCGACCGCCTCTCATGCCCAGTGCATCCTTCATGAATCTGGACGCGCAATATCGCCGTATCGAACACCGGCTCAGGGCCGAGATGGAAGAGGTGATGTTGTCTACCACCTTCATTGGAGGGCCGAAGGTGGAAGCGCTCGAGCACCAGCTGGCAGACCGTGCCGGCGCGGCTCACTGTGTCAGCTGTGCCAGCGGCAGTGATGCGCTGGTATTGGCCCTGCGGGTACTGAACATTGGCACGGGTGATCGCGTACTGTGTCCGGCCTACACCTTTGCCGCGACAGTTGAGGCCATCGTTCGGGTCGGGGCGCAGCCGGTATTGATCGATATTGATCCTGACACGTTCAACATCGATCCACGGGCGCTCGAGAGCTGGCTTGATTGTCACGCTCAAGCTCCGGAGGCCGCCGGCGTCCGGGCCGTTATTGCCGTGGATCTGTTCGGTCGACCGGCGGACTACGCTGCACTGGCCGGCCTTGCTGAACGCTTTGAATTGAATCTGGTGACTGATGCCGCCCAGAGCCTGGGCGGCCATTATCATGGGCGCCCGGTCGGCTCACTGGCCGATATCACGATCACCTCCTTTTATCCCTCCAAGCCGCTGGGCTGCTATGGCGATGGCGGCGCGCTGTTCGTTGATGATCCAGCACTTGCCGAGCGGCTTCGCTCATTGCGCAACCATGGCATCAGCCCCGATCGTACTCGTCACGAAGAGATTGGCATGTGCTCACGCCTGGATGCCCTGCAGGCCGGCGTACTGCTGGCCCGGCTGACCATCTTCGATGACGAGCTGGATCAGCGTAATCGCATTGCCGAGGCCTATCGGGAAGGGCTCGGCAGACGGTTGGTCACCCCTCATCTGCCCGCGACCTGTCGCTCGGCCTGGGCTCAATACACGGTGCGCCTGCCGGACATGCCCGGAGAAGACAATGCAGCGCTGGAGCGGCGCCGGGATACCCTGGTGGCGGCGATCAGAGCGCAGGGCATTCCAGTACGCTGCTACTACTCACCGGCGCTGCACCGCCATGTTGCCTATCAGTCAATAACGCATGACGGTCTGGTTCACACCGACCGGGTGGCTGCTGCTGCCTTCAGTCTGCCGATGCATCCCTACCTTGAGCCTCATCATGTCGAGCAGGTCTGTCAGGCCGTGAAAAGCGCCTGTCATGAAGACTGAACACGGGGAGGTGCTGCATGTGGCCGTGGCCGGTGCCGGGCGCATGGGGGCCAGACATGTGCGTGCCTTCAATGCGCTGGCCGGAGTGGAAGTCAGTGTGATCCATGAACCTCGTCCGGCCGAGGAGTGCGACCTGTCAGAGGACATGCGGCGCCGCTGCACCCAGAGCTATTCCACCTTTCTCGAACGGGCCTGCCGGGCCGATATGGCCGTGGTGGCCAGCCCCACGGCGACGCACTTTGGTGTCGCGCGGGATCTTATTGGTCGTGGGCTGTCATGTCTGGTGGAAAAGCCCATGACCCTGCGTCCCGGTGAATGCCTTCAGTTGGAGCGGCTGGCTCGAATGCAGGGAGCGGGGCTTTTTTGCGCCCATATCGAACGGTTTAATTCGGCGTTGCAGGCGACGGCCGGACTTTTGCGTACTCATCCGTGGGAGGCGGTCAACATCACGCGATACAACCCCGGCAGCGCGCGGCTCTCCAATGAGTCCCTCGTGACGGATCTGATGATTCATGATCTGGATATCGTGCAGCACATCATGGGTCTGACCTTTGACGCCCTGCTGGATGTCGAAAGCGATGCCGATGGTCAGGACAGCCCGGCAGGGGCGGGCGTTGATCATGTGACCGTACGCCTGCAGAGTGATGCCGGCTACCCGGTCACCCTGAGCACCGGGCGACGGCCAACACACCGCCGGCGACTGATTCATGCTCGCAGCCCGCAGGGCAGTCTGCAGGTGGATCTGCTCAACGGCGAGCATCATGCCTGCTTCATGACGCCGGATCACATACCAGTGCCGCTCGTGGACCCAACAGAAGATGCCCTGACCCGTCAGGCCAGAGCCATGGTGGACAGCGTCATGGATGGGCAGTCACACGGACTGGCCAGCGCTGAAGAGTCCTGGCAGACCCTGACGCTTTGTCAGCTGATCGAGCAGCGTCTTCAGCTGGCCACCTGCCAGCCTTCCTCACCGGTATCGGGCGCGTAGCCGTGCATGAAAGGATGGTCTAAAGTCCTTCATACAGGCCGCCGGGCGGCTCATCACACGGGAAGAGAATCTCATGAAACGCATGATGCTTTTGATGGTTGCAATGCTGCTGTCTGCTGCAGTGCTGGGCGGGTGTAACACCATGCACGGCGCGGGCGAAGATATTTCTGACGGTGGCCAGGCGATTCAGAACGCCGCTGATTGAGACATTTGTCTTTAACGCATCAAACCCGCCGCCGAGAGGCCGCGGGTTTGATGCGTTTATGCGAGCGTCGTCTCTACATGGCGTGCTTGATGCCCTTGTTGACCAGTAGCCAGTTGGCCGGATAAGCGGTTAAAAATCCCACCAGCATGGCAATCTGCATCATGAACCAGAAGCCGGGGGTGGTGGCATCCATGTGGCCCTCCAGAAACAGCGGTGTCGCGATCAGCATCCAGAGAACCATGCCGATCTGAAAGGCGATCAGAGATAACGTGTCAGCCTTGATGGCATTTATCAGCGCACTGCGCGGTGAGCCCTCGCCCATTTCACGGATAGGCAGGTACTGAAACAAAATGCCAAAGGCGTAGGCAGCGATAAAGGCGAGCAGAAAATGCCCCGCCATGTGTGAGCCAAAAAGGGTAAAGCCAAGCGCCGTGGCCAGCGGGGCCGCTACAATATCGCCCAGCGTACAGCCACCGCCGCAGTGGGTGGCCGAGACGAACACGCCCTGCCATTTGGGCTTGTCACTGTGATGGTGATGGCCGCCCTGGTGTTCGTGGTCACCATGCTGATGCCGCGTGTCATGATGAGCAGGAGCCGCCCGGCCCATCTTTCGATACACCCACCAGCCCAGTACGGGCATGTACAGCCCCGTGATCGGCCAGGTCACATTCATGACCGCCATATGCTGAGGGCGGCGGCGCACGTCCGCGGCAATCAGGGCACAGGTGGCGATCCCCAGCAGTAAAAATATCCAGGACCAGACGGTCAGCATTGGCACGCTCCTTGTGTCGCCTTCAGTTTGATGTCATCTGATGACGCCAAGGTTTAGTGCAGGCAAAGCGATCCCACAAGGCTGGGGTAAGGCCATGGTGCTGATCGGGCTTGAAGGCGACCGAGCCCGTCCAGACAGTGTGGCATCAGGCCCTCTCGGGGTGTCGGCTGGCGAGCTCGACCCCCTGCCTCAGTGCTTCAATCAAACTGCGCTCATCAGCGATGCCCTTGCCCGCAATGTCGAAGGCGGTGCCGTGGTCCACGGAGGTGCGCACCACCGGAAGCCCTACAGTGACGTTGACGCCGGCTTCCAGGCCCATCACCTTCACCGGGCCATGGCCCTGGTCGTGGTACATGGCGACAACGCAGTCGAAATCGCCTCGTCCGGCGCGAAAAAACAGCGTGTCCGCCGGCAGTGGTCCTTCCACGTCCCAGCCCCGGGCGCGCAGCGCCTCGATGGCGGGTACGATCTTCTCTTCCTCTTCGCCATAGCCGAACAGGCCGTTTTCACCCGCGTGGGGATTGATGCCGCATACGGCGATGCGCGGGTGGTGGTTGCCCGCCCGGGCAAGCGTTTCGTGGGCACGCTCGATGGTGCGTGTCACGAGCCCCGGATTGATGCGCGCGATCGCATCGATGATGCCCATATGGGTAGTGACGTGAATGACCTTCATTTTCGGGGTCACCAGCATCATTGAGACTTCTTCGGTACCGGTCAGGTGTGCCAGAAGCTCCGTGTGTCCCGGAAAGATGTGGCCGCCGGCGTGTAGTGCGGCCTTGTTCAGAGGGGCGGTGCAGATGGCGTCGAGTTCCCCCGCCTCGATCAGTTCCACGGTCCTGGCGATGTAGTGGTAGGCGGCGTTGCCGGCCACGCTCGAGACCTGGCCCCAGGGCAGGTCCTCGGGGATCAGCCCCAGGTCGATGCACTCGATGGCATCGCGCTCGAAACGCGCTTCGGCGGGCGTTTCGACGACATGTAGCGTCAGGCTTGAACTGACCACCTCCATTGCCTTGCGCAGGCGCCCTGCATCGCCGATGACTAGGGGGCGGCAGATATCGTGGACATCATCATGGGCCAGGGCCCGGACGATGATTTCGGGCCCGACGCCGGCGGCATCGCCCATGGTGATACCAATAACGGGACGATTGCTCATGAGCATTCCTTTTGAATAAGAGTCAGTGATGACGGGTCTGGTCCTGCCAGACACGCTGAAAGGCATGGTCGTCGCCGAATCCACCGGCCTTGGTGATGACCTCGAGGGGGCCGGCAGCTGTTGTTGCGAGCAGCCTTGCCATGCCTGTGTCCGGGGCATCGACAAGCGTCAATCTCGTGATATCGGCGCCCATCAGAATCGCCCGTGCCGTGGCCCCGCCGGTGGCGATCAGTCGCTCGACATGCCCCAGACGTGGCGACAGCAGACGGGCCAGCGCCAGGCTGAGTGCTGGACCTTCGCCAGCCCGGCGATCCTCGTTCTGGCGAAGACGAACCATGACGTCGCAGCGCTGGGCGAGTGCCGCATCCAGACGCGCCTCAAGGGCTGAAACGATGTCACGGGGAGCCTCCTGGCGTAGATCGCTCGGGTCGATATCGATCAGCGTCAGTGCGTCGATGCTCTCCAGAAGTCGCTCGGCCTGGCGGTGGGAGACGCCGCTCATGCTGCCGATCACAATCAGGGTCTGCGGATGGCCCGACCGCGTGGGCATCTTTTTGTGACTGCCTGATAGTCCGAGCGCCGCAGGAAGATGTTCTCCGAGGCCGGCCGAGCCGACCCAGAAAACGCCATCGAGCCGCGCGCTCAGCGCCGCCAGACGTGCCAGGTCGGCATCACTTTCGATGTCGCACACCAGTGCCTGGACGCCACGTTCTTGGTAGGCCTTCAGTACGGCCAGCACGTGATCATCTTCTTCACCAGATCCGGCGAGATCGAGGGTGGCTGTCTCAAGCGCGACCGCCGTCAGCATGTCAACCAGGTCCGCCCGGCCCTGAAGGCCTTCGTTGGTCCAGACTTCTGTTTCCTCGACAGGGACACCGTTCAGGTACTGGCGGCCGCCGCGTGTAGTGCGCCCCGTCGCCGGATAGGCCGGAGCAACGATGGCCATGCCGATGCTTGAAAGGCTCGCAATTTCGGCAGCCACGTTGCCGCGCAGGGTCGAATCGATCTTTTTGAACAGAAAGCGAAAATGGCCCTGCCAGGTGGCAAGCGCCAGGCGGTGGCGTTGTGTCGCCTCGGCAGCGCTCACCACGCGTGAGTCCAGGTCGATGGCCACGACGTCAGCACACTCGATGTGTTCTGCGCCCAGTACCACGGCAGTGGCGAGTCCTGCACGGGCCGCGCCGACCGCTGAATCGGCAGTGCCGGTCAGGTCATCGGCCATGATCAGTAGCTTGGCATGGCCTGGTTCAGTGCTCGGCACGTTCATGGCTTTCGAGTCTCCACTGGCGCGTTTCCGGAGCCTGCACCGGTCAGCCCCGACAGGGTCGAGACGGCTTTCAGGGCGTTCGGCTCACACAGGCCATGGCGTTTTTGTCTGTCACGGTTGTTATCCTGACCCGGAGGGGAAGGCATGACGAACACAGTAACGCGAAACTCAAGAGTGCTCATGCCTGCTCCAGAAAGATAGGAAGTGGAAACGGTTTTGATTCATATGATCACAAAATGATTGAATCAATCATATTTGGCAAGTTATACCATCGCCTGATGGTCCAAAAAACCCATTGTTGTTTGATCGGGAAAGCCCGGTTGATATGGGTAAAGCGTGTGCAGTGACGTGTTTGATCAAAACGATCAATTTGGCGCGAGAGTTTCGAGCTGTCTGAAGAGTGGCAGGATAGGGAGTGCCGACGTGCCTCAAGCTGATGGCCGGACACTCTTTTTCGCTGAAGGGTAACGAAGGGGGATAATCTGGAGTGCCTTTTACAGGCACACCATCTGATTATTGTGGCGTGGGCGGGGTGACTATCTGCCGCTGCGCTCGCAGGGTGTCCACCGTATAGAGAACAAGCCCTGCCCAGATGCAGGCAAAAGTGATCAGGTTGGCCTGATTGAAGGTCTCATTGAAGATAAATATACCGGTCAGCAGATGCAGGGTAGGGGTCAGATACTGGATCAGCCCCAGCGTGCCAAGCTTGAGTCGCCGTGCGCCCATGGTAAAGAGCACCAGCGGCAGCACGGTAATGATGCCGCAGCCCATCAGCAGCACATCGGTAGAAAGACGGCCCTGTAAAAAGACCGCCTGCTGCTGCATGTACAGTTCGCCCAGCCAGAGAATGGCAAACGGTAGCAGCAGCATGGTCTCGATATAGAGTCCGGTGATGCTGTCCACGCCGATGCGCTTTCGAATCGCCCCATAGCCGCCGAAGCTGCAGGCCAGAATCAGCGATACCCAGGGAACCCGCCCAAACCCCACCACCATGATCAACACACCCGCTGCGGCCAGCAGTACGGCGGCGATCTGTAGCGGTCGCAGCCGTTCGCGGAAAAAGATCAGCCCCAGCACTACGTTGAGCAGCGGGTTGATGTAATAGCCAAGGCTTGCCTGCAGCACGTGATGACTCGAGACCGCCCAGATAAACACGCCCCAGTTGGTACTGATCAAAAGCGCTGTCACCATGAGCATCAGCAGCAGGCGCCGGTCACGCACGACCGCCATGACGCGGGCACTGCGACGAGTGATCAACACAAATAGCGTCAGCAGCACGGCAGCCCACACCATGCGCTGGGTCAGAATCTCCCAGGGAGAGACATCTGGACCGATCAGGTAAAAATAGAGCGGCATCACGCCCCACATCGAAAAACAGCCCAGAGCGGCCAGAAGCCCTGCACTCTGTTCACGCGTGTCCGCCATGGCGCCAGTTCCCCCGGTAAATTCCGCATCATACTCGGGATGCCGCGTTGCAGCGATGACGAAGTCGTTGACTTGTTGTCCATATGTCCATAGTTTTGGACATATGGACAATACCACTGCCATTACCATTTTTGCAGCGCTGGCCCAGAGCACTCGCCTGGATGCCTTTCGGCTGCTGGTCCGTCACGAGCCTGACGGTCTGGCGGCCGGAGAGCTGGCCCGTCGTCTGGAGGTGCCACACAACACGCTGTCGGCACATCTGAATGTACTTTCGCAGGCAGGCCTTGTGATCTCGCAGCGCCAGAGCCGCTCGATCATCTACCGCGCCAGCCTTGAGCAGATGCAGACGACGCTGGCCTTTCTGGCACACGACTGTTGCGCAGGGCGCCCTGAACTCTGTGCGCCGCTGCTTGAAGCCCTTCAACCTGCCTGCCATTCCAGTGAAGAGGAGACGCCATGACGCCCGTGATCTATCACAACCCTGACTGCGGCACGTCGCGCAACGTACTGGCCATGCTGCGTCAGGCTGGTGAAACGCCGGACGTGATCGAATATTTGAAGACACCGCCCACGCGTGAGCGCCTGGTCGAGCTGCTGACGGCGATGAACATCACGCCTCGCGAGCTGTTGCGCCGAAAGGGCACCCCCTTTGACGAGCTGGGCCTTGATGCCCCGGCCCTGAGCGATGACCAATTGATCGATGCCATGATGGCGCATCCGATCCTGATCAATCGCCCAATTGTGGTCACCGATCGGGGCGCACGCTTGTGCCGACCCTCCGAACAGGTGCTGGCGCTGCTGGAGCGGCCCTTGACCGAATTTACAAAGGAAGATGGCGAAGTGGTGAATTTTGAGAGGCCGGGACATGAATGACACGCTGCCTCATATCGATACCGATCAGCTTCAGCCCATCGATATTGATGCGCTGATTCATCCGGATGATCCGCGCCACGCGCCGCGAATCCTGGTGCTGTATGGCTCGCTGCGTGAGCGTTCCTATTCACGACTGGTGGCCGAAGAAGCGGGACGGCTGCTGCGGTGGTTTGGCTGTGAGGTCAAAACCTTCAATCCCTCCGGTTTGCCGCTGCCCGATGACGCCGAAGCCGACCACCCAAAGGTGGCCGAGCTTCGTGAACTGGCGCAGTGGTCCGAGGGCATGGTGTGGGTCAGTCCCGAGCGTCATGGCGCGATGACCGGCATCATGAAAACCCAGATCGACTGGATCCCGCTGTCGCTGGGCGGCGTGCGCCCGACCCAGGGCAAGACGCTGGCGGTGATGGAGGTTTCCGGCGGCAGTCAGAGTTTCAATGCGGTCAATCAGATGCGCCTGCTGGGTCGCTGGATGCGCATGCTGACCATCCCCAATCAGTCGTCGGTGCCGAAGGCCTTCAACGAATTTGATGATGATGGGCGCATGCAGGCCTCGACGCTTTATCAGCGTATTGTCGATGTCTGCGAGGAGCTGGTGAAGTTCACCTGGCTGACGCGCGGACGTGCCGGATATCTCGTTGATCGCTACTCCGAGCGGGTGGAAAGCGCCGAAGAAGTCTCTGCACGCGTCAATCAGCGTACCCACTAGCAGGCAGACATCGACATGCTGGCACTGAGTATTTTCGTGGTCACTCTGGTACTGGTGATCTGGCAGCCGCGCGGGCTGGGTATTGGCTGGAGCGCTCTGGGTGGCGCCCTGGTGGCGCTGGCCACCGGCGTGGTGGGGTGGGGCGATGTCGCCACCGTCTGGGACATCGTCTGGGATGCCACCTTCACCTTTGTGGCGTTGATCATCATCTCGCTGATTCTCGACGAAGCAGGTTTTTTCAGCTGGGCGGCGCTGCACATCGCCCGCTGGGGCAATGGACGAGGCCCCCTGCTTTTTGTGCTGATCGTGATGCTCGGTGCGGTCATTGCGGCGCTTTTTGCCAACGATGGCGCGGCCCTTTTGCTCACCCCCATCGTGCTGGCCATTCTGGTGCGCCTTGATTTCAGCGCCCGGGCGGCGCTGGCCTTTATCCTGGCGACCGGATTTGTGGCCGATACCACCAGCCTGCCGCTGGTGATCTCGAATCTGGTCAATATCGTCACCGCCAACTATTTCGAGATCGGCTTTGGTGAGTACGCGCTGGTCATGGTGCCGGTCAATCTGGTGTCACTGGCGGCCACGCTTGCCGTGCTGTGGTGCTACTGCCGCCGCGAGATTCCAGACCGTTATGACCGTGACCGGCTGGAGGCGCCGGCCAGTGCCATTATCGATGTTCGCGTTTTTCGCGCGGCCTTTCCGCTAATTGCCGTGTTGCTGATCGCGCTTTTCGTGACCGCGCACTGGCACGTGCCCTTTACCTTCATCATGGGGACGGCGGCACTGATGCTGATGGCAATCGCCGGGCGCTGGGGAAGGCGGGAAAAGCCGGTGATTCAGCTTGCCCGGGTGCTCAGGCACGCGCCCTGGCAGATCGTGTTGTTCTCGCTTGGGATGTATCTGGTGGTCTACGGACTGGGCCAGGCCGGACTGACCGAGGACGCTGCGAACATGCTGACCCGGCTGGCCGGGCAGGGGACCTTCGTAGCGACTGTGGGTACCGGGGTGGGGCTTGCGGTACTGGCCTCGGTCGTCAACAACCTGCCCTCCACCCTGATCGGCGCACTGGCGATCGATCAGGCCCAGGTGCCCGAACTCACTCGACAGCTCATGGCCTATGCCAGCGTCATCGGCAATGATCTGGGGCCGAAGTTCACCCCGATCGGCAGTCTGGCCACGCTTTTATGGCTGCATGTGCTTGCCGGCAAGGGGCACCGCATCGGCTGGGGGCAATACATGAAGGTAGGCCTTGTGATCACGCCGCCGGTGTTATTGGCCACGCTGGTCGCGCTGGCGCTCTGGGGACCGTTGGCCATTCGCTTTGCCGGTTAGCGTTTGGCCTCGCCCGGACGGCTTCGAAAGTTGGTGACAAGGGAATATATCAGTCTGGCCTCAAGAGGCGAGTCCTGTCGGCCGATGCTGCCTGTATCGATGATCCGGGCCGCAGAGATGACTTGTGCCCGTCGTACTGCCAGTGGCAGGAGTTCCCATGTTTCGATATACCGCTTCTTCCCGGCAGGCGCCGTTGTTGGATGCCATTCACCGCGCCATGGCCGTGATCGAATTCGATCCGCAGGGCAATATCCTGTGCGCCAATTCGGCCTTTTTCGAGGCCACCGGCTATCACGCCGAGGCACTTGTGGGTCGTCATCACAGCATGCTGTGCCTGCGTGAGTTCGTTGAAAGCGACGAATATGCCGATTTCTGGTCCCGGCTACGTGCGGGCGAGTTCATCAGCGGTCGCTGCCAGCGGGTAAGACAGGACGGCACGCCCCTATGGCTGGAAGCCACCTATAGCCCCATTCGTGACCGGCGCGGGCAGGTGGTACGGGTCATCAAGCTTGCCACCGATATTACCTCGCAGATCGTCGAAGAGCAGGAAATGGGGAGCCGGCTCCGGGCCATCGATCGTTCGATGGCGGTCATCGAATTTACGCCGGATGGGCATATCCTCACCGCCAATCAGAACTTTCTGGACACGGTGGGCTATCGGCTCGAGGAGATCGAAGGCAAACATCATCGTATCTTCTGTAGCAAAACCCTGGCGGCAAGCCCCGAGTATCGAGCCTTCTGGGCGCAGCTTAATGCCGGTCAGTTCATGTCCGGACAGTTCAAGCGCTTTGACAGTCAGGGGCACACCCTGTGGCTGGAGGCCACCTATAACCCGATTTTTGATGACGAGGGTCGTCTCTACAAGGTCATCAAGTTTGCCAGCAACATCACCGAACGCGTCGAGCGTGAAACCGAGAGCCTGCGCATGGCCTGTCGCATCTCGGCCGATACGGAAAATACTGCCGGCGACGGCAGTCGCATTATCGATGAGACCGTGCGTGAAATTCGAAGCATCGCAGAGCGGGTCGAGGCCACCTCCCGACTGTTGAATGATCTGACAGCTCAGGCGGCCGGCATTACGGCCATTGTTGAAACCATCCAGTCCATTGCTTCCCAGACCAACCTGCTCTCCCTGAACGCTGCCATCGAGGCCGCCCGCGCCGGCGAACACGGCCGCGGCTTCTCGGTGGTCGCCCATGAAGTGCGTCAGCTTGCCCGTCGTACATCCGAGGCCACCGGTGATATTGCTGGAACGATCGAGCGACTTCAAAAGCTCTCCTGTAGCGCCAATACCAGCATGCACGACTGTCAGGAGATCGTTGAGAAGGGCGTTGTCATGGCCGGCAATGCCGGCGAGGCGATCGTGCGCATCAGTGACTGCACCAATGACATGATCAAGGCCGTGCGCAACATGGCCTCTACCGTGGACCTGCAGCAGGATGACCCTGCGGTGCAGTGCACTGCTGTTTCAGCGGCACCGGCCAGAGCGGTCTGATCTCCCTCTGTCATAACGTTATCAGTAATGCTGATTTAGCCTGAAAAGATCAAAGCGATATATTAATGATCTTTTTAATAGCGTTAAGAAATGAGGTGGCCGTGAATTTCCAGCAACTGCGTATCGTGCGGGAGGTCGTGCGCCGTCAGTTCAACCTGACCGACGCTTCCAACGCGCTGTTTACGTCCCAGTCCGGTGCCAGCAAGCACATCCGTGACCTGGAAGACGAGCTGGGGGTCGTGCTCTTTGAGCGCCGCGGCAAGCGTATGCTGGGGCTGACACCTGCCGGTACCACGCTTTTCGAAACCGTTGAGCGCATCCTGCTCGAGAGCGAGAATTTAAAGCGTCTGGCCCAGCAGTGGGTGCATGAAGACCAGGGACGGCTGCGCATCGCGACCACCCATACCCAGGCCCGTTACGTGCTGCCGCGCATCATTGCCCGCTTTCGGCGTGATTTTCCGCGGGTCCACCTGGAGCTGCAGCAATGCGGCCCGGCCGAGATTGTCTCGCTGCTGCGTGCTGGCAGGGTCGATATCGGTATGGCCACCGAGGCACTGGGGGAGGCGCCCCAGGAGCTTGTGGCCTTTCCCTTCCATCAGTGGCAGCACGCCGTCGTGGTGCCCGAGGATCATCCGCTGCGTGACATCGAGACCCTGACTCTGGAGGCGATCGCCCGCTATCCGATTGTCACCTACCACGAAGGTTTTACCGGCCGCTCGCGTATTGATCAGGCCTTTATCGCGGCCGGCGTTACGCCGGATGTGGTGATGTCGGCGCTGGATGCCGATGTGATCAAGACCTACGTTGAGCTGAATCTGGGGATCGGGATTATCGCCTCGGTCGCGTTTGACCCGGTGCGTGATGCAGGGCTTGCGATGATAGAGCATGACGATCTTTTTCCGCGCAACACGACCCTGATTGCGCTGCGCCGCGGGCATCTGCTGCGCAACTTCGCCTACCGCTTTCTGGAGTGCTGCTCGCCTGAACTCAGCAGTGACACCGTTCAGAAGGCTCTGACGCATCCCTGAAGGATCTTTCAAATATTGCCATCGTTTCAAACGGCTGGAGTGTCTTCCAGGCCACCATAATGGTCTGGGTGATATGTGTCAGTGAAGCGACGCTTGCAGGACAGGCGCCGCCAACGCCTTTTCAGAAGCTCTAAAGGGAATGAACCAGACCAATTAGATATCTCAAAAAGCGATAAGCAATCCGTCATTATATATTTTTAAGTAATTAAGGTGGCCGGTACGCTTGAGTCAACACTCTCATCAAGCGTTACAAGGGAACCCGATATGCCTCCTTTATTCTCCGTTTTACGTCGTCACGGACTGACGGTTGCGGTAGCCTCCGTCCTGCTGTCAGGCTCGATGGCGGCTCGTGCTGAAAACATCACGCTTCTCAATGTCTCCTATGATCCGACCCGTGAGCTCTACAGCGACTACAACCAGGCCTTTAGCGAATGGTACGAAAAGCAGTCGGGTGACCGGGTCACTGTTCAGCAGAGTCATGGAGGCTCCGGTCGTCAGGCCCGTTCGGTCATCGAAGGCAATCCGGCCGATGTCGTGACTCTGGCACTGGCTGCCGACATTGATGCCATCGCCGAAAAGGGTGAGCTTTTGCCACCGGACTGGCAAAAGGCCTTTCCTGATGACAGCACGCCCTATACCTCCTCGATTGTCTTTCTGGTGCGCAAGGGCAACCCGAAAAACATCCATGACTGGGATGATCTGATCCGCGATGGGGTCGAGGTGATCTCGCCCAATCCCAAAACCTCTGGCGGGGCGCGCTGGAACTATCTGGCGGCCTGGACGTGGGCGCTCAAGCGTGAGCTGGGCGATCTGGATCGACTGCACGACCCGGCCGCACAGGAAGAAGTGACACAGGCGCAAAAGGCGGCCGAGCAGTACGTGAAAACGCTGTATCAGCATGTGCCGGTGCTGGATACCGGCGCGAGGGCGGCGACCAATACGTTTGTTCAGCGCGGGCTGGGCGATGTGCTGCTGGCCTGGGAAAACGAAGCGCTGCTGGCCATTAACGAACTCGGCAAGGATGACTACGAAATCGTGACGCCATCGGTCAGCATTCTGGCGCAGCCGCCGGTGGCCGTGGTCGAGGACAACGTAAAGAAAAAGGGCCCAGCTGCCGAGAAGGCCGCGCACGCCTATCTGGAGCATCTTTACTCGCCTGAAGGCCAGCAACTGGCGGCCAGGCACTACTACCGTCCGATCAATACCGAAGGCGTGGATCCAGAGCTTCTAGAGCAGTTTCCGAAGATGGACCTTTACAACATCAACGACGTCTTTGGCGGTTGGGATAAAGCACAGCAGACTCACTTCTCCAACGGTGGCGTCTTTGATCACATTACGATGCCGGGCGCCTAGGGCCTTCCAGCAGCGTTCAGGGAAAAATAAAGAAAAAGCACCGGGTCCTAGGCCCGGTGTCTTGTGTGATGTCGTTCGCTTGAGACACTCGAGGGTTCAGCCTGCCTGCGCCAGCGAAAACGTCGATTTTTCAAGATGCTTAAGAGGCTTCACCTGACGCGCCTCGAGAAGAGACGCCAGCGTCTCTACGGCCTGTTCCACGCGTCGGCGGATATCCGGCCCCGGCATGTGATGACCATTCGAGCATTTGCCGAGATCGGCAGGGCCCGCGTAAATGCCCGGCAGTTGATGGGTCGCCCCCATGGAGGAGAGGACAGGCTTCAGGGCATAGTCGAGCATCAGCAGGTGCTGGTCACTGCCGCCAGTGGCGAGTGCCTGTACCGTGCAGTGCTCAAGTCCGCGCTGGGGAGCGAGGTCCAGCAACAGCTTCAGCGCGCCGGAAAACGAGGCCTGGTGAACCGGAGTGGCCACGATCACGGCATTGGCCCGGGCAAGCGTTTTCTGAAAGGCCTGAATGACCGGATCGGTATGATCGGCGTTGATCAATGCCCGGGATGGGAAGTTATCCGCGCAGAAACGACGGGTTTCGATACCACGCCGATGCAACTGGCTTTCCATGAAGGCCAGCAGTGCCGTGGATCGGGACTGTACACTCGCGCTGCCTGCCAGAGTCACTACGTTCATGATCGCTCCTTGCCATGAAAGGGGGTAACGTCATTGTGTTCCGGTCAGCATGGCGTTCGGAAATAACGATCAATGAAAAGCAAATCAGGTCAAAAGCCATCGCCGGTCGGTCCGACCGGATACCGCTGATGCCTCTTTTTCTGTCCGGGAGATCTCAGTGCCCAGTATCGATATCCAGCTCGATCTCAGCGCCGAGCAGTGCCGCGCCCACTACGCCGGCGTGGCCGACAGCATTCACACCCGCACGCCTGATGGGCGCAGCGTCATGCTGCCTTCAAGGGTGCTCCATCACATCATCAAACGTGACGGCGTGCATGGCACTTATCGCGTCACCTTCGATGATGGTGGGCGATTCATCTCGATCCGGGCGGTGTGATGACAGGACACAGGTTTTATGCCACTAGAGGAACACCGGTTTGAATAGCGTTGGTGAAACGTTTTTATTATATTTTTCTTGATCTCAAGTAATTGATTTATAGAACAAAATTATTTTACTCAGGGTGCGAAAAACCGGTGGAAAAACATCACCTGTTTTTGCTCTTTAAAAACAAAAGGTTATATTTAGAGCGTTCCCCGCACCCGCGGGGATGAACCGCCCTGCACGATCAGTTATCCCGCGAGCTTGAAGCGTTCCCCGCACCCGCGGGGATGAACCGTCCTCATTAATATCGCGCATGATGCTGCGATAGCGTTCCCCGCACCCGCGGGGATGAACCGATGATCAATAGCGGCCTTGAGCGTCCTTTTCTGCGTTCCCCGCACCCGCGGGGATGAACCGGCGGACACTGTCATCACGACTGGCGCTGTACTGCGTTCCCCGCACCCGCGGGGATGAACCGAACTGATAGAACGGGAACTGAAGAATGCACGAGCGTTCCCCGCACCCGCGGGGATGAACCGGAATCCGACGAGACCGGCGAGAGCGGCGAAGCGCGTTCCCCGCACCCGCGGGGATGAACCGTCTGATATTCGACGACACTGCATCTGGCGCTGGCGTTCCCCGCACCCGCGGGGATGAACCGTCAGACTGGTAGTCCGCGAAAGACGAGTATAGGCGTTCCCCGCACCCGCGGGGATGAACCGGCTGTGAGAGACGTTTTAACGGTGGGTCGGTAGCGTTCCCCGCACCCGCGGGGATGAACCGCACCCCGCCGTGCATCCGGTGGCTCTTATCGCGCGTTCCCCGCACCCGCGGGGATGAACCGGTTCGAGAGGGCGTTAATAACAGCGGGGTCGGGCGTTCCCCGCACCCGCGGGGATGAACCGATTCCATGCCTCTCGCCGCTTGATGCTCCATAGCGTTCCCCGCACCCGCGGGGATGAACCGCTGTTTGGCCGCCTCCTCCTTTGGCAGCAGCTGCGTTCCCCGCACCCGCGGGGATGAACCGCTCGCGATACAGGTGGCTGAACATGCAGATAAGCGTTCCCCGCACCCGCGGGGATGAACCGTCTTCATGCGCATCGACGCCGATGGCGACGGCGCGTTCCCCGCACCCGCGGGGATGAACCGATGCACCCGATTAGATACCACGGGCCAAACAAGCGTTCCCCGCACCCGCGGGGATGAACCGGTCGTCGGTCACCAGCGTCTTGTGGCCCAGTGGCGTTCCCCGCACCCGCGGGGATGAACCGATCAGGCGTCTGACCGAATATTGCCGTCAGGAGCGTTCCCCGCACCCGCGGGGATGAACCGGACAGGTGATCCGGCCCTATCAGGGCCAGGCCGCGTTCCCCGCACCCGCGGGGATGAACCGGTTGCTTCGTTTGAATCGGGGAGTTTGGCGACGCGTTCCCCGCACCCGCGGGGATGAACCGATGGATTGCACAATCCAACCTTTCAGCAACTCGCGTTCCCCGCACCCGCGGGGATGAACCGAGTCACCACAATGTATCCCTTCGGTCTCCATTGCGTTCCCCGCACCCGCGGGGATGAACCGCCTCAGGGTTTCGCGCGGACCGACTCTGCCTGGCGTTCCCCGCACCCGCGGGGATGAACCGCCAGCAGTCAGTGCAAAGCGGCGTGCCATCATGCGTTCCCCGCACCCGCGGGGATGAACCGATGGCCTGATAGTACACGCGTACGCCATTGGGGCGTTCCCCGCACCCGCGGGGATGAACCGCCGGCCGCATAATCAGGCTATCCATCAAAATCGCGTTCCCCGCACCCGCGGGGATGAACCGCATTGCGCTCACTCTCTTTACGCTCGCTCGATGCGTTCCCCGCACCCGCGGGGATGAACCGGCCGCGGGTAAAGAGGGTATTTTGCTTGAGAAGCGTTCCCCGCACCCGCGGGGATGAACCGGGTATCGCGCCGCCGGCGGGATGGCGGTGCAGAGCGTTCCCCGCACCCGCGGGGATGAACCGAATATCCTGTCAGCGTGTCACAGATGATGAGAGCGTTCCCCGCACCCGCGGGGATGAACCGCACGGAACCCACAAGAGACGTTTCGGCCTCATGCGTTCCCCGCACCCGCGGGGATGAACCGCAGGCGCTGATTGCCGAGCCAGAGCAGGCCGACGCGTTCCCCGCACCCGCGGGGATGAACCGGTTTTCCGGCGCATTGGCGGCACTCACAAGCTGCGTTCCCCGCACCCGCGGGGATGAACCGATTCTGGGATGCCGGTCTGGTCAAGCAGGGCAGCGTTCCCCGCACCCGCGGGGATGAACCGAATGGCCTTTCTCACAGCGCTTGTGGCGCCAAGCGTTCCCCGCACCCGCGGGGATGAACCGATGCCGCGCTCAGTCCCGTGTCAGCAATTATCGCGTTCCCCGCACCCGCGGGGATGAACCGCGTCACAGGCGACCGCTCAGCGTCAGCTTGCAGCGTTCCCCGCACCCGCGGGGATGAACCGGCTCATCGGCCCACATCTGGCGCGACTCGGCCGCGTTCCCCGCACCCGCGGGGATGAACCGAAACGCAAACATGCTGGGCGGCAATGGGTATGGCGTTCCCCGCACCCGCGGGGATGAACCGTGGGCCGATGCTTCAGTCACCTATGGAGAGAATGCGTTCCCCGCACCCGCGGGGATGAACCGAATGCCTTCGTACCAGTCGGGACGTTGATAGAGCGTTCCCCGCACCCGCGGGGATGAACCGGTGGCGGTGATCAGGGCGGCAGTGGTGCAGGTGCGTTCCCCGCACCCGCGGGGATGAACCGACGTATTGGCGCAGATGATGCAGCGCGCACTGGCGTTCCCCGCACCCGCGGGGATGAACCGAACACCCGATCACATCTTGAATTGATCATGCAGCGTTCCCCGCACCCGCGGGGATGAACCGAAATCCGCCGACGTCTCTATCTGGTCAACATGGCGTTCCCCGCACCCGCGGGGATGAACCGGCATCAAAAGCGGCGTCAGGCATCGGGTTATAGCGTTCCCCGCACCCGCGGGGATGAACCGCGATCAGTGGCGCCATACTGCGATGATTCCGACGCGTTCCCCGCAGACGCGGGGATGAACCGATTGCGGAAGTTGCCCAGGCCACGACTGTCGCGCGTTCCCCGCAGGCGCGGGGATGAACCGATGCCGATCCGTACCCAGCTGGCCCGCTTGGAGCGTTCCCCGCAAACGCAGGGATGAACCGACCCGACCTCTCCACTGGCAGGAGCCGGTCACGCGTTCCCCGCAGATGCGAGGATGAACCGGAGTTAAAACAAGAAGCAGAAAAACAGGGCGGGTTTCAAACCGCGGAGATCCGATTGATATGAGTAATGGCGCCGTTCCAGACCATCTCATAGTGTTCGGTCTGAACAATGTCCCGGACCGGGCGAGGTGTCATCAACCCCCAGCAGAGGTTGCCCGGCGAGCGAGCCGAACGGTAGCGAAGACCGGGAAGGCCGTGCGCGTGAATCTCATCACCCAGGGCCCGCGAGGCGGTGTAGTCGTCAGGGGCATAAATGGCGTGGGTGGAAGCGAGCATCAGCGCATCTGCCATGCCGGATTGGTCGAATCGACAATGCAGGCCGCGCAGTACGAACCGCTCATAGCCAAGCTCGGGTACCTTGCGCCAATAAGCGGTCTGGTGATGGCTGACCTCGGCGATCGCCGTAGCCATCTCGTCGGCGATATAGAGCACACCAAATCGCCCGCGACTAAAGCGTGAGCCGGTCAGGTTAACGTGGGTGAACGGCGCGGTCGCATAGGAGCAGCCCCGGATTCCGAAAGGTATCTCATCTGTGTCGATCAGCGCCAGGTTGCCGATCTCGGCCTGCAGGCGCGGATTGGTAAGCGCCTGCAGCTCATGAAGCACCTCGAACTCGTCGATGCTGGCCACATCGTCAAAGAGTGCAATCGGTGGGAATTTCGAAGGAATCAAACGATATCCTTCTACCTCTCCCGCAGGGAGTACCGGTAATCCCTCGACACTTACCACTGTGCGCCCCTCATCGCATCGATGCGTGAAGCCACCGACATCAGAGCAAGAATGTCGCCACTGGCCATCCTGTTCAGCGGTGAATCCCCCGAAAACCCTTCGTTATGGTTCGCCATCTTCATGAATCCGTACAGGTTGTCTGGATTCTCGAAAACGGTTCTGAGCGCTGCGTGCATGTTCAGCACAAGGCTCATCCGCGTGACCTGATCACGATCCAGCGCGATCGTCCATTCTCGATCGGCGCGTTTGGCACGAGCGAGGGTGCTGGGAGAAATGCGCAGAATGTTCTGAATCTGCTCACCGGTGGCGTCCCATTGTCCGAGAATTTTGATCACGGCGCGCAAACCGGTGGCGCACTTTGCCCTGTCGGAAACCACATCCTGTTGAAGTGCTTGAGTCAGGGGCATGATTTTCCATCTCTCGAATTCATTTGAAAAAGTATACACCAGGATGTCTACAGACATGATTATTGATTTTTGTTTTCTTTAGACATTAATGGGTCGGGTTTTTATCACACCAAAAATCGTCTCGATTTAATCCCCATTTGATATAGGTATTAGTGAAAAATGTTAAATAATTATTTAATGTTGTCGCCGGGGATAATTAAAAGAGAGATGTGATGGCTGATGACCCATCTGTTGCCTTGCTCTATCACCGCTATGCCGGCAAGGCGTTGCCTGGTGCGCATAGGGAGAAATGTCATCTACTGGCCTGGCACAGTCTGGATGTGGCCGCGGTCGGCTGGCAGTTGCTCGCGCCTGAGCGCCCCCTGATGACACAGCTGGCCGCGCGGCTGGGCATTGAACCCGAACCGCTGCGACGGCTGCTGGCGTTTCTATTGGGTCTTCACGATCTGGGCAAGTTCTCCCGTGCCTTTCAGGAAGTGCTGAAACTTACGCTCGACGACATGGCCCCACCGCAGGGCAGGCCCTATCAGCAGCGCCATGATCGTCTGGGCGTGCTGCTCTGGGATGAATGCTGGAACATCTGGCGCAAGGAGGGTGTGCTGCGCTGGCCAGACGGCGCGCAGGCGCCGGCCAGAAAGCTGTTGGTGCCGATGGATAGTCTGATGGCCCCGTTTTTTGGTCACCACGGCCGCCCCGTGGCAACCGGTCAGCTGACGTTGTCGGACTTTTTCGTCGACGACGGTGAGCTTGATGACGCGACCGCTGCACGGGATTTCGTGGCCGACTGGGCGGCGCTGATCGAACCCTGCTGGCCGGTCGACAAACTGCTGGACGAAGCGTGGCTGGCGCGTTTCAAGACGTTGAGCTGGACGATCGCCGGCTGGGCGACGCTCAGTGACTGGCTGGGCTCGCATCGGGATTATTTTCCGTACTGCCAGCAGGCCATGGCACTTGCCGACTACTGGCCGCGAGCGCTTGAGCAGGCCGGGGTGGTACTGAAGGCCACCGGGTTCGCTCAGCCCCCCGAACCGATTCCCTACGCGGGGCTTGCCCAGTGGTTTGCAGACAGGGTGACGCCGACCCCGCTGCAGCAGAAGGCGGCAGACCTGCCGCTTCAGGCCGGGCCGCAGCTGTTTATCCTTGAAGACGTGACCGGGGCAGGCAAGACCGAAGCCGCCTGCATTCTGGCCCAGCGGTTGCTCGCCGATGGTCACGGCGAAGGGCTTTACTTCGCGCTGCCCACCATGGCCACCTCCAACGCCATGTATACCCGGTTGGGCGATCTTCACCATCGCTTTTACAGCAGTGTCTCAAGACCCTCGCTGGTGCTCGCCCACGGCGCGCGCGAACTCAACGAGGCGTTCGAACGCTCCGTCATGGCAGAGCAGCGGGAAAGCGACGACTACGCCACGATGGATGTCAGCGCCTCGACCCAGTGCAGCCGCTGGCTGGCGGACTCCAACAAAAAGGCGCTTCTGGCCGACGTCGGCGTGGGCACCATCGACCAGGCGCTGATGGGTGGCCTGCCATTTCGTCATCAGTCGCTGCGCCTGCTGGGTCTGGCGCGCAAGGTGCTGATCATTGACGAAGTCCATGCCTTCGATCACTACATGCAGACCCTGCTGCATCAACTGCTGGCCCACCACGCCCGACAGGGCGGCAGCGCCATTTTGCTGACGGCCACGCTCCCACGCGCCATGCGCGAGGCGCTGACGGGTGCGTGGCGCCATGGCCTGGGAGTTGATGCCAGCCCGCTTGAAGCACACGACTACCCCCTGCTGACCCACTGTGGAGCGCGTGCTACCCACGAGGTACCCGTCGAGACGCGCTCGGAAGTGGCGCGCAGTGTGGCCATCGACTGGCTTGAAAGCGAAGAGGAGGCGATCGAGCGCGTACTGGCTGCGGTAGAGGCGGGCGAGTGCATCGTCTGGGTACGTAATACCGTCGATGACGCCATTCGTGCTTTTCAACAGCTGCGCGAGCGACACCCTGATCCCGAGCGCTGCCTGCTCTTTCACGCCCGGTTTGCGATGGTGGATCGCCAGCGGATTGAATCCGAGGTCATTCGCCGCTTCGGTAAGGGTTCCATGTCGTCACTCAGGCGCGGCCAGGTCATTGTCACTACTCAGGTTTTCCAGGAATCCCTGGACTGCGATGCTGACCGGATGGTCAGCGATATTGCGCCCATTGATCTTCTGATTCAGCGCGCCGGGCGGCTTCAGCGTCATCAGCGCGGTGAACGCCTCGCGCCCGTACTGCAGGTACTGGCGCCCGCGTGGCGCGATACTCCCGGTGCCGACTGGCTGAGTCAGGCGCACCGCGGCACCCAGGCGGTCTACAAGGACACCTCGCTGATCTGGCTGACCCAGCGCGTGCTGCGCCAGCGGGGTGCCATCACCATGCCGGATGAAGCGCGCACCTTGATCGAGGGCGTTTATGCCGCATCAACGGATGATCTCCCCGAAGCGTTCGATCAGGCGCACTTCGAGCGCACCGGCATGGATAAATATGCGGCCTCGATGGCGACCCACAACGCGCTGAACCTGGAAGACGGCTACCAGCTCAATGGCGATTTCGACCCGTGGCAGGAGGAGCGCGAAATGGGCACCCGGCTTGGCGACGAGCAAAGCGTCGAGGTCGTGCTGCTCAAGCGCCGTGACGATGCACTGGGGCTCTGGGTCGACGATCACCGCCATGCCGACCGCTTGAGTCGATGTCGACTGAGAGCAAGCCAGGCCAGAAAACTGGCGCCACTGCCGGAGCGCCATGCCGAGCAGTGGGAAGCGCTACAGCAGCGACATCGCGGGCTGCGCTTCGTGCAGCCCTGGCTGCCGGAGGCGGACGGCACCTGTGGTTACGACGAGCAGTGGGGGGTGAGTTTTGAAAAAGAAAATCCCCGCTGACGCGGGGAACGGTTGGCACTGTGTACCTATGACGGTTCATCCCCTATTGAAGAGGAACAACGTAATCATAACATCATGACCAACAAACCGCTTTAATTGTCATGTTTACATATGACTTGTTTTTATTTGGTGCTGCTTTTAAGCTAATTGGCATATTCAGCTTGAGGGCATGCCAATGCGTAACTGGGTTCAAGATCTTTTCTGGGAAGTCGGTCAGTGGGATTGGACAGGAATATTCTTGAAATTTGCGGGTGGCGCATGCGTGCAGCTGTTCAGAATATTTTTTTCGAAAAAGGGAAATAAATGAAGCTGAACCTTCTGACATCGAACTGGTTGCCCTTTCGGCATCGCGATGGCCGGATCGACTATCGGCCACCCTCGGCGCTTGCTGACCCTGACGTACTCGACCTGGCACTTCCCCGCGCCGACTTTCAGGGCGCCGCCTGGCAGTTTTTGATCGCGCTGCTGCAGACGGCCATGACGCCAAAAAATACCGACGCGTGGCTGGACCGCTACCAGACACCGCCCGGCGTGGCCGAACTCGATGAGCTTCTGGCCCCCTTTGCCTCGGCCTTTGAACTCGACGGCGACGGCCCACGCTTCATGCAGGACCTGGACCCGCTGGACGACGTCAAGGACGCCCCGGTTGCGGGCCTTTTGATTGACTCCCCCGGTGCCAACGGCATCAAGAACAATACCGATTTCTTCGTCAAGCGTGGCCGGGTTGACACGGCGTGCCCCGAGTGCGCGGCGCTGGCGCTCTATACCATGCAGATCAACGCCCCGGCCGGGGGCGCCGGTATTCGCGTGGGCCTGCGCGGCGGCGGGCCACTGACCACGCTGATTTTGCCGGAAGACGAGAGCCAACCGCTATGGGCGCGGCTCTGGCCCAACGTGATGCCGGCTGATGCCGTCGGCCAGCCGGGGCAGGCCTGGCGCGCCCCTGGGGTTGAGGATCGTGATCTGTTCTTCTGGATGGGTGATACCCGAATCAGCGACAAAAAGGGCACCGAAGTGCTGCCCGAGCAGGTCCATCCGCTCCATGCCTTCTGGTCGATGCCCCGGCGCTATCGGCTGCTGTTCGATGAGACGCCGGGGTGCTGCGATCTCTGCGGCCGCGAGGCGGACCGCCCGGTGCGCCATCTGCGCGCAAAAAAGCAGGGGGCCAACTATGACGGCCCCTGGCGGCACCCGCTCACTCCCTATCGCCGCCTCAACCCCAAAAAGCTCGAGGAACTGCCGCTTTCCAGCAAGGGCCAGCCTGGTGGGCTGGGCTATCGCCACTGGCCGGGGCTGGTGCTTGAAGATGAAGCCATCAGCGGCGCGCTGCCCGCTCGGGTGGTCACTCACCACCTGCAAAAGTATCGCCAGGTAAAGGCGGCGCGCGACGATGGAGAAGCGTTTGACGCGCTGTACAGGCATGCCCGGCTCTGGGTGTTCGGCTATGACATGGACAACATGAAGCCGCGCGGCTGGTACAGCGTGGAGATGCCGCTGGTGGGTGTACCCAAGGCGCATCAGGAGACGCTGCGCGGCTGGGTCAAACGCTTCGTTGATCTGGCATCGGAGATCAGTTGGACGCTGCGCAACCAGCTCAAGCGTGCCTGGTTCAAGCGTCCGGAGGATGCCAAAGGCGACATGAGCCAGATCGACGCCCAGTTTTTTGAGGCGACCCAGCCGGCATTTTTTACCGCGCTGCGCGAGATAGGCGGGGTGCTGCGCGAAGACGAAGAGGCCCCCACGCTGTCACCCGAGATTCACCGCCAGTGGTATGGGGCGCTCAAGCGTGAAGCGCTGGCGCTGTTTGACGCTCAGGCGATCAGCGGCCCGCTGGAAGGCATGAAGATGCAGCAGCTGGAGCGCATTACCGGCGCGCGACGCTATCTGCTGACGTATCTGAACGGCAGCGGCAAGAAGGTCGGCAAGACGATGCAGGCGTTTGCCGAGGCGGGCGGTTTCAAGTTGAAAACGCCGGCCTCTGAAGATCATCGGGAGGAGAGCCCGGCATGAGCGAAGCAGAACAACACGCGGCGCAGGAAGTGGCAGATGAGACCGCAGCCTCGGTAGAGCGCTATCTATATGCCCTTGATAAGCGAGAGGCATTTGAGTTGCGCCTGTGGTGGCGGCGGTTGGTCCTGAATGAACAGGAACTCAAGCGTCACACCAGGCAGCGGCCTTACCCGCGTGGCGTGCGTGCCGCGCTGCGCCGCTGCGACACCATCGAGTCTGTACTTCTGACCGAGGCCTTTCGCCATCTCTGGTCGGCGCTTGAATCGCGGGCATGGCAGGAGGCGCCAGCCGACGACCCCAGGAAACAACGTGAACACCGCATCGAGACCTGGGCGGCCATCGCTGCCGTCGCGAGCGAGCTGCGCGCTGAGACGTTCGATGCCCCGCTGGGCAAACGGCTGGGCGAGAAGCGACCCGATACCGGCGATACCCCGCGCATGAGTGATCTGCGCTTTCAGCAGCTGCTCGACTGCCATACCTCGCAGGAGCTGATTCGGCGCTTTCGCCGCGCGCTCAAACTGGCGGATAACGCCGGCGTCAGCGTGGTTCGCCTGGCCGATATGGTCGCGCTATGGGATCGCGAGCAGCGCGGCCAGTACAACGCCAGGGCCACCCGGCGCTTCGCCTTCGTCATGAGTGATGCCTACTTCCAGGCTCGCGCACTGAAACCGGGCGTGGGCGACTGAAGGGCGATCATCACTTATCAACAGCCAGTTTTCGGCATTCGCCACATTTTTTATTCAGGGAACCCATCATGAGCCACTTTATTCAGCTTCATCTGTTGACCTCCTACCCGCCTTCCAATCTCAACCGCGACGACCTGGGCCGTCCCAAGACGGCGTTCATGGGCGGCGCCCGGCGGCTGCGCGTCTCTTCGCAAAGCCTCAAACGCCACTGGCGCACCTCCGAGCTGTTCGAGTCGGCGGTCGACGGTCACAGGGGCACGCGCACCAAACGCCTGGGCAAGCAGATATATGACCGCATGACAAACGCCGGCGCCGACCCGAAGGTCGCCGGTAACAGCGCGGAGAAGATCGCCGGGGTTTTCGGCAAGCTGCGCAAGGTAGAGAAGGGCGAAAAGCACGAGTATGAGATCGAGCAGCTGGTCCACGTCGGCCCGGAGGAGTTGACTGCGCTCGAAGCTCTGGCCGATACGCTGGTTACGGAGAAGCGCGAGCCGACCGAGGATGAACTCAAGCATTTGTTGGCCCGGCGGCCCACCGCGGTCGATGTGGCGCTGTTCGGGCGCATGCTCGCTGCCGCGCCGAGCTACAACGTCGAAGCCGCCTGCCAGGTGGCCCATGCCATCACCGTCCATGCCGCCGAGGTCGAGGACGACTACTTCACCGCGGTCGATGATCTCAACAGCGGTGACGAGGATCGTGGCGCGGCACACATAGGCGAAGCAGGCTTCGCCGCCGGGCTGTTCTATCTCTATATCTGCATCGACCGCGATCTGCTCATCGACAACCTGCAGGGCAAGGTGGAACTGGCCGACCGTGCCATTGCCGCGCTGGTGGAGTCCGCCATCAGAATCTCGCCAAAGGGCAAGCAGAACAGCTTCGGTTCGCGTGCCCATGCCAGCTACGTACTGGCCGAGAAGGGCGATCAGCAGCCGCGCTCGCTGTCGGCCTCTTTCCTGCAGCCGGTCATGGGCGAGGGCCATGGCGTCGAGGCGATCAAAAAGCTGGAAACCCAGGCTCAGGCCTTCGATGATGCCTACGGCCCCGGCGCGGACCGGCGTTTCATCCTTTCGGCCACGCCGGAGTATGAAAAGACGGCCCTCAAGGGTGATGTTCCATGGGGCAACCTTGAGCAGCTGCTGACCTTTCTCAAGGGCGTCGACTAAGCGGAGGCGATATGCCACACCATCTGGTTTTTCGTCTTTATGCGCCCATGGCGAGCTGGGGCGAGGCCGCCGTGGGCGAAACGCGGCCGACGGCCACCTACCCGGGCCGTAGCGCCATTCTGGGGCTGATCGGGGCGGCGCTTGGCATCAAACGCGACAATGATGGCGGCCAGCACTGTCTGCGCGAGGGGCTGCAGGTCGCGGTCAAACAGCGCTCGCCGGGGCTTTTGCTGCGTGACTATCACACCGTGCAGGTGCCGTCGTCACAGTCGAAGGTAACCCACCGCACCCGCCGCGAGGAGCTGTCGGTGCCCAAAGAGGCGCTTAACACCATTCTCTCGTCAAGAGACTATCGCTGCGACGGTCTGTGGAGCGTGGCGGTGCGCCTCACCGTGAACGCCGCCTGGTCACTGGAGGAACTCAAGAGCGCGCTGGAAAGACCCCGCTTTCCGCTCTATCTCGGCCGTAAGGCGTGCCCACTGGCCGCGCCACTGGTGCCGACCGTGGTCGAGGCCGATCATTGGCGTCAGGCGCTGGATCACCGTTTTGAAAGCGCGCTGGACCCGGAGCGCACCTGGCTGGCGCTGGTGGGCAATGAGAAGAAGGATACGCACCTGCTGCGCCTGCCCGACGAAATACTGTACGCCTGGGAAGGCGATGCCGACGCACTTGATGGCGGTGCTGAAGCCTTCGAGTCCAGTGAGGTCTGGGACGAGCCGCTGCACCGGCGTCGCTGGCAGTTCGGCCCTCGCCTGGAACACCGGCGCACCGAGACAGTGAAAGGAGAGCGCTAATGTATCTTTCAAGCGTCCGGCTGGATCTTAACACCCTCACCCGCGCCGAACTGTTCGACGTGCTGGAAGGCGGTGCCTATACCGCTCACCAACTGCTCTGGCGGCTGTTTCCCGGCGTGCCCAGCGGCAAGCGGCCGTTCATCTTCCGTCAGGAAATGGAAGAAGACGCCAATGGCAAAAGCGCCGGGCTACCCCGCTTCTACGTAGGGTCCGATCGCCCGCCCGAGCCCATGGAAGGCTTTGAGATACAGTGCAAGCCGTTTGCCCCTCGGCTTGCCAGTGGCGAACGGCTGGCCTTTCGTTTGCGCGCCAACCCGACCGTTGCCAAACCCGCAGGGACGGGCCGCCGCTCTCAGCGTGCCGATGTACTGATGGATGCGCGCTATCCCTTTCCCAAAGGGGAGCGCACAAGCCAGACCTGCGTCGAGGCGATGGACGCGGCGGCGCGCCACTGGCTCGACAGCCGCGCTAAAGATTGTGGCTTCACGCTACCTGTCGCGCCGGAGGTGGGCGCCTATCGCCAGCACGCGCTGAGCAAAAAAGAGGGCGGCCAGCCCATTCGCTATTCCAGCGTGGATTACGAAGGCCTGCTGGAGGTGGTTGATCCTGAGCGCCTCGGCCAGGTCCTGCAATACGGCATTGGCCGTGCCAGGGCGTTTGGCTGCGGCATGCTGCTGCTGCGCCGCGTACCGGAGTGATCGATGAGCTTCATTCCCCTCAAGCCCATTCCGCTCAAGGACCGCATGTCGATGATCTTCGTCGGCATGGGCCAGATTGATGTGCGCGACGGCGCTTTCGTGGTCGTCGACGAAGTCAACGGCGAGCGCATGCATATCCCCGTGGGCTCGGTGGCCTGCCTGCTGCTCGAACCCGGTACGCGGGTTTCTCACGCGGCGGTCAGGCTGGCCGCCACGGTGGGAACGCTTTTGATCTGGGTGGGTGATGCCGGGGTGAGGCTCTACAGCGCCGGGCAGCCGGGTGGGGCGCGCTCGGATAAACTGCTCTATCAGGCGCAGCTGGCACTGGATGAAAGCCTGCGCCTCAAGGTCGTACGCAAGATGTTTGAGCTGCGCTTTGGCGAAGAACCGCCTTCCCGGCGCAGCGTCGATCAGCTACGCGGCATCGAAGGTGCCCGAGTGCGCAAGACCTACCAGATGCTCGCCAAACAGCACGGCCTGAAATGGCAGGGGCGGCGCTACGACCCGAAGCAGTGGGACGCCTCGGACGTGGCCAACCAGTGTCTGTCAGCCGCCACGGCATGCCTGTACGGGATTACTGAAGCGGCGATTCTGGCTGCGGGCTACGCGCCGGCCATCGGCTTTCTGCATACCGGCAAGCCGCTGAGTTTCGTCTACGACATGGCCGATATCGTCAAATTTGAAACCGTGGTCCCGGCAGCGTTTCGCATCGCCGCCAAAAACCCTTCCATGCCGGAACGCGAAGTGCGCATCGCCTGCCGCGATGCCTTCAAGCAGACCCGGCTACTCCAGCGCATCATTCCCATGATCGAAGAGGTGCTGGCAGCGGGCGAAATCGAACCACCGCCACCCCCGGCCGATGCCGTGCCGCCCGCCATCCCCGAGCCTGAATCGATCGGCGATAGCGGCCACAGGAGTCGATGACATGGCGATGCTGGTGGTGGTAACAGAAGCCGTCCCCCCACGGTTGCGTGGCCGGCTGGCGATCTGGCTGCTGGAAATTCGCGCCGGTGTCTATGTGGGCGATGTCAGCAAGCGGATTCGCGAAATGATCTGGGAACAGATCGAGGTGCTGGCCGAGGAGGGCGGCAATGTTGCCATGGCCTGGGCCAGCAACCATGAATCCGGCTTCGAGTTTCAGACCTTTGGCGACAACCGTCGTATCCCCATCGACCATGACGGACTGCGTCTGGTGCGCTTTTTGCCGCCTATGGATAAGTAGCTGTTTTCAAAGCTCTTTAATAAAAAAGCGTTGTGCAAAAAATGATCAAAATCGCCGGTGGATTTTCTGCTGGCGATTTTTGTTATTGAAAACAGACGACTACAATTAGTCCGTTCCCCGCAGGCGCGGGGATAAACCGCGTGCCCTGATAGGCGATCCCGGCTGTGCCGGCCCGTTCCCCGCAGGCGCGGGGATAAACCGCGGTTTTTGTAGTTGACAGAATCCCAGTTTCCCCGTTCCCCGCAGGCGCGGGGATAAACCGGCCACCGATTGGGCGCTTCAGCAACTTGATGCCCGTTCCCCGCAGGCGCGGGGATAAACCGGCATTGAGTCAATGGCGTTTGCCAGCGCTTCGCCGTTCCCCGCAGGCGCGGGGATAAACCGGCTGCCGAATAACACCGGCATGCAACACCACCCCGTTCCCCGCAGGCGCGGGGATAAACCGGCTGCCTGATAGTTGTTCTCGGCTGCCGTTCGCCGTTCCCCGCAGGCGCGGGGATAAACCGTATACCATATTTCTACTGCTGTGTTGCAAAGCCCGTTCCCCGCAGGCGCGGGGATAAACCGACTTGGACCGGCGCACAGAACGCCGACCCGGTCCGTTCCCCGCAGGCGCGGGGATAAACCGTCGGCCCTTCTGAATTGGCTGGGCGTACCGATCCGTTCCCCGCAGGCGCGGGGATAAACCGTCTGGTGGTTCTTCCCCAGCGCGGACAGCGCGCCGTTCCCCGCAGGCGCGGGGATAAACCGGCGTGGCGAAGTGCAGGATTTGTTGATGATCACCGTTCCCCGCAGGCGCGGGGATAAACCGGTCGCCAACTTCCCGGTGGCTGGCAACGTAGGCCGTTCCCCGCAGGCGCGGGGATAAACCGTCCTCGCTGGCCCGCAGTGGCTTGAACCACATCCGTTCCCCGCAGGCGCGGGGATAAACCGAGAAAACCTCAAAGCTCAAGTCTCTGGGCGATCCGTTCCCCGCAGGCGCGGGGATAAACCGCTTCCAGTCTGGCTCTGAGCCATACACTGGCGCCGTTCCCCGCAGGCGCGGGGATAAACCGTAGTAGGGCCCGAACACCTCGGTCATCCTGGGCCGTTCCCCGCAGGCGCGGGGATAAACCGTATGAAATATACATATCTCTTAACTGCATATTCCGTTCCCCGCAGGCGCGGGGATAAACCGCGTTCGTGGACAGCCACGCTTCAAGTGCGCGGCCGTTCCCCGCAGGCGCGGGGATAAACCGTCGACAAAAGGCGTTATAAGGATTTAACCCTTGCCGTTCCCCGCAGGCGCGGGGATAAACCGGCTGCGTTCGTGTTCACTCAGGTCGACCCACGCCGTTCCCCGCAGGCGCGGGGATAAACCGGTACATAAACGACGAAAACGATCCACGCACAACCGTTCCCCGCAGGCGCGGGGATAAACCGATCAGCTCATGTCCGCCAGCCTCGGCCTTGCCCCGTTCCCCGCAGGCGCGGGGATAAACCGGTTTCACCCAGCACCAGCTCCATGTCAGGCACCCGTTCCCCGCAGGCGCGGGGATAAACCGGAATCTCACTGGGTCGTTGTGCGCAACGGTCTCCGTTCCCCGCAGGCGCGGGGATAAACCGGCCTTGCCCGCCACGCTTGATAAGCGGTGTGACCGTTCCCCGCAGGCGCGGGGATAAACCGCCACAAACGCCCCGCGAGTACAGAAACCCCTGCCGTTCCCCGCAGGCGCGGGGATAAACCGCCGGATATCAGCACCGGCCAGAGCCCACTTCGCCGTTCCCCGCAGGCGCGGGGATAAACCGGCCACCCGGGTAGCTGAACAGTGCCAGACGATCCGTTCCCCGCAGGCGCGGGGATAAACCGTCGGTGGCGAGATCACCATCAATGGCATTCAGCCGTTCCCCGCAGGCGCGGGGATAAACCGCGCGCAAACTCCGGGCCGGAAAAACGGGCGCTCCGTTCCCCGCAGGCGCGGGGATAAACCGATGGAACAGCCGCATTGAGATTTGCTTTACAGCCGTTCCCCGCAGGCGCGGGGATAAACCGCCGCAGGACACTCTGGTAGCGATGATGATGGGCCGTTCCCCGCAGGCGCGGGGATAAACCGCCCGAGGAACCACCAGTAGAACCGCCGCCGCCCCGTTCCCCGCAGGCGCGGGGATAAACCGTCGCCATAGATACAATCAAGGCGCATTACAGGCCGTTCCCCGCAGGCGCGGGGATAAACCGACGATCCATGTCATCGAGGTCGAGGGCCAGTCCCGTTCCCCGCAGGCGCGGGGATAAACCGATTACGCCGCGCTGCTGCCTTGCTGGGCAGGTCCGTTCCCCGCAGGCGCGGGGATAAACCGCTCATTTGCTTCTCCGATGGTCTATCTGATAGCCGTTCCCCGCAGGCGCGGGGATAAACCGCTTCCCTACTAATGCAGGAGCTATGTGATGCACCGTTCCCCGCAGGCGCGGGGATAAACCGCTGCCGGTATATATCAGAATGAATTGAGTCCACCGTTCCCCGCAGGCGCGGGAATCAACCGTACAAAGGCACTGACCTCAGCGAGGTCACACCCCGTTCCCTGCAGGTGCGAGGATGAATCGTTATCCGGTGGCGCAGTCACCCCGCCATCACCGACGTCAATGTTTATCGCTAATCAGGGCGCAACGCCGGCGCCCTGAGCACCAGTTATCCGACGATTAACGGAGAACTGCATCGGCAGCTCGAACGAGCCAGGGTTGCATGGGCGCAGTGTGTGGCAGAAACCGGTGCGGTGATTGCATGTCATGAGGAGGGAAATTGAAAAGCACGTCCATGTGCAGAGCCCCCATGGTGGCGAGGCTCATCCTTGAATAAGAAATGTCGCATAAATGTTGAGCAATTAACATCGTTTGAAAGAAGAATTAATCCCTGGGAAAGCTCACCGCTCTGCATCAGTATCTGATCAAGGCCTGTGCCCATGCCCTTGAGGATAAGTGTTACTGGAGCGTGTAATGAGAACGTTTGCCGTCCTCCATGGATGCAGGGATTTGCCGGTGATGATCGTCAATTTCCGGGGAAGTGCCAATCGTCAAAGCGCCGTTCAGCGCTGGGCCTTACATCTTCTGTTCGGGATGCACATCGCCCGGGGCGGGGTTGTCGGTTTCAAGGCGGTTAAGCATGTCACAGTGGCTTTTGGCCTCCTGTTCGGAGACATAGATGCCTTCACGTTCGAGGGTATCTTCATCAAAGACGATAAAGCTTTGCTCGGTCTCGGCGGCTGAGGTGGCATCCATTGCATCCTGCGAGGCAGGTTTGTAGGCGTAGGTCATGTCGGTACCCTCCATGGGGGACCTTCTGACTTTAGTTCGGTGTGGTCCATGTTGCTGATGCGCAATGGTCGCGTCTCTTGAGGCCGACAAACGAGCGAACATCGTTCGATGGGCTTCAGGTCGAGTGTCTGGCCCGATGGCGACCTACCAGCGCATTCCACAGCGTGAATACGGCGCCAAGGGCCAGCATGGCAGCGATGACCAGCAGGGCCCGGGCGCCCATATGGGTGTTGAGAGGAATGGCCAGCGCGGCGCCGGCGACCAGGGCGCACCAGCGTAACAGGCCGTCCAGTCCGGCCCGAAAATCGCCCTGTGCAAAGGCCCGACCGGTTCTGATCATCATGCCGGTGAGGAAGGTGACGCCTGACTCGTTGCCGCTGACCTGGTTGAGCACGCCCATGGAGGAGGCAATGAAGAGCACGGTGATAAAGGGATATTCTTCGCCGTGGGCAAAGGGCATGGCCACGCTCATGGACAGGGCGGCAAGGACCAGAATGACCGTGGGCCGCCAGCGCCCGACCCGCATCCCGATCCAGGCCCCCAGCGTGGTGGCACCGAAAAAGGCCGCAATAATGGCCGCCAGCGGGGCGATGCCGGCCCAGTCCCCCTCGCCGATATGTCGCCCAATGTGAGAACTGTTGCCGGTCATGTAGACCGCCAGCAGATCACGGCTGTGCAGGTAAATGAGCGCATCCGTCGCACCCGCGACCATGAAAAGCAGTGCAAAGGCCGGGAAGGGGATCTTTCTGTCCAGCATGGGCGTCCCTGAAAATGATGTTGACGGTCGTGAGTGTAGTGCGTTTATCCATGGGGGTGCCGTCACCGGTTTGACTTTCATCATGATGGTGAGCCGCCATCTGAAGTGTGGTGGGTACTGTGACCGGGCCGCCCGGATATGATCGACGCTAGCGCTCAAAATGGCGATGATAAGCCCTTACTCATGAGCGCGGAGCCGATGACATGGCAGGGCAGCAACATCACTATCAGGTCAGGGTGCAGTGGCAGGGCTGTCGGGACACCGGCACGACCGGCTATCGCGACTACGGGCGTGAGCATCAGCTGAGCGCTCCCGGCAAGGCCCCCATTGAGGGGTCTGCCGATCCGGCCTTTCTGGGCAATGCCGATCGCTGGAACCCCGAGGAGCTGTTGGTCGGCTCGCTGTCGGCCTGTCACAAGCTCTGGTATCTGCATCTGTGCGCCGAGGCGGGCGTGGTCGTGCTGGCCTACGATGATCATGTCGACGGCGAGATGGATGCCGCGCTCGGCCGATTTACCAGGGTGACCCTGCGCCCGCACATTACTCTGAGCGCGGACAGCAGCGAATCCCTCGCGCTCGAACTGCACGAGAGGGCCCACGAGAAATGTTTTATCGCCAATTCGGTCAATTTCAGCGTTGAATGCCAGCCGATATTTTCCAGAAAGGGCACCTGTCATGGCTGAACAGATCATCTGGTATCTTGAAATGCGTGACCCGAAGGCTCATCACGCCCGGGCGATGCCCGAAACGCTCGGCGTGGTCGAGTGTGAGATCCCCCAGTTTGAACTGAACCGCTTTCTCTATCGGCTGGTTGGTACGCAGTGGCAGTGGAGCGAAATGCTCGAGGGCGATCAGAACGAGTGGCGTGCGATGGTCGAAAGCGACGCCCATCGCACCTTCGTGGCCTATTATCGCGGCGCCGTGGCTGGCTACTACGAGCTGTATCGCCCTGATGGCGTCAACGTCGAGATTCTCTATTTCGGACTGGTGGAGACGTTTATCGGTATGGGGTTCGGCGCGGGGCTTTTGAGTCATGCCATCGATCAGGCCTGGCGCTGGCCGGGCACCGATCGAGTGTGGCTGCATACCTGTTCGCTGGATCATCCGGCGGCGCTGGAGAACTATCAAAAGCGCGGTTTTGAGATCTATCACGAAGAGGTCGCGCCCTGCTGAGCGTTTTGGGGGCGCCGGGCCTTCAGCGCTGATGTTTGAACATGACCGGTGGCGACGCCTGCATGGCTCGGGGCGACGGACTCGAGCCTTCGATGACGTCCTTCGCCCCTCTAAGGTTTCAGGGCGGTTACCATGAGACGTGATCAATGCGGTGAACGACTGCCGCATTCTGCCTTTTTATGACCTTTTCGGGATGAATGTTAATGCCGTCTGCCGTTCAACGCCTGCTGCCGGTGGCCCTGCTACTGGTCGCCATGAGCTCGATTCAGAGCGGCGCTTCTCTTGCCCAGCAGCTCTTTCCCTTGATAGGTGCCTCCGGGGCCACCTCCGTTCGTCTGTCGCTGGCCGCCATCGTGATGCTGATGGTCTTTCGACCATGGCGTCAGCCGGTGACGCGCCGCGCATGGAAGGCGATCGCTGTTTACGGCCTGGCGATGGGAATGATGAACTTTCTACTTTATCAGGCGCTGGTGACCGTCCCGCTGGGCATTGCCGTGGCGCTTGAATTTACCGGGCCGTTGGCAGTCGCCGTATTTACCTCGCGCCGGCCGCGTGATCTGGCCTGGGTGGCGCTGGCAGTACTGGGACTTGCCATTCTTTTATGGCCGGACAAAAGCCTTGAGCACGGTATCGATCTTCGCGGCGCGCTGTGTGCGCTGGGCGCTGGCGTCTGCTGGGCGCTCTATATTTTGTTCGGGCGTCGTGCCGGCAGTGGTAATGGTACCCAGAGTGCGGCACTGGGCATCACCATTGCGGCGATCGCCATTGTACCGATCGGTGTGATGGAGGCGGGCACTGCACTTCTTTCACCGGTGGTGCTGTCCGTAGGGCTTGTCGTGGGATTACTCTCCACGGCATTGCCCTATACCCTTGAAATGTTTGCACTATCACGCATGCCAACCCACATGTTCGGCACGTTGATGAGCCTGGAACCGGCCCTTGGCGCGCTATCAGGGCTGGTGTTTCTCGGTCAGCAGCTCTCGGTGCTGCAGTGGCTGGCCATCGGCACCATTATTGCCGCCTCGATGGGCACCACACTCACCTCGCGTTCAGCCGAGCCGATTCAGGACAGATAGTTCCCGGCCTTGCTCAACTCGTCTTCATGGCCGGCATGAGGCGCCCTGAGCCTGTCGATATATTGATCAATTTTTAATAAGAGATTATTCATGCAAAGATGTTGATGCTGCGAAAGCAGGGGGCATGATCAGGGCGCGCCATGTGAGCGCTTCTGACACCCTGTTTCAATATCTCATGTATGACACAGCCATGGAGTGATCATGACAGGCAAGGCCCCGGGGGCTCCAGAATTACATCATGATGTGGTCATCATCGGTGCCGGCGCTGCCGGCATTGCCATTGCCCAGGGGCTTCGCCAGCGCAATGCACGCCTTGATATCGCGCTTATCGACCCGGCCTCCGAGCACTATTATCAGCCGGGCTGGACGCTGGTAGGCGGTGGGGTATTCGATGCAGACCAGACCAGGCGGTCGATGGCGGAGGTTTTGCCGGAGGGCGTCGCACATTACCCCTGCCCGGCGGCAGGTATCGACCCGGCTCGATGCCTTGTACGTCTGGAGGATGCCCGCACGCTCGGCTATCGCGCGCTGGTGGTCGTACCGGGGCTTGAGCTTCACTGGGACGCCATCGACGGACTGGCTGGAACGCTGGGAGAGTATGGCGTCACATCCAATTACCGCTTCGATCTGGCGCCCTATACCTGGTCGCTGGTGCAACAATTGCGCCAGGGGCGGGCACTGTTTACCCAGCCGGCCATGCCGATCAAGTGTGCCGGCGCGCCACAAAAGGCGATGTATCTGGCCTGCGATCACTGGCGTCGTCGTGGGGTGCTGGCAGGTATCAATGTGTCCTTTCACAATGCTGGTGGCGCGCTGTTTGGCGTACCGGCCTATATTCCGGCTCTAATGGAACAGGTCGAGCGCTATGGCATCGGCCTTGAATTTCATCAGCAGCTGATGGCTGTGGATGGGCCCAGTCAGCAGGCACACTTTCTGATTCACGATGCTGATGGGGGGCAGCGTGAACATGTCGAGTCCTTTGACATGCTTCATGTCGTGCCTCCGCAGCGCGCCCCGGCGCTGATTCGTGACAGCCTGCTTGCCAACGATGCCGGCTGGCTTGATCTCCACCCCAATACGCTACAGCACCTGCGCTATCCTGCCGTGTTCGGTGCCGGTGACGTTAGCGCGACCCCCAATGCCAAGACGGCGGCGGCCGTACGGGTGCAGGCCCCGATCGTGGCCGACAATGTCGTGGCCTATCTGCAGGGCGAGTCCCTGTCGGCGCGTTATCAGGGCTATGGCGCCTGTCCGCTGACGGTCTCGCGTGGTCGGGTAGTGCTGGCTGAATTCGGATATGGCGGCGAGCTCATGCCGACCCTCCCGGACTGGCTCAACGATGGCCAGCGCGCCACGGCACTGGCCTGGCAGCTCAAGGCGCATGTCATGCCGGTCATCTACTGGCAGATGATGCTCAAGGGACGTGAATGGATGGTGCCATGACATGTATCACTTTCTTTTGATCGGGTGACCCGCGCCCATATGCTCTAAGCTTGCCATGACCATCCCAATGAGGAAGTACCGTGGCTGCCAGCCTGTTGACCCTGCTTGATGATATTGCTGCCCTGATGGATGACGTGTCTGTCATGACCAAGGTGGCGGCCAAAAAAACCACGGGCGTTCTGGGGGATGATCTGGCGCTGAATGCTCAGCAGGTCACCGGCGTGCGCGCCGACCGGGAGCTTCCGATTGTCTGGGCGGTCTGCAAGGGGTCGCTGCTCAACAAGCTGATGCTGGTGCCGGCAGCGCTTTTGATCAGTGCCTTTGCCCCCTGGCTGGTAACGCCGCTGCTCATGCTGGGTGGTGCCTATCTGAGTTATGAGGGCGTAGAAAAGCTGGCCCACGCCTGGCATAAGTACCGCCACCCCGATGCCAAAAAGAAGGACGCTGCACCGACCGAGCGCTCTGCCGAGGAGCAGGCCGCGTTCGAAAAGCAGCGTATCAAGGGGGCCGTTCGCACCGATTTCATTTTGTCGGCAGAAATCATTGCCATCACCCTGGGAACGGTGGCCGAGGCGGCCTTCATGCAGCAGGCCGTGGTGCTGTCGATCATTGCCGTGGCCATGACACTGGGGGTTTATGGGCTGGTGGCCGCCATCGTCAAGCTGGATGATCTGGGGCTTTATCTGAGTCGTCTCGGCAGCGCCATGGTCCAGAAGATAGGGCGGGGCATTCTCTGGGTGGCGCCCTGGCTGATGAAGTTTTTATCCGTCGCCGGGACAGCGGCAATGTTCATGGTGGGCGGCGGTATTCTGACCCATGGCATACCGGTGCTGCATCACGCCATACAGGCGTTGACGCTGGCCGAGGGCGATATCCCCGGTGTAGGCGTCATTTTGCAGCCGATCACCCCAACGCTGATCAACATGCTGGTCGGGCTGGTGCTGGGTGGGGTGATTCTGGGCGCGGTCACACTGGTGAAGAAAATGCGCGGGGCCCAATGAGACGGCCTCATTTGAAACCATACTGTCGCTTTCGGTACGAACATCAATGCATTGGAGCCTGCAGCAGCCAGGGCTCTGCTCAGACAGGAGAGCCTTCATGACCATGCCCGATAGCGTTGTCCCCGAGCGTCTTGAGCTTGATGTCAGTCAGGGGGCGGTCGTGGTGGAATTCGGGACGCCATGGTGTGGCTATTGCCAGGCGGCACAGCCGCTGATCAGACAGGTGATTGATCAGGCGCCCGGGGTGCGCCACGTCCGTGTCGAGGATGGCAAGGGCAAACGGCTGGGGCGAAGCTATCAGGTCAAACTCTGGCCGACGCTGATCTTTTTAAGGGATGGTCAGGAGCGGACACGTTGCGTGCGCCCTGAGTCGCGCCAGATGCTTGAAGCCGCGCTTGAGCATGTTTTGCGGGATGATTCGTCTGCAACCGGGATGGACGACGGTATTTAGAGGGATGACCCGACAGTGTCCTCGTTGACAGCCATGACGTCCTGCCATGGCGCTCATCCCTGAGCTCTGTCGGGTCGACGCGGTCTGCATCCCTGCCGCGTCCTGTCTCCCTTTGGCGGACACCTCTGGTCACCCGAACAGGCGCCGAACATGAGGAATATGAATCCCTTCATCGGTCAGGTCCTTCTGTCCGGGTACCGTCCTGGTACCCCCTCAAGCCATTAAAAATATATCGCTTTTATCACCGGTCCAAATAGATGCAGATGTACGGATATCCCAGGTGCATTTGCAGGACCGGCTGCGTTACTCACACGGGGCGTCATGAACTCTTTTTTGTTTCCGGGGCGACATCCAGCCCCTGTTGACGGGCGATGATGATCGCCTCGCTGCGGCTGTGAACGCCCAGCTTGCGATACAGCGAGGCAATGTAATTGCGCACCGTGCTGTGGGCCAGTGACAGCTCGGTGGCGATGCGCTTGTCCGAGCGCCCCTGACACAGCAGCACCAGCACATCGCGCTCGCGCTGGCTGAGGCTGATGGTCGATGTCATGACCGGTTCTGGCCGGTGGGCATGGCGTACGCTGGCCAGCTTGTCGACCAGCGTGCGCGTGAACCATGACGCATCCTGCATGACGGTATCAATGGCGGCAAAAAGCTCTGCCTCACTGCGCTTGCGCTCGGTAATGTCGACCAGCGTCAACAGCACCCGGTCCTGTTCGTCAACGCTCACCATGGTGGCCGAGATCAGCCAGGTCAGATACTCACCGCCTGGCACGATAACGTTGCTTTCAAGACCGCTGATGGTGTCGCCGGACGCCAGCGCCGAGAGAATGCGGCGACGAACGGCAGCCGGTAGCGGCGCATACTGTGTCAGCGATTCGGTAGCAGTTACTCGGGTGTCATGTCCCAGTGCGCTGTTAAAGGCCTCGTTGACCTCAAGCAGCGACAGGGTGTGATGATCGGCCAGTGCCGTCGGCACCGGTGACAGATGAAACAGCGTTGAAAACTGGGCTTCGCTGCGCCGCAGGGCGTTCTGGGCTCGTCGGATTGGTTCGAGGTCGGTAAAGGTCAGTAGCATGCAGGTCTCGTGATTGACCTCGATCGGCTGGCCGGCAACCACCACGCACCGGCTTATTCCTGTCGATTCGCAGTGCAGGACGGCTTCCATCGGCGTGATCGTCAGGCCTTCCTCGAGTCGACGAAGCGCCTGCTCCCGCTGCTCGGCGCCGGCAAAGACATCCAGTTCGTGGAGGGTCTTTCCCAGCACGTCCCTCTCGCTCAATCCGGTCATGTCCAGAAAGCCCTGATTGGCGCGAATGAAATGCTGATCGTTGAGTCGACAGATC
The DNA here is from genome assembly GCF_002157205.1 of Kushneria marisflavi. Classification (NCBI taxonomy): domain Bacteria; kingdom Pseudomonadati; phylum Pseudomonadota; class Gammaproteobacteria; order Oceanospirillales; family Halomonadaceae; genus Kushneria; species Kushneria marisflavi. The sequence goes on along the minus strand of NZ_CP021358.1, from coordinate 1,382,696 downwards.
AGGGCCGGCGCCGGATTGATGTTGAATGACTTTTCAAAGCGCTCCTCGGCGCTGGCAAGCTCCGTGATGTCCTCGACAATCAGGGCGGCCACATGCGTACTCGAATCGAGACTCAGGACCCGGCCGCGCGAGCGATGCATCCGCAGCTGATCGGTCTGACCGGGCAACATGATCTCAAACACGACGTTATCGAAGGGCATCCCCGCCAGTAGCTGAACGGCAGGCGGTATCGGATAGTCATGTGGCGTCTTCAAGCGCACCTGAAAGCGCTGACGATACTCATCAATGCTGGCACCCAGCGCATCGACACGCTCGACGTCATGCATCGCCAGCGCCGCCCGATTGGCCCAGCGCAGCGCTCCGTCGTGATCCAGCAGGAGCACGCCCTCTTTCATCTCCTCGATCAGCTGGGACAGCGGCGAGGCGAAAAGGTCATCAAGAGAGGGGAGGTCGGTAATGGCAATCTGATCGGACACGGCGACTCCCGGGTAATGAAAACCTTGATGATGCAACGGTGTCGCCGCGGTGAACAGCGCGCGATTCGTCGATAGGGTCGCTATGCTTGAAGCGGTTCGCCCGACCGGGCGAGCGCGCCATCTCCGGGAGTGCCTTTATCATGACACAGCAGGACGACAGCCTCTGGCAGCATCGACTGAGTGATTTTCGGGATGCCGTAGCGCGAGAGCCTATGCCCGGCTGCGGTGCCACGGCCGTGGTCAGCGCCGATCTGGGGCTGGCACTGGTGCTCAAGGGGCTGAATCTGAGCCAGCAGCACGATGCCAGCGCCTCGCGTCAGGCGCTGATCGAGGAGGGAGAGTCGCTCAAAACGCGTCTGAGTCCGCTGGCCGAGGAGGATGTGGCGGCATTTGAGGCATTCATGGCCGCGGTGGGGCGCGACAGGGAAGATGACGGGCGCACTCGAGCCATTCATGAGGCGGCCGATACCGCCGTCGAAGTGCCCCTGAAGACCGCCCATCTATGTGATGCCGCGCTGGCCCTGGCCCATCAGGCCAGAGACAATATCGAGCGGCAGTTCATGAGCGACGCCATTGCCGGCGCCAGATTGATTCATGCCGCACTGCACGGCGTGCTGCTCAACGTGGAGGCCAACGCCGGTCGGCTTGGCAGTGATGCGGCCCGTGACCGCGCGCTGCATGCCAGGCAGGGACTGGCGCAGCGCGCCGATGCTGTGCTTGCCACCATCACGACCGGCGCACTGCCCCAGGCCTGATCAGCTCATGGCCCAGGCCTGTTTTCGCCGCTGGGTCAGCGCGACCACGCCGTCAATCAGGACCAGCAGGATCAGACTGACACCCAATACCGGCAGGGCCAGCCCCAGTAAAATGGCGGCAATGACCACGGCCAGCGCCGCTGGCCTGGGTGCCCGGAGCAGCGCCTGGATCAGTGTGACGGGTGTCATCGCAGCGCTGGCCCGTGTCGGACGGCGGCGCCACCACATGGCATATCCCAGCACCAGCATCACGACCAGTGCGCTGGCAAAGACTATCAGCACCAGCTGATTGATCCATCCGAACAGCACGCCCATGTGCAGGTCCACCCCCCAACGGGTCAGTTTGGCGGCCAGCGGAAAGGTTTCGAAGCGGGTACGGTCGATCACGGCCAGGGTCGTCGGGTCGATGGCCGCTTCATCGACCTCGGTGGGCCATTCACGACCGATCTCGCGTACCTTCCAGGCATTGCCCGGTCCGGCTGCGGGAATAATTTCGATCCTGCCGGCCTTGAGTCCTTCCTCGCGTGCGGCTGTCAGTACCCGGTCGTAGAGTCGCGGGTCAAAGCCATGATCCATCATGGCCATGTCGTGGCTCGAATGAGCGGCATGTTCGGCGTGTGGGCCCTGTTCGGCGGGCGTAACGCCATCCAGGCTCGTTGAGACCGTGGGCGTCTGCCAGCCGTACATGTGACGCAGCTCACCGATGTTGCCCCCGGCATATTTGGACCAGGTCAGCCCGGTGGCAGAGAAAAACACAAAGCCGATCAGAGCCCACGGCCCGAGCCGGGTATGCCAGCGGCTGGCACGCTGGCCGGCATCTGCCTGGCCGCTGCGCGAGACGCTGCGTCGTCGCTTGAACCAGAGGGCCAGCCCGCCCAGCGCCACGATCCAGAGCCAGGACGCGGCCAGCTCACTGTAGACGCGCCCCGGCTCACCCAGCAGCAGGCTGCGGTGAAACTTGTCGATGACGATTCGAAAGGCCGAGATGCCGCTGGTGCCATAGACCGGCAGGGCGCCACGCACTTCATTGGTGACCGGGTCGACAAAGATCGCCAGATTTTCCCACTGACCCACGCTCGGGTCCGAGAACATGACCCGGGTGGTTTGACCCGGCGCGGGCGCGGGGCGTACCGCCATGGGGGCCTCATCGCGTCCCAGTGCCTGCTGGGCAACGCGAATCTGATCGGCCAGCGGCTGCGGGGTGCCACTGGCGCTGTCGGTATAAAACTGTTCGTGGTAAAGCCAGTGTTCGACCTGAGGGGTCAGGGCATAGAGGATGCCGCTAAGGGCGGCGATCAGCAGAAACGGCCCGACCAGCAGGCCGATGTAAAAATGCAGTCGAGCGATAAAGGCCCAGCCCCATGGCTTTTGACCGCGGGACGCTGAGGGAGTCTGGTCTGTCATGAAATCACCTGTCATGACCATGGGTCTGATCCCATGGCGTGATTCTGATCGGCGCCTGCGGAGCAAGAGACCGATACGTCGAGAACGTGATTTGAAAACGGTTCAGACAAACCGGGGTGGGGCGCGCGACTGCGCGTTGGGAAACCAGGGGGTGCGGGCATGGCCCTGCAGGCGAGCCATTACCGGGGCGTCATGTGGCCCGGCACGGCCGGGCGGCAGCATCAGGGCTGGCTCAAGGATCAGTGGTGTGTGGGCCAGCAGTGAGCAATAGCCACACTGGGCAAGATCTATATGGCCGGCGGGATGGGTTTGCTGATGATGCCCTGCAATGGTCTTGAACGTGTCATGAGCATTCTGCATGGCCATGACATGCCCGGCATGCATCGCGGACGCTGAATCATGCGAGCGGGAAGAGACGTTGCTGGACTCACGCTCATGGGTCAGCGCCAGTGTCTGTGACAGCACCGGGGCCAGAAAAATGACCAGCATGGCGGCCAGCGCCAGCCAGGCAGGTAATGAGCAGCGCAGACGTGTCATGAGCGGGCGGAAGCAACGTCCGGGAGTGGGCGTGTCAGAATCTGTAACCTTACCGTAAACCCGGGCCCTGGAACATCCCGGCGGATGGCTCCCCGCCTGGATGACACTGAAGCATTGACAAGGCAGGGACCGTCAGGAAAGCCGGGCTCCGAGCACTGCCCCGGCCGCCAGGTGGCGTGAGACGATCTAGTCGGCCTGGGCGCTGACCGTCATCGCAGGGCTGTCTGTCGCTGCCTCGTCGTCATTGACGGCCTTCAGGGGCACGGGAATATGTAGTGCCACGGCCCCCGGTTGAGCATCGAAGGGGTCATTGGCGGCGCCAACGATCAGGCGTCGACGTTCAAAGGCCAGATCGCTTCGCCGGCCCAGATAGGTGTCGCAGTCCCGGCAGTGCACGGGGTCCTCGACCGGACGCATATGCCCGGATCTAATCATGATGCGTCGGCTGCCACAGTGAAAACAGCGGACATTGAGCTCTGTGGGCCTCATGAAATACCTCTTTAATTTATTTATCCATGTTATGTGATAACGCCCGCATGCCCTAGCATGAAATTGTCTTTTCATGCTTCAAGCTCAGGTCAATGGACCGTCCATTTCATGCCTTTAATGCTCCAGGCGCTAATGGCCCTGATCATCCGGCGCGTTATCTCCCATGAGATGCCCATCGGGCGCGGGGATACCCGCGCGAATCATGTCGGAGAAAGCGGAATCAGCGTGCTCCCCCTTATCGGCCGCCTGTGCCCGGGAGTTGATGTGCCCACGCGACTTTAGTTCGATAAGGGTACGAGAAGTATCCAGCGCGCCGAGGTCATGAAGATAGCCGGGCAGATACCCCGACAGCAGCAGGCGGTAATCGACGGGCAGGCCCGGGATGATGCGTTTGACCATGTCAAAGACCAGCGTGGTGCAGTTACTGGTCAGGGTGTTGTAGAAGGCTGGCGTGTCGCGTAGCGCCCGGGCTTGATCGAGATAGGCCAGAAAGAGCGCTCTTGCGTCGTCTTCGGGCAGGGCCACGCGATAGAGATAAACGTCTTCATCGCGCACGTTGGAGCGAGTTCGCACAATATCGTGTTCGTCGGCGGCGATCAGCGCCATTTCAAACTGTTTGAAAAAGGCGCCGACGGCGGAAAAGGACTCACCGCGCTGCCGGCGAATCTCGACGGAGAACACCAGCTGCTGGCCGTCGCGAAAGCCGAAGCTCACCAGCGTATGGGCGATGGCCGGTCCCATCCAGTATGAGACGATCAGATCCGTTGAGACCAGTTCGGAAAGACGATAGGTGCGCGTCTCCCAGCGCTCGGTATAGCGCTCCGGCGTCTGCCAGTCGAAGTTGCGCACGTTGTCGATCGTGACCTGGTCGCCATCAATGACGGCCTGTGGCAAGCGTGAGACGTCCGGTGCCCAGTCACGATCGCCCCGGGGCGGGATGCTCTGCCACCAGATCATCAGGGCTACCAGGGCCAGCAGCCATGTCACCATCACGCTTCGGCGTCGCACGATGGGCACCTGCATCATTCCAGACGCCGCGCCAAGCCCCAGAAGCCCCCATGCCGTCATGACCGCCACCACGACGGCAGAAGGCCCTGGTAGCTGATACCACAGAGCCAGCACGCCCCACAGGGTAGCCAGTATCATCAAAAACGCACCGATACTGCGTCCTGTCCAGCGCAGCACCGGGCGCCACCAGCGCGTTATGGGAGAGGGCATGACAGGACTCCGATCATCAGCAGGGGTGAATTTTTTAAACCGGGCATGATGTCGAATCCGCTGTCATGGACCAGGCTTGAGGCAAAGATAACCCATTGCTCAAGTGAGAGCCTGTCAGGAGCCCGCCATGGCTGTTTCGTCTCCCGCTGCACCGGATGTTCGTCGTACCATGATCGCTGCCATATTGCTGGGCATCGGCTTCATGGCGGCCATCGATGAGATCATCTTTCACCAGGTGCTGGCCTGGCACCACTTCATCGATACCGGCTCGTCTGCACTGGCGCTCGCCTCCGATGGGCTTTTGCATACCATGGAGCTGGTGCTCTTTATCGTGGGGGCCTTCATGATGATCGAGCTTCATGGGCGTGCCGCCCAGGCGCCCGGCTACCGCGGCCCCGGTTTTCTACTGGGCATGGGCGGTTTCCAGACCTTTGACGGGATCGTCGATCACAAGATTCTCGGACTTCACCAGGTTCGCTACGTCGAGCATGTCTGGCTATATGACATTGCCTGGATCGGCGCCGGCCTGATCATGCTGGCCATCGGCTGGACGCTTTTAAAACGCGCCCGTCAGGGGAAAGCGATGAGCCAGCATTGATCGAACAGGTATCGCCGTGACCGCTCACGCCACTCAACACGATGCCATGACCATGGGCTCGACCTCCATGGTGGCACTGCTTTTGATCGCGCTGTTGTGGCTGGCCTACATGGCCGGCACAAGGCGCTTGCACCGACAAAAGCCATGGCCCTGGTGGCGAACGCTTTTGTTCACCCTTGGCTGCATGACGCTGGCCGCAGGCTTTGTACCCGCGCTCATGCACGCCGCGCATCAGGACGTTCGATGGCACATGGTGCAACACCTGTTGCTGGGCATGTTTGCCCCACTCGGGCTGGTGTTTGCCGCACCCATGACGCTTTTGCTGCGCAACCTGCCAACCGAAGGCGCTCGCGGACTGGTACGCTTTCTCGGCACCTGGCCGGTGCGTGTGCTGACGCACCCCATCACGGCGGCGCTTCTGGATATCGGCGGCATGTATCTGCTTTATATGACACCGCTGTACGCGCACAGTCTGGTCACGCCCTGGCTTTCAACCTTCCTGCATTTGCACTTCGTGGTCTCGGGCACGCTGTTTACCTGGGCGATTGCCGGTCCCGACCCGGCGCCACACCGACCGGGCTGGCGCATGCGCATGGGGGTACTGTTTGTCGCCATGGCCGCGCACGCAACGCTTGGCAAGCTTCTGTATGCGTTCAACTTTCCCCGCGGCACGGGGGCCGATCCTGAAGAGCTGCATCAGGCAGCGATGTGGATGTACTACTGGGGAGATCTGGCCGAAGCCACGCTGGTCGTGGCCTTGATGCTCGCCTGGCTGCGCCGTCGCAGGCGTCTTTCGGCCTCGGGGGGGGGCGTCGGCTGACCTGCGTCCGGTCTGAAGAGGATTGAGCCTTTCCTATCCCGGCAGTGGCGTTTGACTGTCGGTTAGCGCGGGCACGGGGTGTGCCAGCGTGTGCAGCAACGCGCCCAGTCCGTCCGGGGCGCGGGCCTGGCCTCTGGCACTGGTCATGACGCGACACGTGGACGCCCAGGTCACGCTGCCGCCCGAGGCCATAAGCCGCTCGATCAGATTCACATCCTCGTGACAGCGCAGCGGGCGAAAGCCGCCCAGCGCTTGATAGGCCGCCATGCTGATCCCCAGGTTGGCACCGTAAACGTAGTGCCGCTCGAGGTTTTGCCGCTGGTGCGCCAGATAGCGCGCGCGCAGATCCGGCGCGAGCCCGTGCCACTGCGTCAGATGGATTCCGCCACAGACTGCATCTGTATCAAAGCCGTACAGAGCGGTCAGCCAGGTCTCAGGCACACAGGTATCGGCATCGGTCATGGCCAGCCAGTCGACCCCTTTCGGCAGCGCTCGAACGCCGGCGTGACGGGCCACACCCACATTGCGGGCGCTTACGCTCACCCGGGTGACCTCATATGCCCGGGCAATGGCGTTTGAGCGGTCCTGACAGCTGTCGAGCACCACCACCAGCGTGACCTCATGCCCATGGTGGCGCGCATGGCGCGCGGCTCGCGTCAGCGACTCAAGACATGCGTCCAGATGCTGCTCTTCATCATGTGCGGGCACTACCACGCCGATATGTGCCGGTGCGTTACGCGCTGTCGTCATGATGATCCTCCTGACGCAAGGCGATGGCAGAGGGCGTGCGCTGCCAGAGATCGATCAGGATGTCGCTGTCCTCGTAATGACCGTACCGGGTGATTTTCAGGCGCTCTGCCAGCGTCTGATGAACGCTTTCGGCATCCAGGTCGCTGCCATCAATGGGATGGCGCCAGTGACAGGCCAGCAGCTCACCATCCTCGCTCAGGGCAGCGTTGAGACGCGTGCAAACCGCATTGAGGGTTTCCCGATTCAGGTAGTACCCCATCTCGCTGATCACGATCAGATCAAAACGGCCTTCCGGCCACTGCTCGGGCACGGCGCCGCAGGTAATGCTGACATGGGGCTGATTCTTGAGGGTTTCACGGGCGCGGGTCACGGCACTTTGGCTGATATCCTGGATGTCGAGTGCATCACAGCGTCCGGCCAATGCAGCGCTGAGCACACCAATGGAGCAGCCGGGCTCAAACGCACGGCGATAGCGTGCTCGAGTCAGCATTGCCATCGTCAGGTCGCGCTTTCGTCGTTCATACCAGCGGGTGTGGTAGTGCCACGGATCATCATGCGTGGCGTGCAGCTGTTCAAAGGCCTGAGCATCCAGACGGGTCATGGGTAGGCTCTCCCGGCGGGCGCTGACGGCTCGTCGATGAAAAACACTTCATAAGGGCGTGTCAGGCGGGCCAGCACATGATCGGGCAGGATCGGCGCCTTCCCGGTGGCGGGGTCCACACTCAGCTGACTCTCATGGGCCTGGATGGCGGCCCGTTTTTTGGCCAGCAGAGTCTCGTCCAGCGGCAGGCGACGGGCCCGGCCCCAGGGCACGCGAGAATCCTGCGGGGCGGCCCAGTGCCAGGTCCAGATCGGTATCTCGATCAGCCGCGCGCCCGTGATTCCACAGGCGCGGACGCAGGCACGTCCGGTGGCTTCATGATCCGGGTGGCCGTCACCGCGCCAGGTGGTCAGCACCACGTGCGCCGGGGTGAGCTCGGTCAGGAGATGATCGCACAGCGTGGATTCATGTTCGGCCACGCGCGTATCCGGCAGTCCCAGTCGTATCACCGTGGTCTGCTGCTGACACCCCAGACGCGACAGTGCCTCAAGGCTCTCCCGGGGGCGCTGACGAGCCAGGTGCTCGGGCGTCCAGTGAGAAGAGCCAGCATGGCTTGCCGTGCCGTCGGTCACGGCAACGATCTGCAGGGCGTGGCCGGCGGCGGCGAGCTGAAGCATCAGCCCGGCAAAGCCCAGGGTTTCATCATCGGGGTGGGGCGCCACGATCACGGCGTGCTGACTCGGTGCTACCAGCATCTCATGGGAGATCAGGGGCATTGCCTCCAGCTTGCCCCGGGCCTGCCAGTCGGCTTCCGGGGTGCCTTCGCCCTCGATTCGACGATTATCAGCGCTCATAACGGCCATCCGTGTGCGTCATCGACGCAGAGCCGGCCCAGAGCGGCCAGATCGCGCTCGGCGTGGCTCTGGCGAAGATAGACGGGCAGATCGGCCATCATGCGGGCAAATCGCCGGTCGCGACAGAAGGGCCCGGCCCCCAGCGCCCGTCCGCAGTGGGCAATGATCTGCTCAACGCTGTGCTCGATGACCGCGCGGGTACGCAGCGCCAATATCTGGCACTCCTCGTTCGGGGCAGCATCGATACGTTCGGCAGCGTCGCGAAGGGTGGCCAGACCCGCCTGCAGGGCGGCATCGACATGGCCAAGGTGCGCCATCAAGAGCGGGTCATCACTGTGGTGTGCGGCCCTGGCCTTGAGCGTCTGTGCCAGTGCGTGGGCGCCGCCCAGCCAGCAGGCGGCAATGCCGGCGCCGCCCTGCCAGAAGCCGGGTCGGGCCAGATAAGCATTAACCGGTCCGATCAGAACGGCACGTGCCTCTTGAAAGTCGATCTCGACGCTGGCGCTGGCCTGCATGCCCACGGCCTGCCAGCCCCGATCGGTGACGGTGACGCCGGGCTGGTCCATGACCACCGCGGCGAGGCGCTGTTGATCGCCCTGCCAGACGGTCATCAGGCCGTGGCTCATGATCGGGGCGCCTGAACACCAGGCCTTGGTGCCGTTGAGCGTGACTCGGTCGTCATTGCCGCTGACCTGTGCACTGATCTGCACTCTGGCCTGTGGCGGCTCGGCGGCCCACATGGCCCAGCGGGCATCATCAGGGGCATCAGGCGTAACGCCCAGTTCAGCCATGATGGCCAGCGCGTCCGCGTGACCCTCAAAGAGCTTGATCAGGGCCAGGTCATGACCGGCGACCTGATACAGCGCACGCCATCGCAAGAGCGTTTCGCCCGAGCCGGGAAGCGGCAGTGGCCCCTGAGCAATCAGTCGGTCCAGCGGGGCGGCCAGCGCGTCAATGTCATCAAGGGGAAGGTCGTGACGCGTCAGCTCTTCACCGAGACGTTCGGGCACCGATGGTTTCATGCAGGCTCCTTTTGAAGCCTGTCACGAGCAATCCGTGCCGATGAAAAATGACAGGCCAGTGCCTGAGCATAGCCGGGAAGTCATTGGACGTTGTTGTCCAGCGTTAAGGTTTTGCAGTCGGATACAAAAAGGGCTGCCGGATGGCAGCCCTGATAATGGCAACGTGATACGTCTTTTTAGAGAAAGAGCTGTTGCCTGCGGCGTTACTGGCGCACGCCTTCCAGTGACAGATAAAGATGGACTGTCTCGCTGGCGGGGCCGAGATGATTGTCCGGATCGATATTGAAATCGGCCAGCTTGAACGCGGTTTCCCCTTCAAAGCCCTGGCGATAGCCGCCCCACGGATCATCGCCGCCGCCGATACGGGTCACCTCGATTTCGACCGGTTTTGTCACGCCGTGCAGGGTCAGATCTCCCTTGAGAATGCCTTCATCGGCATCGTCCTTTTTGGGCTCAAAGCCAGTGGAGACGAAACGCGCTTCCGGGAATTTGGGCACGTTCAAAAAATCGGCGCTTTTAAGATGCTTGTCACGCTCGGCGTGATTGGTATCCAGGCTGTCGGTATGGATGGTGACCTCGGCACTGGAAGCTGTCAGGTCATCCGGGTCGTAGCTGAAGCTGCCGTCGAAGTTGCGAAACTGACCCAGAAGCCAGGAGTAGCCCAGATGCTGAATGCGAAACTCGATAAAGGCATGCTGGCCTTCCTTGTCGATCTGGTACTCGGCAGCGCCGGCGTTGGGGCTGACAGCCATGGCCAGCGGTGACAGGGCCATGGCGGCGAGACCGGCAGCAAGTATCTTTTTCATGAGTTGGTTGTCCTTGAATGAAAGGGTAAAGGAGCCAGAGAGCAGGGCGTCAGGCACGGCGCCCCAGCATGCGTGTCAACGTGGCATCACGATCAATGAAGTGGTGCTTGAGTGCCAGCAGGGCGTGACCGATGCCGGCCACGATCAGTGACCAGGCCGCATACCAGTGCATCGTGCCTGCCAGCGTGGCCTGATCCCTGAACGGGGCAACCAGGGCGGGAAATTCGAAAAGCCCGAACACACTCACGCCCCGCCCTTCTGCGGTCGAGATCAGATAGCCCGCGACCAGTACCGCGCACAGCAGCAGATACAGCAGCAGGTGACCGACATGCGCTGCGCGCCGGGCATGCCGGTGGCCCAGTGCCGGCGGGCGCGCAAAGGCCAGCCGTGCCGCGATGCGCAGAATCAAAAGGGCCGTCAGGGTCAAACCAAAGGATTTGTGCCACCAGGGCGCGCGGTGATACCAGCTGTCGTAATACGACAGGCCGGTCATCCACCATCCGCTGGCAAACAGGCCCGCGATCAGCGCCGCACTGCTCCAGTGCAGCACCCTCGAAGCAGAGTGCCAGCGATCGGGAAGGTTCTGTTGCATGGTTGCGGCATTGACCATTGATGCACTCCACTTCGAGTAAGGCCGGCACAAGGCGTTATTGTCGTGAACATGGCAGGGCCAAGGCTTCTCCATGTCGGTGTGGCGGCATCGTGCCGCACTTCCCTGCATGCAGAAAAGCGAAAATACTCAGTGCCATGATTCGAAAAAATCGAATCATGGCAGCAGGGGCAAGTGGAAAAGCGGGGCATCAGTAGAATCGCAGCAGTCAGGCGCAGTCAGCACGCTGCGCCGTACGGGCGTGAATCAGCGCGAGGCGAGCTGGCGCACGGTGTCGCCGGTCAGCAGACGACGCGCGCCCAGATAGTGGCGCTGCCAGTAGTCGCCGGAAAGCGAGCTGACACGAATGTTTTCACCGGTGCGCGGAGCCTGGACGAACTTGCCATCGCCCAGGTAGACGCCCACGTGGTCGGCGGCGCTGGCGGCCTTGATGCGGAAAAAGACCAGATCACCGCGCTTGAGGGAATCAAGGGCCACTGGGGTGGACTGTGACCAGTGATACATGCCATTGGCGGTGCGCGGCAGTTCTGCGGAGAGCAGATCGCGAAAGGCGTAATAGATCAGGCCGCTACAGTCGAAGCCGGCCTGGGGCGTGGTGCCCCCCCAGAGATAGGGCCGACCAACCTGATCCATGACGGTATCCATGGCACGTGCCATGGCGATTTCGCCGGGCCGATCAATCTCTTCGTTGAAGGCATACTTCTTGTAGTTGAAGTTATCCACACCCGCTGCAATGGCTCGAGTCGATCCGCTGGGGACAATCGAGCGGCCCTGAGCCGCCGCCTTTTTGAGCTGGGTTTCGGACAGGCCCAGCTGGCGGGCACGCGCCTGTTCTCGTTTGCGCTTGGAGCGCAGTTCGCTGGCCGTGCCGTGTTCCGGCTGGATCAGCTGACGGGCGTGCGCCTGCGTTGCCGTCAGGGGCAGGGCGGTCACCAGCAGTGCCGCAATCAGCAAAGCGGTGGACAGCTGGTTCAGGGCGTAGCGAAACGCAGTATGCGAGGGCATGGGCGTGCTCATGAAATCGGTGTCGTGTCGGGAGATCGACCGCGTTGGCGCCAGCGGCGCATGGTCATGGATCACGGCAGATGCATTGATAACATTGAGCGGGGCTCGGGAACATGATCGATGCGCGCATTGTACGGGTAAATGCGTACGGGGGAATGCGTCACACCGCGATCGGAGTAACCTGGGTTATGGAAGGCGAGGGGTTGCCATGTTCACGTGGTGCCCTCCCGACGGTTCGGCCCGATGGCTGGGTCGTTGTCCGGGAGTCCCTGAAAGGGTCAGGCGATGGTTATGATCTGTTGACGTCCCAGGACCAGAGGCATGTATCGACAGGCGCAGACAGCGCCGGATACCCAGGGCCCCCATGAAGGGGTGACGTCAGGCAGGACGCCGTCGTCTTTTTGTTGACCAAGGAGGACACATGTCAGCTGTACATGCACAGCGTCACAACACGCTGATGGAAGACCCGTACCCGACGCGCCTGGCGACGGCGCCCGAACGTCGTTGGCTGCCGCGTCAGGAAAAGACCCTGCGCGGGCCGGAGGAAGGGCCCCTGACCCGTGAGCAGCGTGAGGAGTTCCGCCGGAAAGGGTTCGTGTTCATTCCGGACTTTCTCGATGAGGTCGAGCTTGAAGACTATCAGCGCGAGCTTGAAGCGCTGCTTGAGCGCGATGACTACCGCGATCAGGACTTCACCATCACCGAGCCGAGCAGCAATGACATCCGCTCGATCTTTGCCATGCATTTTCTCTCGGAAAAATTCGGTCAGCTGGCGCAGTCGCCGAAGCTGGTCAAAAGCGTCGAGCAGCTGATCGGTGAGGATGTCTACGTGATGCAGGGGCGCATCAACTACAAGCCCGGCTTTGAAGGCAAGGGATTTGACTGGCACTCCGATTTCGAGACCTGGCACGCCGAGGACGGCATGCCGCGCATGAACGCCGTGAGTGCCTCGATCGTGCTCACCGATAACCATGAGTTCAACGGTCCCCTGATGCTGATTCCGGGCTCGCACGAAAAGTTCGTGCCCTGTATCGGCGAAACGCCGGAAAACAACTACAAGAGCTCGCTGAAAAAGCAGGAAGCGGGTGTGCCGAGTCGCGAGGCACTGGCCGAGCTGGTGGCAGAACACGGTATCGAGGCACCCAAGGGGCGCGCCGGCGGGCTACTGCTGTTTGACTGCAATACGCTTCATGGCTCCAATGCCAATATGTCGCCGGATGCACGCAGCAATATCTTTTTCGTGTTCAACCAGCGCGATAACGCTCTTGATGCGCCGTTTGCAGCAAGCCGGCATCGCCCCGACTTTCTGGCCCATACACCGGACGGTCGCTGGCGCGATCTTGCTCTGTAAAGCTGTCCGGTTCAGGCATGGTTCGTGATTTGCCTTTCGACATGCAAGGGCGAACATGATCTGCAGGCGGCAGGGCGTTGATCGCGCCCTGCCGCTTTTTTATGGCGGCAGGTTTGTGATGGTTGTGATAAAGCGTACATTGAATCAATAAAAACGCATGGATCTTCAAGAGGAACAGGCCATGGCCTTTCAGCCCGTCTTCACTGATGGACGCACGTTTGCCGATTCTCTGGGCAAGATTGTATGCGTGGGGCGCAACTATGCCGCCCATGCCAGAGAGCTCAACAACGAAGTGCCCACTGCGCCGCTTCTGTTTATCAAGCCCGCTTCCAGCGCCACGCCCATGCGTGAGCGCATTCGCGTGCCGAGACATCTCGGCGAGGTGCATTTTGAAACCGAAGTGGCTCTTCTGGTGGGCCGCCGGCTGTGTCGTGCCCGTCCCGAAGAGGTGCTCGAGGCGATTGCCGGCGTGGGCCTGGCGCTGGATCTGACCCTGCGTGATGTGCAGTCACGGCTCAAGGACAAGGGCCACCCCTGGGAGCGGGCCAAGGGCTTTGATGGCGCCTGTCCAATCAGCGAGTTCGTGCCTTTTGACTCTGAGCAGATGGCGCTGGATGATCTGCGATTTACCCTCACCATTGACGGTGAGCGCCGCCAGACCGGGCATACGGCCATGATGCTGTTCAACGCCGTTGATCTCATGGTTGAAATATCGCGTTCGTTTACGCTCGAGCCCGGCGATGTGGTACTGACCGGTACGCCGGAAGGGGTAGGGGCGCTGCCTGAAGGTGCGCGGCTGCTCCTGTCGCTGGAAGGGCATTTCGAGATCACGGCCCGCAGCTGATTTCACGCTGAACCATGCTGGGCGTATACTCGATATCCTGTGCCGGGCCTGACACCCGGCCGCGCTATCCGCGCAGTGAGTGTCGCCCGCACCCGAAGATCCGGGAACAGCGGGGCAGCACTTTTCTGTCGATGTGCCACTTGTTCCTGACCCGACGGTCCTGCCGTCGCGGAACGAGCGATATCGACAGCGCTTTCGTTGGTTCCGGGCATTGTGCCCCTGCGGGATGTCCGGGACCTGTTCGTATTCATTACCAGCAAAAGTGATCAGATCATGAGCCAGGAAGACCGGCCGGATAGCCCCTCCACCGCACCGCTTGCCAATGACCGCAGCCACACTCGTCGCCACTCCTCCCCGGTGGTCGATGGTCCCGGCAAGGCCGCCAGCCGCGCCATGCTGCGCGCCGTGGGTTTCAGTGATGAGGATTTCACCAAGCCGCAGGTCGGGATCGCCTCGACCTGGAGTCGTGTCACTCCGTGCAACAGCCACATCAATGTGCTGGCGGATGCCGCCAGTGACGGCGCTGACGAGGCCGGCGGCAAGGGCGTGGTGTTCAATACCATCACCATCAGTGATGGCATTGCCAACGGCACCGAGGGCATGAAGTACTCGATGATCTCGCGTGAGGTCATTGCCGACTCCATCGAGACCGTCGCCGGCTGCGAAGGCTTTGATGGCGTGGTGGCCATCGGCGGCTGTGACAAGAACATGCCCGGCTGCATGATGGGCCTGGCCCGTCTCGACCGCCCCGGCATCTTCGTTTACGGCGGCACCATTTTGCCGGGCGAAGGCCACACCGATATCGTTTCGGTGTTTGAAGCAATGGGCGCCCACTCCCAGGGCAACATGGACCTCATCGACGTCAAGCGTATCGAGGAAACCGCGATTCCCGGGCCCGGCTCGTGTGGCGGCATGTATACCGCCAACACCATGGCCTCGGCCATTGAAGCGCTGGGCATGAGCCTGCCGAACTCCTCGGCGCAAAACGCCGTGTCGCAGACCAAGCAGGACGATAGCCGTGAAGCCGGCGCTGCCGTGCTCAAGCTGCTCGAGCTCGACATCAAGCCGTCCGATATCATGACCCGCAAGGCGTTTGAAAACGCCATCACCGTAGTCATCAGCCTGGGCGGTTCCACCAATGCGGTGCTGCACCTGATTGCGATCGCCAACACCATCGGCGTGGAACTGACGCTGGATGACTTTACCGAGATCGGCAAGCGCGTGCCGGTGGTGGCGGATCTGCGTCCCAGCGGTCACTACATGATGAGCGAGCTGGTCGCCATCGGCGGTATTCAGCCGCTGATGAAGATTCTGCTCGACGCGGGACTGCTGCATGGCGACTGCCTGACCGTCACTGGTCAGACGCTGGCCGAGAACCTGGCAGACGTTGCGCCCTATCCGGAAGGTCAGAACATCATCAAGCCGCTGAATAATCCGGTGAAGGCCTCCAGCCACCTGCGCATTCTCTACGGCAATCTGGCACCGGAAGGTTCGGTGGCCAAGATCACCGGCAAGGAAGGGACGCGCTTTACCGGCAAGGCTCGCGTGTTCAACTCCGAAGAGGAGGCCCAGGCGCGCATCAATGATCTGACCGTGGTCGCCGGCGACGTGCTGGTGATTCGCTACGAAGGTCCGCGCGGCGGTCCGGGCATGCGCGAAATGCTCACGCCCACGTCGGCCATCATGGGGCGTGGCCTGGGCGACAAGGTGGCGCTGATCACCGATGGTCGCTTCTCCGGCGGCAGCCACGGTTTCGTCGTGGGTCACATCACACCGGAAGCCTTCAACGGCGGACCGATCGCGCTGGTCGAGGATGGCGATCAGATCACCATTGATGCCGAAAACGATGTCATGACCCTACATATCGATGAGGCCGAAATGACGCGCCGCCGCGAGGCCTGGCAGCGTCCGAAGCCGCGCTATACCCGCGGTGCGATGGCCAAGTACGCCCGCACCGTCAGCTCGGCTTCGCTCGGCGCCTTGACCGACCTGCCGGATGCCGACGATCTGACCTGATCGATGGGTTGTTGCCGTCAAAAAAACGCCCCGGCCATGGCTGGGGCGTTTTTTATCGGGTCTTTACAGGATTTATCCGGCCAGTGGCTGCGTCTTCTCTGCCAGCCAGTCGCGGGTGGGCTCATCCAGTTTTGGCGCCAGACGCTCGAACACCGTGCGGTGATAGTTATCGAGCCAGTTGATCTCGTCCTCGCGCAGCAGTGAAGGCTCGATCAGGCGGGTGTCGATGGGGCACAGGGTGAGCGTCTCGAACTCGAGGAAAGCGTCGCCATCCAGAGTTTCGACGTCTGTTACGAGACGATTGGCCACCAGGTTTTCGATGCGAATGCCCCATTGGTTAGGGCGGTAGAGCCCCGGCTCGATCGAGGTGATCATGCCCTCGCGCATGGCGGTCTGCGGCGTAGGCTGCGCCCCGCGGGAGATCACCTGGGGGCCTTCATGGACGTTGAGAAAGTAACCCACCCCGTGGCCGGTGCCATGGCCGTAATCCAGACCGGCTTCCCATAGCGGTGCCCGGGCGATGGCGTCCAGCCGCGGGGCTTCGATGCCTTCCGGAAAGCGGGTGCGCGACAGCGCCATCATGCCCTTGAGCACGCGGGTATAGTCGGCCTTCTGGGCGGCGGTGGGCTCGCCGACCGGAATGACCCGGGTGATGTCGGTGGTGCCATCGAGATACTGGGCGCCGGAGTCGATCAGGAGCAGCCCCTGACCCTCGATGCTGGAATGCGCCGACTCGGTGGCCCGGTAGTGCGGCAGGGCACCGTTGGCGTTGAAGCCGGCAATGGTGGGAAAGCTGCGCGAGATGAAATGCTTCTCCCGCGTGCGCTCGGCTGTCAGGCGGGCATCAATGGTCAGCTCGGTGATCGGTGTCTCGCTGACCAGCGTCTCATCAAGCCAGCAGAGAAATCGGCACAGGGCCGCGCCGTCGCGGGCCATGGCGGCACGAACGTGATCGATCTCGACTTCGCTCTTGCACGCCTTGGCAAGCGTGGTCGGCTGGAACGCCTCAACGAGGCTGACCTGATCCGGCAGGGCCTGAATCAGTGACAGCGTGACCCGGGCCGGGTCGATCAGAAGCCGCGCACCTTCAGGCAGCCGCGTCAGGGCATCGAGGACTTCGGCGTAAGCGTGCAGGAACACGCCGTCATCGGCCAGCGCTTCGCGGAGCTCCGCCGGCACCTTGTCCTGATCGATGAACAGCCGGACATGATGGGCATCCACCAGTGCATGGGCCAGAAACACCGGGTTGTAGTCCACGTCACTGCCGCGCAGATTGAAAAGCCAGGCAATGTCATCAAGCGTCGAGATCAGGTGCGCATCGGCGCCAGCCTCGTCCATGGCCTGGCGCAGCTGCGCCAGGCGCTCAGAGCGGGTCTGGCCGGCAAGGGTGTCGTCATGCGACGTGACCGGTGCCTGGGGCAGCGCGGGGCGATCAGGCCAGATTTCCTCGAGCAGATCCCGGTCGCTTTTGATCGTCGCGCTGTCTCCCAGTCGTGCCTTGAAGGCGCGATGGGCCGCCAGCGGCAGCACGGCGCCATCAAGGCCCAGCGTAATGGACCCGGGATGATGGATATTGAGCCAGTCGATTGGCGCCAGAATCTGCTGGCCCTGGGCCACCTTCATCATCTCGATACCGCTGCCGGAGAGTTCCTTGTCGGCCTGTACCCAGTAGCGACTGTCGACCCAGAGCCCGGCAAAATCATGCGTGACCAGCAGCGTGCCGACCGAGCCGGTGAAGCCGGTCAGCCATTCGCGCCCCTGCCAGTGACCGGGCAGGTACTCCGACAGATGCGGGTCCGAGGAGGGCACCAGCCAGGCATTGATGCCGGAGGCCATCATGGTCCGACGCAGGGCATCGATGCGCTGTGAAGGGGTATCGACTAGAGCGGTCATTGCGATGTCTCCGAAATGCCGGGTTCAGCGGTACGGCTGTGGGCCAGCAGCCGGCGTATGGGTTTGATCAATATCATGAGTATGACCGCCCCGATCAGCAGCGCCAGTGCGCAGCGGCCGAAAAGTTCGGGCAGCTGGGTGACGTGCTCGGGGCTGACGTGACCACCGATCAGCCCGGCGACCAGGTTGCCCAGTGCGGTAGCGGCAAACCAGATGCCCATGATCTGGCCGCGCATGGACATCGGTGCCAGCTCGGTCATGGTCGACAGCCCCACCGGACTCAGACAGAGCTCGCCCAGCGTCAGCAGCAAAAGGCTTGAGACGATCCACAGCGACGACACCTGATCGGCACCGTCCACCACCTGCCAGGCCGCCATCATCATCAGGCCAAAGCCTGCCGCCGCAAACACGAGCCCGGCGCTGAACTTGGCGGCGCTTGACGGCTCGAAGCCGCGACGCGCCATGGCCGGCCACAGCCAGCCAAACAGCGGTGCCAGCACGATGATGAACAGCGGGTTGAGCGACTGGAACCAGAGTACCGGAATGTCAAAGCCCAGCACCTGGCGGTCGGTGTAGTCCGAGGCAAACAGGTTATAGGAGGTAGGTTGCTGCTCGAACGAAGCCCAGAACAGCGCCGCCGCCATGAACAGGATCAGACAGACAATGACACGGGCCTGCTCATGGCGATTGAGGCCGCTGAAAAACATCAGATAGATGAACCAGCCCAGCACGCACAGTCCTACCACATAGCTCATGGTGGTGGCGATGGCGACCGGATTGAAAGTGATGACGCCGGTCAGGCCGAGTGCCGTGATCAGCGCCACCAGCAGCAGGCATGCCGCGACGCCAATGCCGACATGTCGGCGCTGGTTGACCGGTGCGTCCCAGTTCGACTCGCGCCCGTGCTCCCGGTCAAAGCGCTTCATGGTCGGGATGGCGGTGAGTCGGAAGATGATCAGGGCGATCAGCATGCCGAGGCCGCCAGCGCCAAAGCCCCAGTGCCAGCCGCCGCTTTCCATGGCAAGCCCCGTGATGAGCGGGGCAATGACGGCGCCAAGATTGATGCCCATGTAGAAGATCGAGAAGCCGCCGTCGCGGCGGGCATCTCCCTCTTCATAAAGGGTGCCTACCATGACCGAGATACAGGTCTTGAAAATTCCCGAGCCCAGCACGAGCAGAATCAGGCCAATATAAAACATGGGCGCGCCCCAAAGCGCCGATAGCGCAATGGACAGATGCCCCAGGGCAATCAGAACCGAGCCGTACCAGACGGCGCGACGCTGGCCCAGCCAGTTATCGGCCAGCCAGCCGCCCGGCAGCGTGCTCAGATAAATCATGCCACCGAAGATGCCTACGATGGCGGCGGCCGTGTCGCGTGGAATGCCCAGCCCACCGTCGGCAAGCGTCGCCGCCATGTAGAGCACCAGAAGCGGGCGAATGCCATAAAAGGAGAAGCGCTCCCACATCTCGGTGAAAAAGAGCGGCCCCAGCGGGCGCGGATGACTAAAAAAACCGCGTTCAGAGGAAGTTGCCATGACAGTATCCAGCAGGTAAGACCCGGAATCGAAACAGCCAATCAAGGCCTGTGATAAACGTTGTGCACCATACGAGCCGCCATCCCGGGGTGCAAATCATCATTGGTGTGATGACCTGAAGCCTCGCGCTGACCACGGCATTCAAAAGCGATAAATAATTGTCGGGTAAGTTGCGACGGGAGTTCCTACACTCAACAGGAAGCCAAAATTCAGGGATGAATCATGAAAGTAGCCAAGAGTATATGGTGCGCCGGTGCGATGGCACTTGCGATGACTGGCGTTAGCCAGATGGCACAGGCCTCGGTCGAGGAATCCGCCGATGTGCCTCAGGCCGACCGCGAGCTGGTCAACAAATGCCATGAGGCGGCCATGAATAGCAAGGATGGCGACACCTTCGAAAGCTCGCAGCTTTTGATGGATCAGCAGAATGCGGGTGACTACGAAAAGGGTGAGGAGCTGCTGCTTCATATCAACATGCTGGGCCACGGCACCACCATCTACAATGTCAGCTGCAACGTGGATGAGCAGGGCAATGTGACCTACAAGGAATTTCAAAAGGCGGGGACGCCGGCAGGCACCACACGCTGATCAGAACCCGAAAACGTTCCTGAAAGGCCCCGCCGGGGCCTTTCTGCTGTCAGGAGAGAGCATGACGCTTCCTCTGTGTGATCACACCTCTTTTGCCATTGATACCCCTGTCGGTGTGATCAGCGATACACACGGTCTGCTGCGTGATGAGGCGCTAAAAGCCATGGAAGGCTGCGCGCTGATTCTGCATCTGGGCGATGTTGGTGAGCCGGAAATCCTCGAGCAACTGGCCGAACAGGCACCGCTGGTCGCCATACGAGGCAATGTAGATCGGGCGGCATGGTGCGAGTCACTGCCGATGCGGCGCGATATTGTGGTCAACGACTGGCGGATTCACCTGGTGCATGACATCGCTGATTTTGATACCGACACGGTCTGCGATGCGGTGCTGCATGGCCATTCTCACAAGCCGCGGCAGCAGTGGATCGATGGTGGTGCGGGCGTTCGACGGCTTTATTTCAACCCTGGCAGCGCCGGCAGGCGCCGGTTCAAATTGCCCATCACGGCCGGTCAATTGTGGGCGGGCAAGGACAGGCTTTGCAGTGGCGTCATGCATCTTCTGAAGGATTGATGCCCGGCGCCGGGCCGGGCATCAGGTTTAGAGGGTTACATCGGCGGAACGGTGCCGTCCAGACCGACAATCACGACCTTCGCCTGTACGGGCGAGGCGGACAGGTCACCGCCCACAAAGACCGCTTCTCCCTTCTTGATATCGTCCATGGTGGCTTTCTGAACGGCCACAACCGGGACATCTCGCGGTACCATGATCTGCTTTTTACCGTCGCCATAATCCACGGTCAGCGTCATCATGTCCTGATCGCCACTGCCTGACTGGCTGACGGTGCCGTTGGTCATGGTCGAGCCGCCACCGGCGCCGCCCATCTTGCCGCTGTCGGCCTGGCTGACGGTGCCGTTGGTCATGGTCGAGCCGCCACCGGATCCCCCCATCTTGCCGCTGTCGGTCTGGCTGACAGTGCCATTGGTCATGGTCGAGCCACCACCGGAGCCACCCATCTTGCCACCTGATGAACCGCTCTGGTCATGTCCACGCGGGGTATCCCATGGGTAGTCACCTTCACCAGTGCCTTTCATGGATTCCGGAAAGACGACTACCTCCAGCGCCTTTGAGGGCTGGCCGTCGGCCCCGGGCGCGTTGGCGGTGCCGATGAAGGTGCCTTCCTTGATGGCATCAAGGCTTGAAGGCGTTACACCAGCCAGACGGGTGTCATCGCTGATGCTGACGTCATGGGTCTTGCCGTCGCTGGTCGATTCGACGCTGAAACCGTGATCGCTGACAGCGGTGATGGTACCGCGCAGGTGCTCGGGTGTGTCGCTCTGGTTGTCGGCGGCCAGTGCGGTGCCGGCAGAAAGGGCACAGGCCAGGGCAATGGCCGAGGCCAGCAGAGTGGGGCGAGCTGTGGAATACAGGGTCATCAAACATCTCCCGAATCGAATGAAAAGCGGACGCAGTGGCGCAGGACCATTGCCCCCGTCTGGCTTTCAGTTCAGCCTGGCATCAGTTTTTGTCAACCTGCGACCGGTGAGACACGACCAAAGCCTTAGGCTAGATGCCGGCATACCAGGTATAGCCGCGATCCTCCCAATAGCCACCCTTGCCTCCCTGGATGTCATCGAAATGCTCAACCAGGGTGATTCCCTTGAGGTACTTGGCCATTTTGTAGCCGAGCTGTCGCTCCACGCGCAGCCGCAGTGGTGCGCCATTGCCGACTGGAAGCGGCTCCCCGTTGAGAGAATGGGCCAGCAGGGTCTGGGGATGGAAGGCCTCGACCATGTCGATGCTTTCGTAATAGTCGTGTGCGCCATCAAGCTGGTCCATGCAGTGAAACACCACGTAGCGAGCCGAGCGGTGCACGCCGGCCTGCTCCAGAATGTCGCCCAGCACAGGCCCGGTCCATTGGCCAATGGCGCTCCAGCCCTCCACGCAGTCGTGTCGGGTGATCTGGGTGCGTGCGGGCATGGTTCGAAGCGTGTCCAATGAGAGCTCCAGCGGCGTTTGTACCAGCCCACCCACGCTCAGGCGCCAGTCCGAGAAGTCATTGGCGGCCAGCTGTCGATATAGCGCCGTTTGCGGGTCCACCGTGCCATTGGGTCGAAAGACCGGTGAGATCATCGAGGCCGGGTACTCCACGGCCAGCGATTCACGCCCGGCCAGCAGCCGCTGAGCCCTGAGATTGAGCGTCTCGGCGCAGCCCAGCAGTCGCACCACGGACTCGTTTTCCGACAGCCGATCGCAGCCGGTGAGTCCCAGCGCCGCGGCACCCAGCAGGGTGCGCTGCAGAAGGGCCCGGCGGGTCAGGGCGGGGCCTGTGGGCGTTCGACGGCTCATGAGGAAGACTCCTGATCGGAAGACGACGGGCTGCGCGGAACGCGACCGGTAATCATGGCGCGCAACTGGCGCAGCGGATTCGACAGCAGCACCATTGCCACGTGGACCACGGCGAACAGCACCAGCGAAAAGGCCGTGATGAAATGAATCGAACGGGCACTCTGGCGGCCGCCGAACAGATCCAGCAGCCATGGCGCGGCGGCGTTGATGGTTGGCGACATGCAAAGGCCTGTCACGATCATCAGGGGCAGCGCGACGAACACAACACCGAGATAGCTCAGTTTCTGCAGGCTGTTGTATTTGCCTGAATGGGCATGAAAGCGCAGCTTCAGATGCTCGATGACATCATGGCCGAGTCCGCGCCAGTCTCGACCATCAAGCCAGAAATTGCGTCGAAAGTGGCCGGTCAGCAGGGTATACAGGACAAAAAGCGCGCCGCTGATCGCAAACAGCCAGGCAAAGAAAAAATGCCAGATTCGACCCATGCTCAGAAACTGATAGCTGGGCAGCGTCGCCCAGGCTGGAAAACCGCGCACGCTCTCGTCTGAATAGCCCAGAAAACCGGTGGTCGTGAACTGCCAGGGCCCCAGCGCGGTAATGCCGTGGACGCTGCCATCGGCGCCCCGCATGGCGTACATCTCAAGCCAGGGCGCATCAAAGCTGGAAGCACTGCCCCAGTAAAGCGCGGGGTGGGCATTAAAAATCTGTAGGCCACTGAGCAGTAAAACGATCAGGCACCACAGGTTGATCCAGTGCCAGGCGCGCACCGGCAGGCGATGACGCAGGCGGCGTGTACTGTTTTGATCCGACGCATGTTGGGGCATGTCGATATCCTGCAGAACAGGGGGAGAGCGCTAAAGTATGGGTCGAGAGTGGCACTGCGCGCCAGTCACCCGATCTTCAGGAGACTCCACGACCGATCAGGAGGATGAACGCTGTAAATGGCTATCTGCATCGGCCGATGACAACGTACGGCGCAGAGGAGGTCATAAAGGAGAGAAGGTCATGAAGGATGGTCGTATTCAGGGCGTAACGCCCGCCGGAGCGAGCGTCATCCGGACATTACTGGCTGGGGCCACCGGCGCGCCAGGCCACGGAGGAAATGAAGGAAGATGAACCGCTGATCAGGGCTTCGGTAACACCGCATTCGGTGCACCACGTCTGACTCCTGGACTGACCCAGGCGGGCACTGGTGGTGCGAATGGACTGGCTGTCATTGTCGATATAGATACACTCCAGCGGCGTGTCCCGCGGTGGCGCCTGCTCGGAGGTCAGAGTGTAGCCGCCTTCGCGCACAATATTGCGATAGTTGCTGACAATACCTTCCATGGTGCTACTCCTTGAAACGTGTTTCGGGCTTTGCAGGCCATGTCGCCTTCATTGGCAACAGTGGTTATCTCCTATGCAAGCACTCATCGCAAGGGCGCGCCATAACATGCGTTGATATTGATGCAATACGTCATTAGTCAAATCTCTTTACTGACCATCCGTCGCGATGGAAGCCATATTCCTGTAAGGCCTGCGGTACTGGCAAGAAGAAATGGGACAGGAAAGCGTGCATTCAGTCCATCATCAACTATATTTTTATCCAGTGTTTAAAAGAGCGTTCACGGAGAGAACCACATGACGAATCGCACGGAAGACCCCGGTCATAACGAACAGGCCAGCAATCTTGAAAAGGACCCCAGCGACTGGGCCACCGGTGATGAGCGCATGACCGGCGCCCAAGCCTCCTACCTTCGTACGCTGTGTGAAGAGGCCGGTGTCGAGTTTGATGACTCCCTCAACAAGGCCGATGCTTCCAGAATGATCGACGAGCTCCAGCACAAGACCGGACGCGGTGAGGATCACTGAGCCTGTTGTCGATCGAATGGCATTGAAGAACAAAAGCGCCCGAGGGCGCTTTTTCCATGTCTGGTCTGGCGCAATGGTTGGCGCGTGCCAAAGGTTTGGTGCCGGCGTATGATCGATGGATGGTCGGGACAAGGGCCCGGCTGATCCAACCTTTCAGAACGCTTGAGCTTCGAGTCTGCCGTGTCCCTACTTGCCCGTCTCAATATCGACAAGTTCCTCCTTTATCTTGTCTGCACCGTGGTGCTGGCCTCGCTGCTGCCGATTTCAGGCCGCTATGCCGAATGGTTTTCCATCGCCACCACCATTGCCATTGGCATGCTGTTTTTCCTCCATGGCGCGCGGCTATCGCCCAAAACCGTTGTGAAGGGCATGACCCACTGGCGTCTGCATCTGGTGATCTTTCTGACCACCTTTGCGCTCTTTCCGGTACTGGGGCTGATCATCGGGCTACTGCCCCCGACACTGCTGTCCCCGGCGCTGTATACCGGTATTCTTTTTTTATGCGTGCTGCCCTCGACCGTGCAATCCTCGATCGCCTTTACCTCGATCGGCGGCGGCAATGTGGCGGCTGCGATCTGTTCGGCCACGGCGTCCAATATTCTGGGCATGTTCATTACCCCGGTCCTTCTCGGGCTGGTGCTGAGCGTCAATGCCGATGGCGGCGCCGGGCCATCGCTGGGGGCCATCGGTCATATTCTCATGCAACTGCTGGTCCCCTTCCTGTTGGGGCAGCTCCTGCAACCCTGGATCGGCCAGTGGATTCGCGAGCACAAGGCGCCACTAACGATCGTGGATCGCGGCTCGATTCTGATGGTGGTTTATCTGGCCTTCAGCGAGGCAATCGTGGGCGGGCTGTGGCAGCAGGTCGATGGGGTCAGTATCGCGACCATGATGGTGGTGGATTGCGTGCTGCTGGCAGTGGTGCTGATGGTGACCCGCACCGTCAGCCGATTGATGGGCTTTTCACGCGAAGATGAAGTCACCATCGTCTTTTGTGGCTCCAAAAAGACGCTGGCTTCGGGCGTGCCCATGGCCAACGTGCTGTTTCCTGCCGCACAGGTCGGCAGTGCGCTGCTACCCTTGATGCTGTTTCACCAGATTCAGCTGTTTGTCTGTGCCATGCTGGCGCGGCGCTATGCAACGCGTCGCTCAGCAGTGACCACCGAGACTCGAACTGCTTCATCGAGTGCCTGAGCGGGCTATTTGAGACAGTTTGATCACTGACCATCGATTCAGGAGAGATCACGTGAACAAGAGCGTTTTCATTACCGGTGCCACCTCAGGATTTGGCCGTGCTGCCGCCCGCCGCTTCGCCGAGGCCGGTTTTTCGCTGGTGTTGACCGGTCGCCGCCGTGAGCGTCTGGAGGCGCTGAAAAGCGAGCTCTCCGGCAAGGTGGCCGTTCACGTCATCGAGCTGGACGTGCGCGATGAAGCCGCGGTGAAAAGGGCCGCGAATGAGCTACCGGACGAGTTTGCCTCTGTCCATGTCCTGCTTAATAACGCAGGCCTTGCACTGGCGCCGGAGCCGGCTCAGGACGTGGCGCTGGAGGACTGGCACACCATGATCGATACCAACGTGAAAGGGCTGGTAAACGTCACTCACGCGCTGCTGCCGACCCTGATCAAGCTCGGTGCCGGCACCAGCATCGTCAATATCGGCTCCACCGCTGGCAAGTGGCCCTACAAGGGCAGCCACGTCTACGGCGCCACCAAGGCCTTCGTCGAGCAGTTCAGCTACAACCTGCGCTGTGACCTTCAGGGCACCGGCGTGCGTGTCACCGACATCGCCCCCGGCATGGCCGAAACCGAGTTCACTCTGGTACGTACCAAGGGCGACCAGGCGGCTTCCGACCAGCTCTATGGCAACACCACGCCGATGTCGGCCGAAGACATCGCCGAGCAGATGTTTTATGTCGCCACACTGCCGGCGCATCTCAACATCAACTTCCTTGAAATCCAGCCGGTGCGTCAGGTCTGGGCGGGCATGGCCGTTGATCGCGACGAGTGATGTCCGGCGCGTAAGCAATGAACAACGCCGGCCCATGGGCCGGCGTTGTCATGATCAGGCGGGTCTTGATCAGGCGCGTCCGGTGCTAGCCTCATACTGATCGTCAATGATCTGTCCATCGGAGAGCGTAGGCAGCTCGGCGTCGTGATCGGGTTGCTCGTCATCGCTCATGCGCGTCACACGAAAGCCGATCAGGGCATAAAGTACGGCGATGCCTAAATTGATCAGATTGAAAAAGGCAAAGGGCGCATAGCTCAGGGTGGCTACCCCAAGCGTTGCCGCCATATAGGCGCCGCAGCTGTTCCACGGGATCAGCGGTGAGGTGATCGTGCCGGAGTCCTCCAGTGCGCGGGACAGGTTCACCGGCTTGAGCCGGCGACGCTGAAACTCGGCCTTGTAGATACGCCCGGGCAGCACCACGGAAAGATACTGATCGCCGGTCACGATGTTGGTGGCAAGACCGGTCGCCAGCGTTGAGATGATCAGGGAGGAGGTGCTGCGCGCCACGCGCAGAAGACCGCTGACGGCGCGCTCCAGAAGCCCCAGACGTTCAATGACGCCGCCAAAGGTCATGGCCGACAGGATCAGCCAGACCGTGGTCAGCATGCTGTCCATGCCACCATTGGTGAGTAGCGCATCGATCGCGTCATTTCCGGTCCGGGCGCTGTAGCCGTCATAGAGTGCAATCCAGCTGCCCTTCAAAAGCGCCATGGCATGACCCAGCGAGGGCGTATCGGCCAGACCAATCACGGCCTCGCGCTGAAAGACCAGCGCAAACAGTACCCCCAGCATGGCGCCGATAAAGATGGTCGGAAACGCCGGCATCTGCTTCCACGCCATGATCAGAAGCGCCAGCAGCGGCAGCAACAGCCAGGCGCTGATGGTGAAGTGATCACTCAGGGTCTGCTGGATATCGGTGATGCGCTCGGGGGTAGCCACCTGGTCGGGGCCGCCCAGACCCAGTACCAGAAAGGCGATCAGCGCCAGAATGAGACTCGGCGTGGTGGTCCAGAGCATGTGGCGAATATGGGCGAACAGCTCGGCCTCGGCCGAGGCGGGGGCCAGATTGGTGGTGTCGGACAGCGGCGACATCTTGTCGCCGAAATAGCCACCGGAAATGATGGCGCCAGCCGTGATCGCGCTCGACAGTCCCAGCCCGTTGGCGATGCCGATCAGGCCAATGCCGATGGTGCCGGCCACCGTCCAGGAGCTGCCGACCGACACCGAGACCAGCGCGCACAGCAGACAGGCCGTGGCGTAGAAGTAGTGAGGGGAGAGGATCTCGAGTCCGTAATAGATCATCGTCGGTACCACGCCCCCCATCGTCCAGGTGCCGATCATGGCGCCGACTGACAGCAAAATCAGGATCGCCCCGAGCGAGAGATGAATGCCGCGGTTGATGCCCTCTTCTATGGCCTGCCACTGATGGCCGTTTTTCAGACCCACGATAGCGGCCAGCATGGCCCCCAGGATCAGCGCGATCTGGGTCGGGCCGCTGGAAGAGTCAGCGCCGAACAGCGTCACGCTCAGCGCCAGCATGACGATCACGGCCATAATGGGGAAAAGCGCATCCAGCATGCCGGGGGCACGTGGCAAGGAGGTGTCGGCCTCGTGACGGGAAAGGAAAGCCATTGTTTCTCTCGTTGCTGCAACCGAAAAGGACAGCACCCCATCGATGGCTCGACGGGGCGCTGTTGTCGTAATGGGCGCGGATTATTCCAGAATCGCAAGCGTCTGTCCGCGGTGACGGGGCATCAGATCGTGCACTGGGGCAGAAGAGGGCTGAGGCGTGCTATGTGATGCTGGCCTGTGTAACGGGCCTGTCGATGCTACCCTGGCGTCGGCTGGCCCCTGGTGAATGGCCATTAATACGCTTGAATGCTCTGCTGAACGCCGCCTGGGAGGTATATCCCAGACGTTGGGCCACCGTATCGATCGATAGTCTGTCGTCGGCCAGCCATCGGCTTGCAAGGCTCATCCGCAACTCTGTGGCATAGCGCAGCGGTGAAACGCCAATGGTGGACTGAAAGCGCTGGGCAAAGACGGACCGGGACACATGCGACTCGGCCGCCAGTTGCGCTACGGTCCACTCTCTACCCGGCTGGCGATGAAGCGCCAGGATGGCGCGTGCCAGACGTGGATCGCGTAATGCCGCGACAAGGCCCGAGACGTTTTCACACCCGCTTTCGATCCATCCCCGCACGATCATGGCGGCCGCCACCTCGGCCAGTCGGGCCAGAACGCCGGCAAAGCCAATACGTCCCGAGCAAATCTCACGTTTCATGGCGTCCAGTATGGGCGGCAGCCCCGGATACCTCTCCCCATGGGCATCCGCCACCATCACGTCCGGCATCAGTTTTTCCAGCGCCTGCATGCCACCAAGATCGAACGTCATGCAGCCGTAGAACAGCACCGCACTCGGTGTCGGGTGTGTGCTAGGGCAGGTATCCACGCCGCTGACAGATTCTCCCAACTGCGTCGCATCAAACGTATCGATTTCCCTGAATGGCTGCTGCACATCCGATAGCAATTGATGCCCTTTGCCATGGGGGATAAATACCGCGCTGCCAGGCTTCAGCTCATGTAGTGCGCCGTCCCGTGTTCGCAGCATGGCCGTGCCGACGGCCAGATAATGGAAGTAGGCATGCCCCGGCTTTTTATCGAAGCCCAGGCCAAACTCGGGCCCCGTCTGAATACGGCGGTACTGGACGCCACGCAGGCGCATGCCCGTTAACAGTTCACTGATGAGATCAGAAGACAGGGCAAAGGATGCTTTTTCGGACATTTCGGCGTTTCGGTCAAAAGATCAGGAGCTGGAATCATAGATCATCCGGAAAGCGAGCCCCAGACTTTCCGCCATCTTCATTAACTGGAATTTCGAGATGAGCAATGATGTCGCTGGGGCAGCAGAGCGTGCTGCCGACAACGCGCCGACAACTCCGGCGTGGATGGCCGTGTTTTCCCTGGCCATGGGGGTGTTTGGCCTGCTGACGGCGGAATATCTTCCCGCCAGTCTTTTGACGCCGATGGCTTCGGATCTCGGGGTGTCCGAGGCGATGGCCGGTCAGGCGGTAACGGTGACGGCAGTGGTTGCCCTGTTTGCAGGTCTGCTGGTGCCGGGACTGACCAGGAAGCTAGATCGTCGAAAGGTACTGCTGGGCTTTTCCGTGCTGATGATTGCGTCCAATTTACTGGTGGCGCTGTCATCGAGCCTGGCGGTCCTGTTGGTGATGCGCGTTCTGCTGGGTATTGCGTTGGGCGGTTTCTGGAGCATGGCCGCCGCCGTCGCGATGCGGCTGGTGCCCGCAAGGCTTGTTCCTCGCGCACTGTCCATCATCTTCAGCGGTATCGCGGTGGGGACAGTGGTTTCCGTGCCGCTTGGCAGCTATCTGGGGGGCCTTCATGGCTGGCGTAGCGCCTTCATTGCAGCGGCCGCCGTCGGCGCACTGACGCTACTCTTTCAGGTCTTTACGCTGCCCCGCATGGCCCCGAGCAAGGTGGTACAGACTGCCTCTGTCGCTGGGTTGCTCCGCCGCCCCGGTGTTGCGATGGGCATGATGGGATGTGTGCTTGCCCATACGGGCCAGTACGCATTGTTCACCTACATTCGGCCTGCCCTCGAAAACGTTTCCCATATCGATGTGGATGGCCTGTCGCTCATGCTACTGGGATTCGGGGTCGCCAATTTCCTTGGAACACTCATGGCCGGCTGGCTTATGGAGCGCAGTCTGCGCGCTACGCTGGTGGTCATGCCCGCACTGGTCGGCATTGCAGCATTTGGCATCATCTGGCTGCCTGTTCCGCAGACCGGACTGATGCTGCTGGTTGCCCTCTGGGGGTTGGCATTCGGGGGTGTGCCAGTGGCATGGTCGAACTGGGTCACTCGCGCCGTACCGGATCAGGCCGAAACGGCGGGGGGGATGGTCGTCGCCTCTGTGCAGTCCTCGATCGCTGCAGGTGCTGCGCTGGGCGGTCTTGTCTTTGGACTGAGTGGCGTGACGGGTGTGTTCATTACTGGAGGAAGTGTCATGTTGCTGGCAGCGCTTTTTATCGGCTTGCGGGTTCACGTTGCACGCTCAGGTCACGGCGCTTGCGCAGAGCCAGTCATGCATCTTTAAAAGACCTCGTCACCCCATGCAGAAAAGCCCGCTCCATTGAGCGGGCTTGATTGCATTACGAGGTAGCGATGACGTCAATCGACCATCGGCAGCAGCGCATTGAGGCTTTCACGGGCATCGCCATAGAACATGCGGCTGTTGTCCTTGTAGAACAGCGGGTTTTCGATGCCGGAGTAGCCGGTGCCCTGACCACGCTTGGAAATGAACACCTGTTTGGCTTCCCAGACCTTCAATACCGGCATGCCGGCGATCGGGCTGTTCGGGTCTTCCTGAGCGGCCGGGTTAACGATGTCGTTGGAGCCGATGACGATCACCACATCGGTCGAGGCGAAATCGTCGTTGATCTCGTCCATCTCCAGCACGATATCGTAGGGCACTTTCGCTTCTGCCAGCAGCACGTTCATGTGCCCCGGCAGACGACCGGCCACCGGGTGGATGGCAAAGCGCACTTCCTTGCCTGCCGCGCGCAGCTTGCGCACCAGATCGCTCACCGCGCTCTGGGCCTGGGCCACCGCCATGCCATAGCCCGGCACAATGATGACGCTCTCGGCATCGTTGAGCGCGCTCGCCACGCCATTGGCGTCGATCGCCACCTGCTCGCCTTCGATCTCCGCGGCCGGGCCGGTGCTGCCACCAAAGCCGCCCAGGATCACGTTGACGAAGTTGCGGTTCATCGCCTTGCACATGATGTAGGAGAGAATTGCCCCGGAGGAGCCCACCAGCGCGCCGGTCACGATCAGTAGATCGTTGGAGAGCGTAAAGCCGATCGCGGCGGCGGCCCAGCCGGAGTAGCTGTTGAGCATCGATACCACGACCGGCATGTCGGCACCGCCGATGCCCATGATCAGGTGGTAACCGATGAAAAACGCCAGTCCCGCCAGTAACAGCAGCGTCCAGAAGCCGGCGCCGTTGAGATACAGGATGGCCAGCAGCAGTGAAAGCACGGCAGCACCGGCATTGAGCAGATGACCGCCGGGGAGCTGGCGCGGCTTGCCGTCGATCTTTCCGGCCAGCTTGCCAAAGGCCACCACCGAGCCGGTAAATGTCACCGCCCCGATGAAGATGCCCAGCACCACTTCAACCTGCAAAAACATCAGCTCATCCGGCGCCTTGTGCGCCAGAAGCGCTGCAAAGGCGGAGAAGTCCTGCATGACGCCATCTGCCGCACGGGCGGCCAGCACCCGGCGACGTTCCAGATCGGCGCTCCAGGCCACGAACACGGCTGCCAGGCCGACAAAGCTGTGCAGTGCCGCCACCAGCTGTGGCATCTCGGTCATCTCGACCCGACGTGCCAGTCGGGTACCAATGATGGCGCCGATGATGATCATCGGAATCATCAGCCAGTAGCCGCCGATACCGGGGCCGAAAGCGGTGAAAAATACCGCCACGGCCATGCCGATAATGCCGTACCAGACAGCTCGCTTGGCCTTCTCCTGATTGCTCAGGCCACCCAGCGACAGAATAAACAGAACACTTGCCGCGATCGCCGCGGCAGATACGAACCCTTGACTCAACATATCGTTTCTCGGCCGCTCAGGATTTTTGGAACATGGCGAGCATTCGGCGTGTTACCAGAAAGCCCCCCACGATATTGATGGTCGCAATCAGCACGGAAATCGCCGCCAGAATGCTGACGAGCACACTGCCCGAGCCAATCTGCAGCACTGCCCCCAGAACGATGATGCCCGAGATGGCATTGGTCACCGCCATCAGAGGCGTATGCAGCGAGTGGCTGACCTTCCAGATCACCTGAAAGCCGATAAAGCAGGCCAGAACGAAGACAATGAAATGCTGCATGAACGACGCAGGCGCTACCTCACCCAGCAACAGCATCAGTGCACCGCCCACCGCCAGCATGCCGACCTGACGTTTGGTCTGGGACTTGAAGGTGGCGGTCTCAAGGGCCCTTTTTTCCTCAGGGGTCGGTTCCTTTTCCTTCGGTTTGGGTTTGGCAACGCCGATGGCCTTCGTTTTGGGCGGGGGCGGTGGGAATGTGATATCGCCCTGGTGGGTGACCGTGGCGCCACGGATGACGTCGTCTTCCATGTTGTGCTGGAGGACGCCGTCCTTGTCGGGCGTCAGGTCGGTCAGCATGTGGCGAATATTGGTGGCGTACAGAAGCGATGACTGGGTCGCCATGCGAGAGGGATAGTCGGTATAGCCGACCACCACGACACCGTTGTCGGAGACCACACGCTCATCAGGGCGGGTCAGGTCGCAGTTGCCGCCCTTTTCGGCAGCAAGGTCAATGATCACCGAGCCGGGCTTCATCAATGCGACCATGTCTTCGAGCCACAGCTTGGGGGCCGGCCGCCCGGGGATCAGGGCAGTGGTGATGACGATATCCACATCCGGCGCCTGCTCACGGAAGCACTCGAGCTGCTTTTCGCGAAACTCCGGGCTTGATGGCGAAGCGTAGCCACCACTTTCCGAGCCGTCCTGAGCGTTATCGAAATCAAGGAACAAAAACTCGGCGCCCATGGATTCGATCTGTTCGGAGACTTCCGGACGTACGTCAAAGGCGCGCACGACGGCGCCGAGGCTTGTGGCAGTACCGATGGCGGCAAGTCCGGCCACACCGGCACCGATGACCAGCACTTTCGCCGGTGGCACCTTGCCTGCAGCGGTGACCTGACCGGTAAAGAAGCGACCGAAGTTGTTGCCGGCCTCAATGACTGCGCGGTAGCCCGCGATGTTGGCCATGGAGGAGAGCGCATCCATTTTCTGTGCTCGCGAGATACGCGGCACCATGTCCATGGCGATAACGCTCGCGCCCTTGTCGCGGCACTTCTCGAGCATGGCCTCGTTCTGGGCGGGCCAGAAAAACGAGATCAGCGTCTGCCCCTTGTGCAGGCGCTCGGCTTCCTCGTCACTGGGCTCACGCACCTTGATGACAACCTCTGCGTCATCGAACAGGGTCTGAGCGCTGTCGACCACCGTGACGCCCGCATCGCGATAGGCCTGGTCGTCAAAGCCGGCGGCAACGCCTGCGCCGGTTTCAATTAAACACGTATGGCCCAGCTTCTGAATCTGTGTGGCGCTCTCTGGCGTCAGCGCGACACGCGCTTCCCCACGAGCACTCTCCCTTGGTGCGCCTATCTTCACTCTTGTTCCCCTTTGGTGTGAAAAGCGGGCCATTCGCCTCGATCATCGGCTCTTTTATAAGGCACAGGCCTCTGGACATGACCTGACATGGCCGTTGCCCCCTTGCTCAAACGGACTAGGCTCGCACGGCGTTTGGCAAAAAGCCGTTCGACCTTTGATTAATAGACCAAGGGGGAGTCGTGGATCGGACGGTGAGAGTCGTTCTGCCTTGAATAAATCAGGCAAGGGGCGCCGGTCTGGTTCGTAACAGGCGAATATTTTGCGGGGCAAATAATGAAAGCGTGTTGGCTGGCAGATGAGGGCGCAGCCGTCACGCAAAAAAGAGAGAGTAGGGAGCATTTCGCCCGGACCCTATGGCCGGGCGAAACGAAGGGAGGGAACGTGCGGCATCAATGCGCGTGTGACTGTTTCAAACCAGAGACTCTTTTGAAACAACGACGCCGTCAGAGTCGCTATTCCAGGTAGGTGTAGCCTTCGAGTCCGGCTTCGAGCTCCTCGAGAAACATCTCGCGTTCCTGACCGGAGACATCGCTGCGCAGAAGCTGGCGCTGGAAGCGGCTCTTGAGGCGGTCCGGATCGAAGTTCACGTAGCGCAGGACGTTGGCCACGCTGTCACCCACGATAGGTGTGCCCAGCTGCCATTGCCCCTGGTCATTGAGGCTGACGTCGATGGAGTCGGTATCGCCGAACAGGTTGTGCAGATCGCCCAGAATCTCCTGATAGGCACCGACCAGAAACAGCCCCAGCAGGCGTTCATCGCCCGATTTCCACTCCGGCAGCGGGAGCGTACTCTCCACGCCCTGGCCATCGACGTAGCGTTCAATACGGCCATCACTGTCGCAGGTGATGTCCTGAATCACGCCGCGTCGTGTTGACGGCTGGTCCAGATTGGACAGCGGCAGCACAGGGAAGATCTGATCGATCCCCCAGACGTCCGGCAGGGACTGGAACAGCGAGAAGTTGACGAACAGCTTGTCAGCGAGCTTCTCGTCCAGCTCATCGAGAATTTCGCGGTGGGCACGATTGCGTCGATCGAGCTTGGCGCGCAGCCGCTTGCAGGCGGCGGTGTAGAGTGCCTCGCCCTCGGCGCGTACGCCCAGTGTGGCACTGCCGAGCACGAAACGGTCCTGAATATCGATCATGGCCTGATAGAGGTCGTGATAGTACTCGACCAGAAGGCGCGGTTCGGCAGGCTCGGCCAGCCAGTCATAGGTCTGCCACAGCACGTCAAGGTGCGTGTCGCCCTCATGCTGGCCGCGCTCGGGCATGGCCACTTCGTGGCGTTCCTCGTCGATCACATTGGTGATCAGCACCGCATGATGGGCCGTCAGTGCCCGGCCGGATTCAGAAATGATGTCCGGGTGCGGGATATCCATGCTCTGACACAGCTGCGAAAAGGCGCCGACCACGTTGTTGGCATACTCGGCCATCGAGTAGTTGGTCGAGCAGTAGCTGCGTGAGCGGGTGCCCTCATAGTCCACGCCCAGGCCGCCGCCGACGTCGACCACGGCGACCGGTGCGCCGACATCGCGCAGGCTCTTGTAAAACTGGGTGCATTCACGCAGGCCGCGCTGAATGTCACGAATGTTGGCAATCTGGGAGCCCAGGTGAAAGTGCACCAGCTGCAGTGACTCGAGGCGATCATGGCTGCGCAAATGGTCCACCACATGCTGGATCTGGCGCGCCGTCAGGCCGAACTTGGACTTGTCGCCACCGGTGCTTTCCCAGTTGCCCTTGCCCACCGAGGAGAGCCGGGCTCGCACGCCGATACGGGGCATGACGCCCAGATTGTCGGCTTCCTCAAGAATCAGCTCGAGTTCGGCCTGCTTTTCGACCACCAGAAAGACGCGGTGACCCAGCTTTTCGCCCATCAGTGCCAGACGGACGTATTCGCGATCCTTGTAACCATTACAGACGATGGTCGAGGTGGTTTCCGAAGAGAGTGCCAGCACGGCCAGAAGTTCCGGCTTGCTGCCGGCCTCAAGCCCGACGCGCCCGCGCCCGCGCTCCGGGGTGGCCAGAAGTTCTTCAACGACACGCCGCTGCTGATTGACCTTGATCGGATAGACGGCGGTGTAGCGACCCTGATAGTCCAGCTCGTCAATGGCGCGGTCAAAGGCCTGACAAAGCTGCTCGACACGGTCATGCAGGATATCGGTAAAGCGCACCAGCATGGGCAGGCGCAAACCGGCGTCCTGCAGCTTCCTGACCAGCCCCTTCAGCGGCAGGGCCGGGCCGTTCTGGCCGTCGGCGTCGCCAAAAGGGCGCACCACGGCCAGCCCCTGATCGTTGACATCAAAGTAGCCACTTCCCCACTGATCGATGTTGTAGGTGCGGCGGGCCTCCGACTGGGCATGGGCCTGGTCAGGTACGGATGAATCATTGGACATGGGCGGGCTCCGGACAGAATTGGCCGCAAACGACATTGTGAAGGTAAGGTAGCGACATAAGGGAAGGGCAGCAAACGGCTGCCCATGAAGTCATTTTAGCGCTTTTGCGTCATGGGGGGCAGTCAGGCCCGCAAGGGCATTCAAGCGGTTTTCGTAATGGGAACGACCTGACGGGTAGGCAGCCATTGCTGATGATCCAGACACCATTGCGCCAGATGCTGCACCCCGGTGGCCAGCGGCATGGTCGGTCGATAATCGATGACGGCCTCCAGTCGGGACGTGTCTGCCCAGGTACGGGTGACATCGCCATCCTGCATGGGCAGCCACTCGCGCGGCGCCTGCTGCCCCAGCGCGTCTTCCAGCCATGTAATAAAGTCCATCAGTGCCGTGGGCTCGCCCCGCCCGATGTTAAAGACCTGATGGCGACCGGTTTCGCCGCCGGCGCGGTGAGTATTGATCAAACGCACCACGGACTCAATGATGTCGCCGACCCAGGTGAAATCACGCGCCATCTGACCGTGGTTGAAGATCTGAAGCGGTTGATGGTTCATGATGCTGCCGGCAAACAGCATGGGCGCCATGTCCGGCCGGCCCCAGGGACCATAGACCGTGAAAAAGCGCAGGCCGGTCAGGGACATGCCATAGAGGCTGGCATAGCTGTCGGCCATGAGCTCGTTGGCTCGCTTGGTGGCGGCATACAGGGAGGCGGGGTGGTCGACCGGATCCTTTTCGCTGAAGACCTCACGACTTGAGTGCCCGTACACCGAGCTTGAGGAGGCGTAGTAGAGGTGTTGAACGCCATGCTGGCGGCAGGCTTCGAGCACGTTGAGAAAGCCGGTCAGGTTGCTCTGGCCATACACATGTGGATGCGTGACGCTATAGCGTACCCCGGCCTGAGCGGCCAGATGGATCACATGCGTGAACCCTTCGCGCCTGAAAAGGGCTTCCACCGCGTCACGGTCGCTGACGTCCAGCAATCGACAATTCCTGATGCCCAGCGCTTCAAGGCGCGCTCGCTTGTAGTCCACGCTGTAATAATCCGAAAAACTGTCAACACCGACCGTCGCCACGCCATCTTCCGTGAGTCGCTTTGTCAGCCAGGCGCCAATGAAGCCGGCGGCGCCTGTTACCAATACTTTCATGTTCATAGGGGCTCCGGACAGAGAAAGAAGGGCGTTGCGATCTGCAGTGCCGATACCGGCATGACCCTCAGCATGCGGGAACGCCACGGAAAGTCCTGTGCCAGCGCCGGTACATAAAGCGAGGGCAGTTGCCGACTGTCGCCTATTACCCAGCCATCGGGATGATCCTGTCGCCAGTGACACAGATCCGCTGGCCGGGAGTCGATGGTCTGCAGCGGCGTGGTCAACCGGCCGGCAAACTGAAAGCTGGCCTGATAGTTCCTGCCGTACCAGGCCACCGGATGGCCCTGGTGCTCGAGCTGAGACAGCAGGGCGCCCGGACGCTGAGTATCCACGCGCGGCCACAGGGGGGCCATCATGATCGTGAGGATCAGTGTCAGGCTCGCTGTGCCAATCATGGCCAGTAACGTTGCAGCCGCTGTCGTTTGAAGGCGTATCACAGCGGCGGCAGCCGCGAGTACCCATAAAAGCCAGACGCCATGGAGCGAAAGCATCGCGGCCAGTTCGGCGTTGCCGACCATTTTCACGATCAAAGCGAGGGCACCGGTGGCGAACAGGGCAATTGCCGGAACTCTCAGCGTGCGGCGCTGCGCCGGGGCAGAGTGTGTCAGAACCTCGGCGATGAGCAGGGCCAGCGGTGGCAGGATGGGCATCAGATAGTGCGCCTGTTTGCCGCTGACCAGGGAAAACAGCACCAGCGGCGCCAGTGCCCAGACCCAGAGCAGCCGGCGGGCTTTGCGCGGCGTGGCAGGGCTGTTCCGACGCCAGAGCTTCAGCGCCGGCAGCCACAGTGACCAGGGCAGCAACAGTACCGGCAGCATGGGGAGATACCACCAGAAGGGGCGGGCATGATCGGCCACCTGCTCCAGCCGATCAACGCTCTGATGCCACAGGAGATTGCTGGCATAGGCATCGCCACCGATCCACGCCGAGCTCAGGGCCCAGCCAAGCAGTATCAGCAGGGCCGCGACAGTGGCCAGCCAGAACATGAGCGGACGACGCTCATCTGCCGGGCGCTCGCTCCACAATGGCAGGGTCACAAGAATCGGCAGCCAGCTCAGCATCACCGCCGGTCCCTTGGCGAGCAGCGCCAGCCCCAGCCACAGGGTGACGCCAATGGCGCGCCGACGCAGCACGCCAGTGCCGGTCAGGGCGGCCACGGCGCCCAGCAAACAGGTGGTCAGAAGAATATCGAACATCAGGGTGGCGCTATAGAGCCACCACATCAGCATCGACATCAATACCAGCAGGGCCATCCGCGCCGTACGGGCTTCATAACCAAGGTTCAGAGCGATTCGTCGCAGCTGAAAAAGCCCCAGCAGAGACGCCAATGGCATGATCAGGCGTGGCCACCAGTCGTTGACGCCAAACACGCCCCAGCCAAGATTGATCAGCCAGAACAGCAGCGGTGGCTTGTCGGCGTAGGGGGCGCCGTTCATGTGCGCCACCCACCACTGACCGCTTTGCCACATCTCCCAGGCCACCGAGATATAGCGCGTCTCATCGATGGGCATGATCGGGCGCAGCTGGAAGCTCAGTACGCCGGCCAGCCAGACCAGCAGGAGTGCCCCCCACGGCAGGCCTGGATGATCGATCAGCCGATCAGGTCGCTGGCCTCTCCCGCTCATGGCGTCGTGGCTTCTCCGGGCGAGGCACTGTCCTGATGCCAGGTGGTCGGGGCCTGATAGAGCGGTGCGGCATGCTCATCACCGGGGCACTGTGCCACGCTGTCAGCGCGCAGAAGCTGCCACTCCGCGTCGCCGCGCTCCTCCACAGGCGTCAGGGTGCTGCGGTCAACGCAGGCCTTGTTCTTGAGCTCATCGTTTTGCACCAGCGCCCAGCGCGTCTCGGGAGCTTCTTCAAGCCAGGCGGTCATGCGTACAAACTGATCATCCGCCGGTGTGCCATCGCCGAACTGCACGATGGGCTGCTGCGCCTGCAGTACGTTTTCTTCATCAAAATCGATCAGTGCCAGAGGCTGGTGGTGGGTGGTCATGGCGACCTCGGCCATCAGTGCACTTCGCGAGCGATGGTCATCCATGACCCCATAACCCCAGCTGGCCCAGAGGATCCAGAACATCGCAAGCCACAGCCCGAGTCCTGCCAGGCCGCGCCGGGGCGGAAGCCGCCAGGCGATCAGGGCGGTCAGTACTCCAACGCTCAGCCACCATCCCCATGGGTTGATGATGAAGTCATCGCCAAGGGTCGTGCTGTCGAGCAGGCCGACGGCCAGGAGCAGGCCGACAATACCGATCACGCCACCCAGCGCTACGGCCAGTCCCCAGGCGAGCCGATTGATGCCGGGGCGTCGAATCAGACCCGGAAGCGCCGGCGCCAGCGCCAGCACGAACATCGACATGCCCGGCGTCATGTAGACGCCACGCTTGCCGGGGCTCATGGAGAAAAACAGTACCATCAATATGACCCAGGACAGCGGCAGCCAGAGGCGGGCATCGCCGCGCCGC
Organism: Kushneria marisflavi; assembly: GCF_002157205.1. Lineage (NCBI taxonomy): Bacteria > Pseudomonadati > Pseudomonadota > Gammaproteobacteria > Oceanospirillales > Halomonadaceae > Kushneria > Kushneria marisflavi. Next base: position 1,343,155 of record NZ_CP021358.1, on the reverse strand, counting down.
AAACGGCGCCACCAGTGAGGCGCGACCCAGGGCAGGGCCAGCACGCCGGGCAGCCAGGCCCAGGGCAGCACCTCGAGCAGGTAATAATAAAAGGGCTTTAGATGGTGCCAGGCATCGGCGTAGCGCTCACCGGTCTGACGAAAGAGAATATTATCGCGATAGGCCGCCAGCGCCGGATCACCGCTGAAACTGGTGTAGAGCACCATGGGGATAACCCAGCAGGCGATGGCGGCCAGCACAAGCCCAATACCGATCAGCAGTTGACGCAGGGTCAGCGGGACAATGCGGTGAACGCTGCCGGTATGGCGGCGCTGATACCAGAACAGTCCGAACCATGCGGGCAGCAGCAGCAGGGGCAGAAAGCCGACGCCCTTGGTAATCACCCCAAGTCCCATGGACACGCAGCCCAGGTACCACCAGCGCGGCGCTGGACCCAGCAGGGCATGGCGCAGTGCACCGTAAAGCCCCAGCGTGATGAAGCCCGTGACCAGCATGTCGATCTGGGCCGTGCGGGCCTGCAGGGTGAACTGCGCGGTCAGCATGAGCGTGAGGCCGGCCAGCCACGCAATGCGGGGGCCATAGAGACGGCGGGTCAGATCAGTGGTCAGGCCAAGGGTCGTCAGCGCGCCCAGCAGGGATGGCAGCATGAAGGCCACCTTGACGCTGCCGGTGACCAGAATGCCCAGCGCGATCATCCACATGAAGATGGGCGGCTTGTCCGGATAAAGCTCGCCGGCCCGATGAGGAATCAACCATTGATGGGTCGTGATCATCTCCTGGGCGATCAGGGCAAAGCGTGGCTCATCGGCCGGCCATGGCCAGCGCCAGCCAATCCCGAGTCCCAGAAAAACCAGTGCGATGACCAGCAGTGACAGCACTGGTGCATTGATCAAACCTCGCTGTAGCCCTCGGCCAACGCGTGTCTTCGTCATGCCTTTTCTACCTCTGAAGCCGTGGTGTCAGCAGGCGCCGCCTGTCGAGCCTGGCGCTTTTCCTTTTGAATCAGCATCAGGTTGCGTACATAGATGAAAAGACCAGAGCCCTGGCCGATGATAAAGACCGGGTCACATCGGTAGATGGCGTACATCAGCAGGATCAGGCCGCCCCCGATACTGAGATACCAGAAAAGATGCGGCACGATACTGCGCCTGGCCCGTTCGCTGGCAAGCCATTGCACGATAAAGCGTGCCGAAAACAGGGCCTGACCGAGCAGGCCGATCGTGATCCAGAGGGCTGCACTATCCATGGGGTCAGGGCTCCTGACGAGCGTGGAGATCCTTGTCGACGTCTTTCCTGGAACGCAGATCAAGAGGTGCCGGTAATCTGGAACGATGTGCCAGCCACATGACCCCACCCAAATCCAGCAGCCCGGCCATCAGTCGGTCCAGGGTGCCGTAGTTGGAACTTCCGGCCTGGCGGGCGCGGTGATTGACCGGCCAGGAGAGGGTCGTACCGCCCTGAGCGCGGATCAGTGCCGGCAGGAAACGGTGCATGTGGTTGAAGTAGGGCAACCGCAGAAAGGCCTCGCGCTCAAAGATCTTGATGCCACAGCCGGTATCAGGGGTGTCGTCCTTCAAAAGGCGCGATCGCACGGCGTTGGCGATACGCGAGGAGAGGCGCTTGATCTCGCTGTCGTTGCGCTTGTGGCGATAGCCCGCCAGCAGCGTGATGTCTCCCTTTTGAGCACGTTCGAACATGGCAGGCAGGTCGGCCGGATCATTCTGGCCATCCCCGTCCAGCGTGGCCAGCCATGCGCCGCGAGCCTGCCATGCGGCCTGCCAGATGGAGGTGCTTTGTCCGGCACTGTGCTGATGGTGATAGACCCGAAGGCGCTCATCGCGAGCGGCATATTCTGTCAGGACCTGCAGACTGTGATCGCTTGAGCCATCATTGATGACAAGCATTTCGAATTCGATGCCGGCACCATCAAGCGCAGCGCAGACCTCATCAAGCAAATGAGGCAGGTTGTCGGCTTCATTGCGCGCCGGAATCAGGACAGACAGGGATAGATCGGTCATATGAAGGCTGGGCCAGTCTGGGTCATTTAAAGTCAAGAAATTATACGGCAGTAATTTTCAAGTTAAATTAAGCAACTATTAGTCCTGCCATCATGATGCAAGTTCAGCCATCAGCGCACAAACGTTATTGACAGCGCGGCTGGAGGCGATATCGGCGAGGATACCAAAGAAAACTCGGCCTATGAGTTCAATAGGTAAAAAGTATTAAGTGCGGGGGTGCTGAAAGGTTTTGCCAGGCGCCCCTGCGTTTGACCGGGGCGCCATGGCATGATCAGGGCAGTGGCGCGGGCGGATGATCAATGCGTGCCTTCAGGATCTGGCGATACTGGGCCGGATCCTTGGGCGTCAGGGCGTGCGCGGGTGGGTCGACATAGACCACCAGAAGTCGTGACAACCAGTAGCGCAGCGCTGTCAGCTCCAGCATCGTGGGCCAGACCCGGCGCTCCTCGTCGGTGAAGGCGCGTTCACGGGCGTAGGCCTCAATGATGGCGTCATAGCGTTCGGGCATCAGTGCGCCGTTATCGTCACTGCACCAGTCATTGATGACAATGGCCAGATCAAAGAGCAGATCCCCGGTGCAGCCGTTATAAAAGTCGATCACTCCGGAGAGGCGATCGCCCTCATAGAGGGTGTTGTCACGAAACAGATCGCCATGAAGTGCCCCCTGGGGAAGCACTACCTGTCTTAGACGACTGTCCAGTGTATCGATGCGATCCCGGATCAGGGACTGATCGTCGGGGCTCAGATAGCCCATGACCCTTGAGTGCACGGCATGTACCCAGCGAAGGTCGCGCGGGTTGGGTCGGCTGCCCTGAAATCCCTGCGAGATGCGATGCATCTGACCCAGTACCCGGCCGATGGCCGCGCACTGGACAACCCCGGGCTGTTCCGGATGGCGCCCGGCAAGGCGTGGAAACAAAAGGGCAGGACGGTCGGCCAGCCGCTGAAGGGCCACGCCGGTACGATCAAACAGCGGTCCCGGTACCGGCAGCTGATGCTGGTCAAACCAGGCCAGCAGGTCGACAAAAAAGGGCAGCTCCTCCTGTTCGCCCTGCTCGAACAGGGTCAGCACCAGCACTTCCCGGTCGGTGGTGACAAAAAAGGTGCTGTTTTCCGTACCACCGGCCACACCCTCGAGTGCCAGTAGATTGCCGACATCGTAGCGTTCTAGAAAATGTGCGACCTGCTCATCGCTTAAGGGGGTAAAAACCGCCATGTTGCTCCTGGCGCACTGCGGAGGCGCTCATCGTGCTGGGTAACCAATACCGCGACCAGTGCCGGTCGACGGCCGTGACGTGTTCGGGCGCGGCATGCCGGAACGCACCGCACCCCGGCGTGGCCTGACATCGCGCCGCGCGGAGTCTATCACCGAAAGGGCATATTCTGCCCACCGTATGTCCCATGGCAGTACTGACGCTCTCGGTGCCAATACCATTGAAAGCTATTGCGACTGTTTTTGAGTCCAGGATGGTGGCCTGATCTCGGTATCCGCGGGCTGACGGCGAAAATTGCCGTCGCCATCGGCGTCTACAAGCACCGTGCGCTGATCGCCTTCAATGATTTCGATGGCGTAGAGCCTTCCCTCGAGGCGGTATTCATGCACGAGGCGATCACCTTGCTGCTGGGTGGTGACCTGACCCTGGGAGGCGGCCAGTGCCACAGGGCTGAGGGTAGCCAGCGCCAGCAGTGCTGACGCTGCCAGGACAGGCAGAATCCGTCCAATGGTCATGATGAGCTCCGAAGGCTGCGTCTTGAATGTTGCGTAGTGTAAAGCGCCTGTCGATAAATAGCAGCCGCCGTGATGGCTCGGGTGGACGGGTGCTTTCGCCACTGACGCCAGCGCCAGGCTTGCGTATCATGGCACCATATTCGAGTCGTTAGCTGGAGCTTCCATGGCCGCTGCCCCGATCGTCCTTGTGGACGGTTCTGCCTACCTGTACCGCGCCTTTCATGCCCTGCCGCCCCTGTCGACCTCGACCGGTGAGCCGACCGGCGCCGTTCGTGGCGTCGTCTCCATGCTCAAGAGCCTGATCCGTCAGTATCCCGAAAGCCCCATGGCGGTGGTGTTTGATGCCAAGGGCAAGACCTTTCGCGATGAGCTCTATGAGCAGTACAAGGCCCATCGTCCGCCCATGCCCGATGAGCTGCGTGCTCAGGTCGGGCCGCTGCACGAGTGTGTTCGGGCGCTCGGCCTGCCGCTTCTATGCATCGAGGGCGTCGAGGCCGATGACGTGATCGGCACGCTGGCGCGCATGGCCACCGAAGCCGGGCGCGATGCGATTATCTCGACCGGCGACAAGGACATGGCGCAGCTGGTCAACGAGCACATCACCATGGTCAATACCATGAAAAACGAGACGCTCGATGTGGCCGGCGTCGAAGAGAAGTTCGGCATTCCGCCGCATCTGATCATCGACTATCTGGCCCTGATGGGGGATAGCGTCGATAACATTCCGGGGGTTCCGGGCGTGGGTCAGAAGACCGCACTGGCGCTTTTGACCGGCATGGATGGGGGGCTTGAGACCATCTATGGCGATCTCGACCGGATCAGGACGCTCTCCTTTCGCGGCGCCAAAACGATGGCCAAAAAGCTCGAGGACAACCGCGAGCAGGCGTTTCTCTCCTACACGCTTGCCACCATTCGCACCGACTGCGAGCTGCCGGTCGGCCTGGACGGTCTTGATATCGCTCACCCCGACCGCGAAGCGCTGCTCTCGCTGTATCAGCGTCTGGAGTTCAAGGGCTGGCTCAACGAACTGCTGGATGGCGGCAGCACCGGTGAGCCGTCTCCCGATGTGCCAGCCGGCGAAGGAGATCTCGATGGCGGCGAATCGGCAGACTCGCCCTCGGCCATGTCGAGCGAGCAGCGTGACTACCGCGCCGTCTTCGAGCAGGAAGCGTTTGATCACTGGATCGAGCGATTGAAGCAGAGCCACACCTTCTGCTTCGATCTGGAAACCACCAGCCTCAACTACATGAACGCCGAGATCGTTGGCATCGGGCTTGGCATCACGCCGGGCGAGGCGGTCTATGTGCCGGTGGCGCACGACTATCTCGACGCCCCCGATCAGCTTGACCGTCACAGCGTGCTGACCGCGCTCAAGCCGCTGCTGGAAGATGCCACGACTGCCAAGATCGGGCAGAACCTCAAATACGATATTGAGGTGCTGGCGCGCTATGACATCGGCGTGGAAGGCGCGCTGATCGACACCATGCTCGAGTCCTACGTGCTCAACTCCACCGCCACGCGTCATGACATGGATTCGCTGGCCCAGGCCTATCTTGGCCATCGCACCATCTCGTTTGAAGAGATTGCCGGCAAGGGCGTCAAGCAGCTGACCTTCAATCAGGTCGCACTCGAGCAGGCGGTGGAATATGCCTGTGAAGACATCGACGTCACCCTGCGTCTGCATGCTCATCTGCGCCCGCGGCTGGAGCAGGAAGGAAGGCTGTCCGAGGTCATCGATACGCTTGAACTGCCGCTGATTCCGGTGCTCACGCGCATGGAGCGTACCGGCGTTGCGGTCGACACGAAGCTGTTGGGCGAGCAGAGCCGGTCGCTGGGCGAGCGCATCACCGAGCTCGAGCGCGAGGCGTTTGAGCTGGCCGGGCGCGAGTTCAACCTCGGTTCGCCCAAACAGCTCGGTGAAATTCTGTTCGAGGAGCAGAAAATCCCGGTCATCAAGAAAACGCCCAAGGGCGCACCGTCGACCGCAGAGGCCGTGCTTGAGGAGCTGGCGCTGGACTATCCGCTGCCGAAAGTCATCATGGAGCATCGCGGGTTGTCCAAGCTCAAGTCGACCTACACCGATAAGCTGCCGCAGCTGATCAACGCCACTACCGGGCGCATTCATACCAGCTATCACCAGGCGGTGACCGCTACCGGACGACTCTCGTCCAGCGATCCCAACCTGCAGAACATTCCGATTCGAAGCGACATCGGCCGGCGCATCCGCACCGCCTTTGTCGCCACGCCCGGCTATCAGCTGGTGGCGGCGGACTATTCACAGATCGAGCTGCGCATCATGGCACACCTCTCGGGCGATGAGAGCCTGCTCACGGCCTTCGCCGAGGATCGTGATATTCATACCGCGACCGCCGCCGAAGTCTTTGGCACCTCGCTTGAGAAGGTCACCAGCGATCAACGCCGCAGCGCCAAGGCGATCAACTTCGGGTTGATCTACGGCATGAGCGCCTGGGGGCTGGCGCGCCAGCTGCGGGTCGAGCAGCGTGATGCCAAAACCTGGATCGAGCGCTACTTCGACCGCTATCCGGGTGTGGCACGCTATATGGAGCGCATTCGCGCCGAGGCGGCAGAAAACGGTTTTGTGGAAACCGTCTTTGGTCGGCGTCTCTATGTGCCCGAGATCAACTCGCGCAATCATGCCCGTCGACAGGGGGCCGAGCGTACCGCCATCAATGCGCCGATGCAGGGTACCGCTGCGGATATCATCAAGCGCGCCATGATTGACGTGGATGCCTGGCTTCGTGAGGGCGAGTTCGACGCCAAAATGGTCATGCAGGTGCATGACGAATTGATCTTCGAGGTGCGTCGCGAACAGGTCGAGGCGTTCAAGGCCGAGGTCGTTAGCCGTATGCAGGGCGCAGGTCAGCTCGATGTGGCGCTGATTGTCGAGGCCGGCCACGGCGATAACTGGGAAGAGGCGCACTAGGGTTCAAGGCTGGGTGCCCTTCATGAAAAAGCCGGCCCTGGGGCCGGCTTTTTTGTCGAAAACGCAGGTCTACATGGCCCAGGCCGTGTGTCCCGGCAGGGCATGAGCGGCGGTCGCGTCACTGTCAGAAGAAGAGGCGCCCTCGGTGTTCTGAAAGCCTGCCATCAACTGTTCGAGCGACCGGGCCTGTTCTTCCAGTGCCGAGGCCGCACTGGCAACTTCTTCGACCAGGGCTGCGTTTTGCTGGGTCACCCCATCCATGTCGGCCACGGCATGGTTGACATCATTGATGCCGGCCGCCTGCTCTCGGGAGGCCAGCGCGATTTCGTTGACCAGCCCGGTAACGCGTTCCACGGCTGCCACCACATCCTTCATGACATCGCCCGCTTCGTGGGCATGGCGGGTTCCTTCATCAATGCGCGTCATGGAGGTCTTGATCAGCACGCCGATCTCGCTGGCGGCGGTGGCGCTTCGGGAGGCAAGATTGCGTACCTCGCCGGCCACCACTGCAAAGCCGCGTCCCTGCTCACCGGCACGGGCGGCTTCGACGGCAGCGTTCAGCGCCAGAAGATTGGTCTGAAAGGCGATGCCGTCGATCATGCTGACGATATCGGCCATTTTTCGCGACCCTTCGCTGATCTCCTCCATTGACGTGATGACACGGGTCACGCGAGTACCACCCTGTTCGGCCACGCTTGAAGCCTCACCGGCCAGTCGGCTGGCTTCGCCGGCGCTGTCGGCGTTATGGCCGACCGTAGAAGAGAGTTCTTCCATGGCCGAGGCGGTCTCCTCAAGGGCTGCCGCCTGGGATTCGGTGCGCCGCGACAGATCCATATTGCCTACCGAAATTTCACGGGAGCGGCTGCCAATGGTCTCGGATACCATGCTGACGTCATCGAAAAGCTGGTTGAGCCGGGCCGCGTAGCGATTGACGGCGCTTCGCAGGGCACCGATTTCGTCGGGGCGGGCAATGCTGAGCGCATCGCGCTGCGCGCCGCCTTCCCCCATCCGTTCGATCTGTCGGGTGGTTTCACTGATCTGGGCAAGCAACATGCGACTGCCCAGCCAGGCCAGACCCAGCAGCAGTGCGACGACCGGCAGGATAAAGAGCAGCAGGTCCCGAATCAGGGAGCTGGCCAGATGCGTGACGGTCCGCATGGGCGTCACAAGCCCGATGGTCCAGCCGGTGCCTGCCATGGTGAACTGCTTGACCATGGCCTGATCCTGCAGGGTCGGGTCTTCAAGGCGTACCTCGCCGTCCTTTTGAGCGACTGTGGTCAGCGGGGCAAGCCAGGGCAGACGTGATGCCAGCTGTGACAGGCTCTGCAGGCCGTTTTTGAAATCGGTGCCCGGGAAGTACATGACGTTGCCTTCCTTGTCGAGCACGTAGGCATAGCCACCGGTGGCGTTGCCATGCGTCGTCATGAAGTCGGCAAGGCCTGCAAGGCTGACATCGGTGGTCGCCACGCCCGCAAATTGACCATTTCGCTGATAGGGGATGCTGCAGGTCACCATTGGGGCCTGAGTCACCGGGTCAAGATAGGCCGCCGACCAGACGCACTGGCCACCCGGGGCACCCACGGCGGCGCGATACCAGGGTTCGCTCTGGTAGGGGCTGCTGTCAGGCGCGTTATACTCCTCGGTATAGGCCAGCGCGCCATTCTGACCGCGGCCCCAGAAAAAGCTTCGTTTCTCGACGCCCGGGGTAAAGGCGCCCGGCTCCGGCCACAGTCCGCCACCGGCGATGGCGCGGTTGCCGTTGGCATCGATGATGCCAGGCAGGGTGGCGACATAGAGCGCGGGATCGGCTGGCAGGGTCGTGGCCATACTGGCCACGCTGGACGTCAGACTTTCAATGCGTCCCATCTGCGCCTGCAGACCATTAACCATGGACTGTCCGCTCTGGCTGACCAGTGTGTCACTCGCCTCGATCAGGCGGGGCTTTCCTCTGAGCGTCATGACGCCGTAGATGGAAAGGCCGATCAGTGTCGTGAGCAGTATCCCGCCCAGGGTAATCTTTCCTGCGATGGTGCGCGGCAGCAGTGGCATTGTGTTGCTCTCTTTTGTTTGCCTGTCAGCTACTATCGGCACATCTGGGCGTACCATTGAGGGACACTCTTCACATTCACCAGTATCACAGGGGCTGACACATGAATTATTTCCATGCCGCGCTTTCCGTAACGGGGTTGGTGCTGGCGACCGGCCTGGCCGGCTGTGCCACACAAGAAACACAGACTTCCCAACAGGATGAGGCGCTGGCGCAGGCAACGCTGAGCTTTGACGGCTATCGCGTCAGTGGCAGCGGTGGCTGCAATCGGATCTTTGGCCCGGCGCAGGTCGAAAACGGTCGGCTGATCGTTGGAACGCTGGCGTCCACCCGCATGGCCTGTCCGGAAGGGGGCGCCGAGGATCAGGCCCTGATCGATTTTCTGGAAAGCCGGCCCCGCCTGATTCAGGGCGACAACAGCGAGTGGCGTCTGGAGGGGGAGTCGCGGCAGATGTCGATTGAGCGGGTGCTCATGCAGTAGGGCGCCGCCCGGGACGGCTAGCCCATCGGGGCCTCACTATCGTTGGGGGCGACTTCAAGCATGTGGGTCAGATCGAGCTGAATGTAGGTTTCATCGAACTGGGCTTCACGATAAAGACGCTCATAGTCGAGGATCTCCAGCGTACTGCGCTGCTTTTTCACCATCCCTTCGCGGGTCAGTTCGCCGAGCATCCGACTGACGTGCACGCTCGTCAGCCCCAGCAGGCTTGCCATCAGCTTCTGATTCATTGGGAAGTCGAAGCGAAGACCCATGTCGGGATGCGTGTGCTTCAGGCGCAGATACATTTCGATGATGAAGTGGGCAATCTTCATGCGGGCGCTGCAGTGCATGAGATTGGTCACGCGTTCGGTCATCAGCGCCTGATCCCGCGAGGCGGTCGCGAAAAAGGCGGCTGACAGTGCGCGTGACTGCTGGCAGGCTTCCAGAATATAACGATAGGGGAAGGCACAGACGGTGCCATCGGTCATCATGCGCACGTCGGTCAGATGGCGGCCAAAGGTGAAATCGCGCAGTCCGATGATATCGCTTGGCGTGAAAATTTCGACCACCTTCATCTCGCCCATCAGGGAGATCTTGTAGGCGTAGGCCCAGCCCTCCTGCAGCGTGTAGAGCGTCTGCGTCGGCTCGCGGAAATGCCACAGGCTTTCGTGGCGCCGCACCACTCGGGCATCCTTTTCGAAATGCGCCAGTAATGCCTTTTCCTGCTCGCTGAGTGAAATCAGATTGCTGAAGTTTTCAACGATACAGCCATGACTCATCGTCATCTCCTGCTGTGTCGGTTCCTTGTGCCAGAGGCGCTCTGGTTGAAGGCCCACCATCAGACCGGTCGTCCCGGCGATTGCCATGAGCCTCTTTCACCATTAGCGTGTATTTATTAGCTTTTTTCATGGTGAAGCGCACAATGAGCATGGCTCATGTGGCCTGTGTTCTCCACCTCTGACACGGTAATGACGACAAAATGATCACCCGTGCGTAGTTTGCGCAGGGACAATCGCTGTGCGCTCTGCCAGACTGGTCTGTCACCGCGTTGACGTGGCACATTTTTCAAGCGACAGCATGCTGTCGATCCCGTATGGGACATCAGGGCGTGTTGCCGGACCGCAGCGTCAGCAACGCGTCGTAGTTCAATGACTGCTGGAGTAGTGAAAGGCAATGACCAGACAACAGATTGGTGTCATGGGAATGGCAGTAATGGGGCGCAACCTGGCGCTCAACATCGAAAGCCGCGGCTATACGGTGTCGATCTATAACCGTTCCTCTGAGAAAACCGACGAAGTACTGGCTGAAAACCCCGACAGCAAGCTGGTCCCGTTCTATGAGATCGAGACGTTTGTGGCCTCTCTTGAAAAGCCGCGTCGTATTCTGTTGATGGTGGCCGCCGGTGAAGCCACCGACAGGACTATCGAATCCCTGAAGCCTTATCTCGACAAGGGCGATATTCTGATCGATGGGGGCAATACCTACTATCCGGATACCATCCGCCGTAACCGCGAGCTCTCCGAGGCCGGCCTGAATTTCATCGGCACCGGCGTTTCCGGTGGCGAAGAGGGCGCCCTCAAGGGCCCCTCGATCATGCCCAGCGGTCAGCGTGAAGCCTACGACATGGTGGCGCCGATTCTTGAAAAGATCGCCGCGCGTGCCGAAGACGGCGAGCCCTGCGTCAACTACGTGGGTCCCGACGGTGCCGGTCACTACGTCAAGATGGTGCACAACGGCATCGAATACGGCGACATGCAGCTCATCAGTGAGGCCTACGCCATCCTCAAGGAAGGGCTGGGGCTGTCCAACGACGAGCTGGCCGATGTCTTCACTGAATGGAACGAAGGCGAGCTCGACAGCTACCTGATCGACATCACCGCGCGCATCTTCAGAAAGCGCGATGAAAACGGCGAGTATGTGGTCGACACGATCCTCGACTCCGCCGGCCAGAAGGGCACCGGCAAGTGGACCAGCAAGAGTGCGCTGGACCTGGGCGTGCCGCTGCCGCTGATCACCGAGTCCGTCTTTGCCCGCTTTATCTCTTCTCTCAAGGAAGAGCGCGTGGCGGCATCAAAAGTGCTCAAGGGCCCGGCCCAAAAGCCGTTTGAAGGCGACCGTGCCGAGTTCATCGAGAAGGTGCGTCAGGCGCTTTATTTCAGCAAGATCGCCTCCTACGCCCAAGGGTTTGCCCAGATGCGCTCGGCAAGCGATCACTACAACTGGAATCTCGACTACGGTCAGGTGGCCAAGCTCTTCCGCGCCGGCTGCATCATCCGTGCCCGCTTCCTGCAGAAGATCACCGATGCCTACCAGGAGACCCCGGCACTGTCGAACCTGCTGATGGCGCCGTACTTCTCCGACATTGCCGACCGTTATCAGCAGTCGCTGCGTGACGTGATCAGCCATGCGGTGCAAAACGGCATTCCGGTCCCGACCTTCTCATCAGCTGTGGCCTACTACGACAGCTACCGCGCCGAGAAGCTGCCGGCCAACCTGGTACAGGCTCAGCGTGACTTTTTTGGTGCCCACACCTACAAGCGTCTTGATCGCGATGGTGTCTTCCATACCGAGTGGCTCGAAAAGTAAGCGCTGCTGCCTCTGGATGCACCAAAACCCCGCGCTAGTCGCGGGGTTTTTCATGTCAGGCCCAGGCAGAATGTCGTCAATGCCGGTGTCATGCGGCCGACGGTAAGTGGCATGCTTATTGCTATCTGAAGATAACGATTGATCGACTTGTCTTCAGGGAGCCATGCCATGAGCAGTTCTAGCGTTGCAACTTCGACCGTGGCCTCGCGAGCCCTTTCCGTGCGCTGGTATCAGCTGGTCGCCGCGGTGGTGTGCATGATGGCCATCTCGAGCCCGCAGTATGTCTGGACCCTGTTTACCGGGCCTCTGACCGAGCGTCTGGGCGTGCCGCTGTCTCAGCTCCAGATCACCTTTTCGCTTTTGATCGTACTGCAGACCTTCTTTGCGCCGCTGCAGGGCTTTCTGGTGGATCGCTTCGGTGTGCGTCGGCTGGTGGCCGTCGGCGCCCTGGCGACCGGGGCCAGCTGGGTGCTGGCGGCGCAGACCACCACGCTTGCCGGGCTGTATCTCGCCTACGGTGTGCTGGGCGGCCTGGGCACGGGGATCGTCTACATCGGTACGGTAGGGCTGATGGTGCGCTGGTTTCCGGATCGGCGCGGGCTGGCTGTCGGTGGGGTGGCAGCCGGCTATGGTTTTGGCGCCATGCTGACCACGCTGCCGATCAGTACCCGCCTTGACAGTGCCGGGCTTGAATCCACGCTGACCCTGTTTGGCATTGGTATTGCAATTGTCGGCATGAGTGCGGCGATGTGCTTGAAAATGCCGCCGGCCGAGATGGCAGAGCGGCGCCCTGCGACAAGGATTCAGAGCGTTACGGCGCCGCAAACCCGCCCGGCGCAGATGCTTAAAAATCCGATCTTCTGGCTGATGTTTGCAATGTTCACGATGATGTCGACCTCAGGGCTCATGGTGATTTCACAGATGTCGAGTTTTGCCGCCGATTTTGGTGTGGCCGGCGTGACCATCATGGGCATGGCCGCCGTGCCGTTGGCGCTGACGCTTGATCGTGTCTGCAATGGCGTGACTCGCCCGCTGTTTGGCTGGATTTCCGATCGCTGGGGGCGTGAGAACACTATGGCGCTGGCCTTCATTCTGGAAGGGTTCGCCATGATGATCTGGCTGGCGACCAGCAGTAACCCGGTGCTGTTTGTACTGCTTTCGGGCATTGTCTTTCTGGGCTGGGGCGAGATCTTCTCGCTGTTTCCGGCCACGCTGACGGATACCTTCGGCACCCGGCATGCCACCACCAATTACGGGTTTCTCTACATGGCTCAGGGCATCGGCTCGATCATCGGCGGGCCGGCCGCGGCGCTTTTATATGAAACCAGCGGCAGCTGGCTGCCGGTCTTTTCGGTCGTGATCGGCTTTGATATCGCCACCGGTCTGCTGGCCCTGATGCTGCTCAAGCCCCTGCGTCAGCGCTGGCTGTCCACCACTTCCTCCGTACGCTGACCGTAATGCCTTAGCGCCTCGAGCAGTGCCAGTCCACCGCCGGGCAGGGCGGTGGCATCCCGCACCAGAACGCTGCGTTCACGCACCGCCCAGGGTGCGTCGATATGAATCATGGCCAGCGTCATGAGCAGGCAGTGACGACGCGCCGCACTCTCCGGAATGATGCCGATCCCGACACCGGCAGCCACCAGCCGGCAGATCGCCTCGAAACTCGAGACCTGAACACGCAGTTTCAGTGTCGCGCCAATGTCCTGAAACCGGTGTGTTAAAAACTGCATCAGACTGCTGCTGTCATGCAGCCCCACATGATAGTGATCGACCATATCGCCGAGCGTAATGTTCTGGCGTTCGGCCAGCACATGGCCGGGTGAGGTAATCAGCACCAGACGGTCGGTGCTGAAGTGATAGCGCTCAAGCGGGCCTGCCGCCAGCGGCCCGGCCACAATGCCCATGTCGGCACTGCCCTGGGTCACGCCACGTACTATGTCATGATTGAGCCGCTCGCGAAGATCGATGGTCAGGCGCGGGCGTTCGGCCAGGAAAGTGCTCAGTACGGCCGGCATCAGCTCGGTGACGGCGGTGGTGTTGGCCAGAATGCGCAGATGGCCTTCCGGCGCCTGTGACTCCGACATGTCTTCGATGAGGTAATCCATCTGGTGCAGGACGCGCCGGGCGTGAATGAGCAGGCGCTGACCGGCAAGGGTCAGCTCCATGCCTCGGTTGCTGCGATAAAAAAGCTGCTGGCCCAGTCGCGCCTCGAGTTGCTGAATGCGAGCGCTGGCGGCAGCCGTCGAGATATGGGCGCGACGTGCCCCCCGGGTGAGGCTGGGGGCTTCGGCAATATGGACAAAAAGGCGCAGGTCGGTCAGATCGGGAGACATGAGTATTTACCCTGGGAAGCCGAGTGTTCGGTCGAGCCTAACGCGGGGTCATGAAAAGACCAATTCTGACGTGTCCTGAAACCGGGCATGCTGGGCACAAACGCATGATAAAAAGGCCCGTTATGACGTCCCATGCTCCTGCATCATTACGATCTGTCAGCGATATTCGCCCACTGGATGGGGTGCGCGTTATCAGCCTGGAACATGCCATCGCAGCGCCCTTTTGCTCGCGCCAGCTGGCAGATCTGGGCGCGGAAGTGATCAAGATCGAACGCCCCGGTACGGGAGATTTCGCCCGCCACTATGACAGCCGCGCGCGCGGGCTGGCCTCTCACTTTGTCTGGACCAATCGCGGCAAGCAGAGCCTGACGCTGGATGTTAAAACCAGTGAAGGCCATGAGGTGCTGCTGGCACTGTTGGGTGACGCTGATGTGCTGATCCAGAACCTGAGCCCCGGTGCCAGCGCACGACTTGGCCTCTCCTTTGAAGCGCTTCATGAGCAGTTTCCTCGTCTGATCGTCTGCGATATTTCGGGCTACGGCAATGATGGCCCCTACGCCAATAAAAAGGCCTATGACCTGCTGATTCAGAGCGAGTCGGGCCTGGTGTCCCAGACCGGAACAAGGGACACCCCGGTCAAGGCCGGGGTGTCGATCTCCGACATCGCGGCCGGCATGTATGCCTACAGCAACATTCTCGCCGCGCTGTTGAAGCGTGCGCGCAGCGGCGAGGGCAGTCATATCGATGTGTCGATGCTCGAGGCCACCGTGGAGTGGATGGGCTATCCGCTCTATTACGCCCTGGATGGTGCCGAGCCCCCGCCGCGTGCCGGCGCATCGCACTCGACGATCTATCCCTATGGGCCTTTTGCGGCCGGAGGTGGACAGTCCGTGATGCTGGGGCTGCAAAACGAGCGTGAGTGGGGGCTCTTTTGCGAGCAGGTGCTCAAACAGCCTGACCTGATCGATGATCCGCGTTTTGCCACCAATGCCGAGCGCAGCCGGGCGAGGCAGGCGCTGGACGCCGTCATTGATGAGGTCTTCTCGACCCTGTCGGCGGAGGAAGTGGTGGCGCGTCTCGATCAGGCCGGGATTGCCAATGCACATGTCAACGAGATGGCCGATGTCTGGGCACATCCGCAGCTGGCAGCGCGAGGCCGCTGGTGCGAGGTAGACTCTCCCGTTGGGCCACTGCAGGCTCTTTTGCCACCAGGGCAGGGACCTGCTTCCAACACGGTCATGGGCGCGATTCCGGCACTGGGCGAACATACTCGAGAGATTCTGGTCTCACTGGGTCATGACGACGCAACCATCGCCGCCTGGCGAGAAAAGGGAGTGGTGTAAATGACAGCATTCGACGAGGCGGTGAGTCTCATGCGCCAGGCGCGTTCAGCGCTTTTTGTCCCGGCGACCCGGCCTGATCGCATCGCGAAGGCGCGTGACAGCGAGGCGGATCTGGTGATCGTCGACCTCGAAGACGCCGTGGCGCTGGAGGACAAGGCGCTGGCCCGGGACACATTGGAGCAGACTCTGGAGGAGGTACCACAGGCGCGGCTCTGTGTGCGCATCAATGCGCCCGGCAGCGAACATTTCGATGCTGATCTGGATCTGTGTGCCCGCCTGACAGGCGTCTCGATGATCATGGTGTCCAAGGCGGAATCGGCCATGGCGCTCAGGCAGGTCGCTGCGCTGGATCGCCCTCTATGGCCGCTGATCGAAAGCGCCTCCGGCCTTGACTGGATCGCCGAGCTGGCTGCGGTGGAGGGCGTTGAGCGACTGAGTTTCGGCGCGCTGGATCTGGCACTGGATCTGGACCTTGAAAGCGATACCCCGGGCGCCGAGGCGATCCTGGATCAGGCGCGCTATCAGCTGGTGTTGCAATCGCGGTTGGCGGGCCTGGCGCCGCCAATGGCAGGTGTATCGCCGGTACTTGATGATGATGAGGCCCTTCATGATACGGCGCGATATGCGCGCCAGATGGGCTTTGGCGGCATGCTCTGCATCCATCCGCGCCAGCTGGCGCCGGTGCATCGGGCCTTTACCCCGAGCCCCGAACAGCTTGGGTGGGCGCAGAAGGTGCTAGCCGGTGCGCAGACTCACGGCGGCGCCTTTCGTGTGGAAGGGCAGATGGTGGATGCGCCGGTGATCGAGCGGGCTCGACGGCTGCTGACCCGCGCCGGGCATTAGCGTGTCTCCGGCGTGAAAATGCCATACTGTGGACGTCATGTTATCCACACCCGGTAAAGCCTTCGATGACCCGATTTCTTGTGCTGGGGCTGACGGCCGCACTGGTCGCCGGAGTGCTTTCGGCTGCCGCGACGGCCACCCCGTTTGAATCCCGCTTTCTGCGCGCCTCGGCCTCCGATGTGCTGCCTGACACGGTGGCCCATTCACTGACTCGCGAATCCGAGGCGCTTAACACCCTGTTTCTGGCCTGGGCGGATGGTCAGTCGCTGGTCTTCAATGGCGCGCTGGCGCTGTCGCGCCACGGCGATACCGCCCGTCAGGTCCTCACCGAATATGGCTTTGATCCCGGCTTTCAGCAGGTGCTGTCGCGTTTTGGCCCGGACGTCGTGTTGCCGGTGGCCTGGTTTCATGACAACGCCATGCCGAGCCTGAGTGCGCGCCACTGGGCGGCGCAGCGCTACCGCGATGCCCGTGGCGCCATTACCGACTGGTGGCACGAGGAGGGCGAGGTCGGTCGCACCCGGGATAGTGGTGTCGAAGGCGGCGCTGGCGATGATTCAAAAGCGGATGACGCGCGCGGGCTCACGCCGCATCAGCGCGGGCTCTATGCCGTCTCTTTCCTGCAGGAGGGCGGCTACGGCTTTCTCGATCAGTTCGTGGTGGATGAGCATGGCGGCGTGCACTGGTTGCAGGGTGAGCGGCTGGTCGCCGGCGTGAGCGATTTCTTCACTGGCGGTCTGCGCGATCTGGAGCGCGCCGTGCAGGGACCGGCTTCCGTCGGGCCTGCTGATATTGCCTGGGCCGGCGTCGATGTCGTCATGATGGCCGGTGTCATCAAGGGGCTGCGTGCAGGTCGGGCCGTGCGCGCCGGGGCGCTGGAGAGTCGAACGGCCGCGGGGGCCGGTGGCGAACTTCGAAGCAGCCGGGCACTGCTCCCGACGGGGCTTCGTTTCACCCGGCTGTCACGGTCGGCAAAACTGGCGGCTGTCGGTGCCACGGCCTGGGTGGTCGTGCGCCATCCGGATCTGATCAATGGGCTTGGAGTCACTCTGGCACAGTGGCTGGGCTGGCCGGTGAAACTGGGTCAGTTTGTGCTGTGGTTTGTGATTGCGCTGCCGTTTTTATGGCTTGGCCGACAGCTCTGGCGCTGGTTGATCCGACCGCTGCTCTGGTTGGCGATGACTTCCGGGCGTGTTTTCGAACGCAAGGTAACTAAAGTCTAATACGCTTTTCTCCCCAAACGGCCGTATATGCACTCACGACGGCGCTTTCCTCCCTTTCTGGTGGCGCCCCTATAGCCCTTTGTGGAGAACTGCCCATGTTTCCTGTCTCGCTCGGTCGTTCACTGAGTCTTTTCGGCGCGGCCTGCATGCTGACGTTTGGCAGTCATGCCATGGCAGCCGATGATCCCATCGTAATCAAGTTCTCCCATGTGGTGGCTGACAGCACGCCCAAGGGGCAGGGCGCACTGATGTTCCAGAAACTGGTCAAGGAGCGTCTGGGCGACAAGGTCAAGGTCGAGGTTTACCCGAACTCGTCGCTGTATGGCGATGGCAAGGAGATGGAAGCCCTGCTGCTGGGTGATGTACAAATGCTGGCGCCGTCGCTGGCCAAATTCGACAAGTATAACGAGTCACTGCAGATCTTTGACCTGCCCTTTCTTTTTGACAACCTGGCGGCCGTCGACCGTTTCCAGGCGAGTGAAGATGGCAAGAATCTGCTGGCCTCGATGGAGGACAAGGGCATCATCGGGCTGGGCTACTGGCACAACGGCATGAAACAGCTGTCGGCCAACAAGGCGCTGCGTGATCCGAAGGATGCGCGCGGGCTCAAATTCCGCGTTCAGGCCTCCAACGTGCTTGAAGAGCAGTTCAAGGCATTGCGTGCCGTGCCGCGCAAGATGAGCTTTGCCGAGGTCTATCAGGGCCTTCAGACCGGCGTGGTCAACGGTGCTGAAAACCCCTGGTCCAACATCTGGAGCCAGAAGTTCTACGAAGTGCAGGACTACATTACCGAGTCCAATCACGGCGTGTTGGACTACATGCTGATCACCAATGCGAAATTCTGGAACGGTCTGCCCGACGATGTACGCAGTGAGCTGACCGACATTCTTGATGAAGTGACCACCGAGGTGAACAACCAGGCGCGCGCCATCAATGATCATGACCGCCAGGCGATCATCGATGCCGGCACCAGCGAGATCATCGAGCTGACCCCCGAGCAGCGTGAAGAGTGGCGCAATGCACTGCGTCCGGTATGGAAGCAGTTTGAAGGACAGATCGGTGCCGACCTGATCAAGTCCGCTGAAAATGCCAACAGTGCGGGCTGATAGGGCAATGCCACGGGAGTCATGGCAATGAAGACACTGCTCAATCTCTGGAACCATCTCGAAGAGGGCCTGGTGGCCCTCTTTTTAACGGCCATGACGCTGATCACGTTTGTCTACGTGATGTTCAATAATCTTTATGTGGTGTTCTACGCCGGCGCCGATGCCTTCCCGGCGCTGGAGGGCCCGCTGTTTGCCATTGGCGATGTGCTGCTCGATACCGCCCAGGCGATGACCTGGAGTTCGGCGCTGACACGTGCCTGCTTCGGCTGGCTGATCTTTCTGGGGATCTCCTATGGCATTCGTACCGGTGCCCATATCGGCGTTGATCTGCTGGTGCGGACCTTCAGCGCGCCGCTGCGCCGGGTCTGCTCGATTCTCGTACTGCTGGTTGTGCTGGGATACGCCGTGCTGATGATGGTATCGAGCTATGACTGGGTGGCGGCATTGCATGGTGCCGGGCTTGGCGCCGAGGATCTCGACGAGTTTCACGTCATGCAGTGGCATATCGCGATGATCGTGCCGCTCGGGTTTGCGCTGGTGATTGCCCGCCTTGTAGAGGCCTTTGTGCTGACGATGCGCGGTGAGCAAAACGGTTTGCAGATGGCAGATGAAGCCGCCGATGCGCTCAAGCTGGCGACCGATGTCCATCCCGACGTCTCGAAGGAGTCACGGTCATGACCATCGCCTTTTTGTTTATCGCCCTGTTCGTACTGCTGTTCTTGAGTGTGCCGATCGCGGTGTCGCTGGGGCTTTCCGGTGCGCTGACCATTTTGCTGTTCAGTCAGGATTCGATTCGCTCGCTGGCCATCAAGCTCTTTGAAACTTCCGAGCACTATACGCTGCTGGCGATCCCGTTTTTCCTGCTCTCCGGCGCTTTCATGACCAGCGGCGGCGTGGCACGGCGATTGATCGACTTCGCCAACGCCTGCGTGGGACATTTCCGGGGCGGATTGCCGATCGCCTCGGTCATGGCCTGCGTGCTCTTTGCTGCACTTTCCGGCTCATCGCCGGCCACCGTGGCCGCGGTCGGTTCGGTGGTCATTGCCGGCATGGTGCGCTCGGGCTATACGCAGTCGTTTGCCACCGGCATCGTCTGCAACGCCGGGACGCTGGGCATTCTGATTCCGCCTTCGATCGTGATGGTGGTCTACGGTGCGGCCACCGAAACCTCGGTGGGCAAGCTGTTCATGGCCGGTGTGGTGCCGGGTCTGATGCTGGGCCTTCTGTTGATGATCGCGATCTACATCATCGCGCGCATCAAGAAGATGCCGGCCCTGCCGCGGGTTCCCCTGAGAGAGACGCTGGTGCTGGCGCGCAAGTCCTTCTGGGGACTGTTGCTGATCGTGATCATTCTGGGCGGTATCTATACCGGCATGTTCACACCGACAGAAGCCGCCGCCGTGGCCGCCGTCTATGCGGCGTTTGTGGCGCTGGTCGTCTATCGCGACATCAGCTGGCGTGAATGCCCGAAGGTCATTCTGGAAGCGGCGAAACTGAGCATCGTGCTGATGTTCATCATCGCCAACGCCATGCTTTTTGCCCACGTGCTGACGACCGAGCAGATTCCGCAGGCAATCACGGCCTGGGTGGTGGATCAGCAGTTCTCGCCGATCGCGTTTTTGCTGGTGGTCAACATTATTCTGCTGGTGGCGGGCAGCTTCATGGAGCCATCGGCGATCATTCTGATCCTGGCGCCGATTCTGTTCCCGATTGCCATGCAGCTGGGAATCGATCCGGTTCACCTGGGTATCATCATGGTGGTCAACATGGAGATCGGTATGCTTACGCCACCGACCGGGCTCAACCTGTTCGTGGCCTCGGCCGTGACCGGTCAGCCACTGACGGCCGTCATTCGTGCCTCCAGCCCGTGGCTTTTGCTGCTGATCAGCTTCCTCCTGCTGATCACTTACGTGCCCTTTATCTCGCTGGGGCTGCCCAACCTGCTCGGCATGTAACGTCTCGCGGCGTTCTGCTTCGATTGACCTGCTGCCCCCTGACGACTCGTCGCAGGGGGCAGACAGGCGTATGATGCGCCGGTCACCGAGAGACTCACTTCGACCGGGTAGCGCCTGTCCGACCGGCGCTGCATGAGAATCGAAAGGAACAAGGAAAACCGTGTCATGACCGTGATTCGCCAGAATGACCTGATCGACAGCGTCACCGATGCGCTGCAGTACATCTCCTATTACCACCCCAAGGATTTTATCGATGCCATGCATCAGGCGTATCAGCGTGAGGAAAATCCCGCTGCGCGTGATGCCATCGCCCAGATCCTGATCAATTCGCGCATGTGCGCCACCGGCCATCGTCCCATCTGTCAGGACACCGGCATCGTGACCGTGTTTATCAACGTGGGCATGAACGTGCAGTGGGAGGCGGACATGAGCCTGGATGACATGATCAACGAAGGCGTGCGTCGAGCCTACAACCATCCGGACAACATCCTGCGCGCCTCGATTCTCGAAGATCCGGACGGTGCGCGTCGCAATACGAAGGACAATACGCCGGCCATCATCCACCATCGTCTGGTACCGGGGGATCAGGTCGAGATCCACGTGGCGGCCAAGGGCGGCGGCAGTGAAGCGAAATCGAAGTTCGCCATGCTCAACCCCTCTGACAGCGTGGTGGACTGGGTGCTCGAGCAGGTGCCGAAGATGGGCGCCGGCTGGTGCCCGCCGGGCATGCTGGGCATCGGTATTGGCGGCACCGCCGAGCAGGCGATGAAGATGGCCAAGGAGTCGCTGCTTGATCCGATCGATATTCAGGATCTGCAGGCGCGCGGGTCGTCGAACCGGGCCGAGGAACTGCGGCTGGAGCTGTTTGAGAAGGTCAATCGCCTGGGCATCGGCGCCCAGGGGCTGGGGGGGCTGACCACGGTGCTGGACATCAAGGTCAAGGACTGTCCGACCCATGCGGCCAACAAGCCGGTGGCGATCATTCCCAACTGTGCCGCCACCCGTCACGTGCACTTCCATCTCGATGGCAGCGGCCCGGCGACCCTGCCGGTGCCGGAAATCGACGACTGGCCGGAAATTGCCTGGGAGGCCGGCGAGGGCGTCAAGCGGGTCAATCTGGACACCATCACCCAGGAAGAGGTGGCCACCTGGTCTCCGGGTGACACGCTGCTGCTCTCCGGCAAGCTGTTGACCGGACGTGACGCGGCGCACAAGCGCATGGTCGACATGATCTCGAAGGGCGAGCCGCTGCCGGTCGATCTCAAGGGCCGCTTCATCTATTACGTGGGTCCGGTAGACCCGATGGAAGGTGAGGTCGTGGGTCCGGCTGGTCCTACCACCGCCACGCGCATGGACAAGTTCACTCGCACCATTCTGGAAGAGACCGGTCTTCTGGGCATGGTGGGCAAGTCCGAGCGTGGGCCGAGCGCCATCGAGGCGATCCGCGACAACGGGGCAGCCTACCTGATGGCCGTGGGCGGGGCAGCTTACCTGGTCGCGCAGGCGATCAAGGGATCGAAGGTGCTGGCCTTTGAAGATCTTGGCATGGAGGCGATTTACGAGTTTGACGTCAAGGACATGCCGGTGACGGTGGCCGTGGATACCCGGGGCGACAGCGTGCATACGCTGGGTCCGGTCAAATGGCAGGAAATCATCGCACGTCGTTGAGGTGTTACCGCTGATCGCTTGCGTCGCGCCGCCCTTTTATGGGGCGGCGCTGTCGTCTTCGGACCCTTCATGGCCTCGCCCCTGATCGGGTGGGCTTAACGCGCTCGAGGGACGATGGTCTAATAAGGCTCCCTTATCTTTTATCCTTTCCGTTCAAGCGAGGCAGTCATGGCCGGTCATCACGGCAATAATCAGGAGCCCGGCGCAGCACTGGGGGTCATGGGACGACTCAGTGGTGCCATTGTCGCACCGGTCGCAGTCTATATGCTGCTGTGGCAGGTCGGACTCCGGCTGGTCCACGAATTTGCCGGCACCGCACAGCAGTCGACGAGAATCAGCATCCTGTCCGTGGCCATACCGGCGCTGGGTGTGCTGGCTGCAGTCGTCATTGCCGGTCGCCGTTCCGGCGCTCTGGTCGGTGGCGGGGTCATGATGCTTTTCTTTTTATATCTCTATATCTCCTCGGCGGCGACGCTCGAGTGGGGGCCGCCGCTGCTGACCCTGGTGGGGGTAGGCATTGCCGCAGTGCTGGCCCGTTGGTGCCCAACGATCGGCGATGAGCTTTTTGACGTCTTCAAGCGCTGATCGAGCCCTGGCTGTGCCGCATTGATATTCATCTTGAGTCTATAGACTTAAGTCTGATTCCGGGGGTGATCCCCTCCTGTAAGATGCCTCGAGTCATAACGTTCGTTATGCGCGGGGGTTTGTTCAAGGGGACACAAGATGGATGGTTGGACACAGACAATGACGGCCGGCCCCCTGCTGGGGATTGCCGCAGCAGCGGTTGCGGCACTGCTGGTACTGGTGATTCGATTCAAGCTTCACGCTTTTCTGGCGCTGATTCTGGTGAGTCTGATCACGGCCTTTGCCACGGGCATTCCGGTCGATCAGATTGTCCCGACGCTGGTCAACAATTTCGGCAAGACCCTGGGGGCGGTGGCACTGCTGGTAGGTCTTGGCGCGATGCTGGGCCGACTGGTCGAAAACTCCGGCGGTGCCCAGGTACTGGCCGATCGCATGATCGAGCTGTTTGGTGAAAAGCGGGCGCCGCTGGCACTGGGTGTGGCCTCGCTGCTGATGGGCTTCCCGATCTTCTTTGACGCCGGCCTGATCGTGATGCTGCCGATCGTTTTTGCCGTCGCGCGTCGTCTCGGCGGACCGATTCTTTTGTACGCCATTCCCACGGCTGCGGCCTTTTCTGTCATGCACGTGTTCGTGCCGCCGCATCCCGGGCCGGTCACCGCTTCGGAACTTTACGGGGCCAACCTGGGCCTTTTGATGCTGTCCGGTCTCGTGATCATTCTGCCCATGTGGTATCTCTCCGGTTATCTATGGGGCAAGTTCTGCGCCAAACACTACAGCTTTCAGCTGGCCGAGAGCCTTTTTGGCGGCGTGGACAACGATGAGATTAAAAATCCGCCGTCGGTAGGGACCGTTATCAGCATGCTGCTGCTGCCGCTGGTGCTGATTTTCATGAACACCGGCCTGGATTTTCTGCGTGCCGTAGGCGTGGTTGATGCCGACCAGACCTGGTTTCAGGTCCTCTCGACGCTGGGCAGCACGCCGATTGCCCTGCTGATCTCGGTACTGGTGGCTGCTGTCGTGCTGGGCACGCGCCGTGGTGAAAACGGCAGTGCGATCGAGAAAATTCTGGAAAGCTCGCTGGGCCCGATCTGTTCGGTGGTTCTGATCACTGGTGCCGGCGGCATGTTCGGCGGGGTGCTGCGCGCTTCGGGCATTGGCGATGCGCTGGCGGACTCGCTGGGCGATCTGGGGCTGCCGGTGATTGTGGCGGCTTATGTGGTGGCCGTGGTCATGCGTCTGGCTCAGGGGTCTGCCACCGTGGCACTGGTGACCGCTGCCGGTCTCATGGCGCCAGCCGTAGCCATCGGTGATTACAGCACCATGCAGGTCATCGCGGTGACGCTGGCTACGGCCGCGGGTTCGGTCTTTGCCGGCCACGTCAACGATTCCGGCTTCTGGCTGGTCGGGCGTCTGCTGGGCATGGATGTGCGTACCACGCTCAAGACCTGGACCGTTCAGCAGACCATCGAGTCCCTGGTCGGTTTCGTGCTGGCCTACATCATGTTCATTATCTTCTAAAGGACGTTTTCATGGCGGTTAACCCGTTTGATATCAAGGGAAAGCTGGCGCTGATCACCGGCTCCTCACGTGGTCTGGGCTTTGCTCTGGCCCAGGGGCTTGCCGAGCAGGGCGCCCGCGTCATCATTCACGGGCGCAGTGAAGACACGGTTCAAAAGGCGGTGCAGGCCATTGTGGAGGCCACCGGTGCCGAGGCGTTCGGCGTGACCTTTGACGTCACTCGCAGCGACGAGGTCAAAACGGCGTTGGCCGGTCTGGTCGAGACCCACGGCGTGCCGGAAATTCTGGTTAATAACGCCGGCCTTCAGCGCCGCGCGCCCTTTGCCGAGTTCGAGCCCGACGACTGGGATGCGGTGATTGCCACCAACCTGTCGAGCACGTTCTATGTGGCCAACGCACTGGCGCGTCACATGTCCGAGCGCGGTCACGGCAAGATCGTCAATATCGGCTCGGTGCAGTCGATGCTGGCTCGCCAGACGATCGCGCCCTATTCGGCGTCCAAGGGCGGTGTGGTAATGCTGACCAAGGGCATGGCAGCGGATCTGGCGCGCTTCAATATCCAGGTCAACTGCATCTCGCCGGGCTATTTCAAGACCGACATGAATACGGCGCTGTGGCAGGACGAGGCGTTCAATAGCTGGGTCGAGAATCGTACGCCGGCGCAGCGCTGGGGCAACGTCCAGGAACTGGTTGGCACGCTGCTCTATCTCTGCTCGGATGCCTCGAGCTTTGTCTCGGGTCAGAACATTTTTGTGGATGGCGGCATGACCTCGGTGGTCTGAGTTGCCAGCAGGGGCCTTCGGGCCCCTGCATTGTTAGTGTCCTCTAATTTTGTGTCTGTAACGGAGCATGACGATGAAAGCACTGGTCATTCATGGCAAGCAGGATCTGCGCGAGCAGGAGTGGGCCACCCCCGAACCGCAGGACGGTCAGGTGCGTGTGCGTATTGCCTGGGGCGGTATCTGCGGCTCCGATCTTCATTACTATCACGAAGGGGCTAACGGCGCCTTTGTGGTTCGTGAACCGCTGGTGCCGGGCCATGAGCTTTCGGGCACTGTCGATCTCGACCCTTCCGGCGAGCTGGCCCCGGGGACCCCGGTCACTTTCCATCCGGCGACCTTCGGTGAGTGTCAGCCCGGTCTTGAAGAACTACCGCACCTCTGGCCGAAGGGCGCCTATCTGGGATCGGCCTCCACGACCCCTCATACCCAGGGCGGCATGAGTGAATATTTGGTGGTCACGCGCGGCATGATTCGTGTGCTGCCCGAAGGGCTTTCGCTCAAGCGCGCCGCGCTGACCGAACCGCTGGCCGTGGCCCTGCACGGCATCAACGTGGCCGGCGGTGTGGAAGGCAAGCGGGTGCTGGTCTGCGGTAGCGGCCCGATCGGGCTGTTGACGGCTGCGGCCGCGCTGGCGAAGGGCGCACGGGAAGTGACCGCCACGGACGTATTTGAAGGGCCGCTTGAGCGTGCCCGCGCGCTTGGCGTGCATCACACCATTCGTATCGGCGAGCAGACGCCTGACGCCGAGGCCTACGATGTGGCGCTGGAGTGTTCCGGCGTACCGGCCTCGATCGACACTGCCATTCGCGCCGTGCGTCGGGCCGGTATCATCGCCCAGATCGGCATGATGGGTGCGGGTGCCCAGCCGCTGGAACTGGCCATGCTGATCTCGAAGGAGATCCAGCTGCGAGGATGCTTCCGTTTCAATCAGGAAGTCGACGAGGCCATCGAGCTGCTCGCACGTGATGACCGCTTTGACCTGGTCATTACCCATGAGATGCCGGCCGATCAGGCTGTGGAAGCCTTTGCCACGGCAAAGGATGCTCAGGTCTCCGGCAAGGTGCTGGTCAGTCTCTGGTCATAGCAGTCAAGGCAATGACGAGAGCAGACGTGGCACGGGGAGATGAGATGGACATTGTCATTACCGACTGTGATCACGACAGTGTCGAGATCGAGCGCGAGAACGTTGAGGCCGCCGGTGGCCGTCTGACGCTGTGTCAGGACACCACACCCGAAGGCATCATCGCAAATGCTCGTGATGCTCAGGGACTGATCGTGCAGTACGGCCGTATCACTGCCGAGGTGTTTGCGGCACTGCCCGAATTATGCGTGGTATCGCGCTATGGGGTCGGGGTGGATACCGTCGATGTCGAAGCTGCCACACGTCATGGTGTGGCGGTGTGCAACGTGCCTGACTACGGGACCGAAGCCGTATCCGACCATGCCATCACGCTGACACTTTCGGTACTGCGCGACGTTACCGGTCTGGATCGGCGCCTGCGAGAGGGGGCGCCGTCACTGGGCCCGGCACAACCAATCTTTCAGCTGCGTGGCCGTCGCTTTGGCGTGATCGGGGCCGGTGCCATCGGTATGGCCACGGCGCGCAAGGCGGCAGGCCTTGGTTTTGAGGTCGTGCTCACTGATCCGCGACTGACGCCAGGCGAGACCACCTCCGAAGGCTGGCCGGTGGTGTCGTTCGAGGATCTTCTGGCCTCGGCACAGGTGGTGTCACTGCACCTGCCGTTGATCGAGCAGACGCATCATTTGATCGATGCGGCGGCGCTGGGTGCCATGCGCGAGGATGCCATCCTGATCAACACCGCCCGCGGAGGTGTGGTGGATACCGACGCGCTCGTTGAGGCGCTGGCATCAGGGCAGATCTTCGGGGCAGGGCTCGATGTGCTTGAAGAGGAACCGCTGGCCGTGGGGCATCCGCTGACCCGGTTCGAACGGGTTATCCTCACGCCACACGCCGGGTTTTACACCGAGGAGTCCTACGCCGAGCTCAAGACACGCACGGCGCAAAACGCCATCGATGTGATTGCCGGTAGGCAGCCGCGCAACATTCTCAATCCGGAAGTGCTGCACGGATAAGGTCTCATCACAGGCATCAGGAAAATTGCGGAGAAATGCCCGGCGCTTCTCCGCTTTTTTATATCCTTTCCCAGCGTATATCTCGCACCAATGATATCGATAGCTTGCGTGATTCTTAATACTTGCCATGCTGTTAGCCTGCTAATTCAAATGGCGGCTGGGCGAACCGGGCGTCATGTCGACGAGGAGGGCATGTCATGAACTATCGCAATCTGGGCCGCACTGGCCTCAAGGTATCACCGCTGTGTCTGGGCACCATGACCTATGGCACCCCGCAATGGCGTGACTGGGTTCTCGATGACCGGCAAAGCCGGCCCTTTATTCAGCAGGCACTCGACGCTGGTATCAATTTCTTCGATACCGCTGACATGTACTCCGATGGCGCCTCTGAAGAGGTCGTGGGACGGGCGTTGAAGGATTTTGCCCGCCGTGAGGAAGTGGTGCTGGCCACCAAGGTTTATAATCCGACCGGCAATAAAACGCCCAACGAGCAGGGCCTGTCGCGCAAGCACATTCACCATGCCATCGATGCCTCGCTCACCCGGCTGGGCATGGAGTATGTCGATCTCTATCAAACCCATCGCTGGGATTACGATACCCCCATCGAGGAGACGATGGAGGCACTGCATGAGGTCGTGAAGTCCGGCAAGGCCCGCTACATCGGCGCTTCCAGCATGCATGCCTGGCAGTTTGCCAAGGCGCAGCACATCGCCGAGAAAAACGGCTGGACGAAGTTTTCCACCATGCAGCCGATGGTCAATCTCATCTATCGCGAGGAAGAGCGCGAGATGATTCCACAGTGTATTGATCAGGGGGTGGGCGTCATTCCCTGGAGTCCGCTGGCACGCGGCATCCTGGCCGGCAGCAAGCCCGTAGGCGGACAGGGTCAGACCACACGCGCCAGGAGCGATGAGCAGATGCGTGCCTGGAATCTGGGCCTTGAGCGGGACACGCCGGTGATCGAGGCGTTGCACGATGTCGCCGAGGCGCGGGGGGTATCACCAGCTCAGGTCGCGCTGGCCTGGCTGTTGCAAAAGCCCGGCATTACGGCGCCAATCGTGGGCGCCAGCAAGTCCCATCACATGGATCAGGCCCTTGGGGCGCTCGAGATCACATTGAGCGAGGCCGAGATCGAACAACTCGAGTCTCCCTATGTGCCTCATGAAGTGGTCGGTTTCGTATAAATCGCACCCTTGCGGATGGGTTGCATGGATCAAAACGCCTCGGCAGCTGCCGGGGCTTTTGTTTGAGCCACCATACGAATCCAACAGGATATGAAAGCTGGGCGAGAAGGGCAGGCAAAAAAACGACGCCCATGGGCGTCGTTTTTAATGGGAATCACATTGGCATCCTAGCTGCCGGGGCGCGTATTGCCCGGAACATGATCCGTTGATGGGCGGCTGCCAAAGCGCGGCTCGCTATCACTGCTGTCGGAGGACGGCTGCCCGCGACTGTCCGAAGATGACGACGGGTGACCGGCCGACGAATGCTGGCCGTCACGGCCCGAGGACGGCTGGTCCGCGCTCGAATGCTGTTCATCGGAAGTTCGCTTGTCGGCTTCTTCCTGAGCCTTCTCACTGGCGCGCTCCATCTGCTCCGAGCCCATCTCGCTGGCGCGATCGACCAGATGGTCGCGGGTATCGCCCATGGCGCGCTGTTCGGCACGCGAGGTGGGAAGCAGCGAGCCCAGCAGGGCGCCTGCCGCCAGACCCAGTGCGCCGGCCGCAACCGGGTTTTCATGCGCCATGTCGCTTAGCCACGAGCCGGTGTCACGCGCCTTTGAAGAGGCGTTGTGAAGACGGTCGCTGGAACCCTGTCTCATACGCTGCATGCGGTCACTGGCACCGCTTTTCATGTTGTGTGCGCGCTCGCCGGCGCCACTTTTCATATTGCGCGCGCGATCACCGGCCCCATGCAGGGCACCCCTGGCGCGCTGGCCCAGGCCACCGCTGTCGCTCGAGGATTGCCCCTGGCGGTGCTGATCGATGGAGGCGCCTTCGCTGTAAAGCGGCTCATCAAAGAGCGGCTCGTCATAGAGTTCATCATATTCATGCGTCTGCGGCGCGGTTTCTGCCGCTGCATGACGAGCACGCTTCTGGCGCTTGTCGTTAAAATGATTCGGCACACTGCCACGACTTGAGTCTGAATTGCTGGAGTAGATCAGCCAGCCAATGCCCACACCGATCAGAGCGGCAGGCATCGGATTGTCCCGTACCGAGCGGCCCAGATTGGAGAAGTAATCCCTGGCGGAATCGCTTTTCACGTATTCCATGGCGCTGTGCATCATGTGATCGGAGGAGAAGCGTTCCTGAAAATCGCTGAGCGTGTCATCAAGGTGAGAGCGGGTCTTGTTGATATCGGCCTCGATCTCATCAACGCTGCGAGTATCCTGCTGGTCCTGATTCTGGTCTTGATCGCTCATTGCTTGTTCTCCTCTTCCTTGTGGCGGCTGGCATGTTCCTTGAGCATGGACTGATCACGCTGCAGGCTGTCGACGGTACGATCCGGCGTCATGGCCTGGGTGCTCAGCGTATCGCGGGCCTTTTTCATCATGCTCATGCCGATAAGGGCGACAACGGCCCCCACGATCAGGGCTGAAAGCCAGAGATCGATAACATGGCCAAGGCCCAGCACGGCGGCAGCCAGAAGGACCAGGAGTCCGGCATTAAGGACGGCACCCGCTACCACCATGGAGGCAATGGCGGCGCCGGCGCGCTTGATGTTCTGCTGCATCTCGGCCTTGCCAAGTGCAATTTCCTGGCGGACCAGCGAGGTAACATCGTTGAGCAGCGAAGAGAGCATGCCTACCATGCCGCGAGACTCGCCGCCGCTTTCTTCGGCTTGTCGGCGCTCTTCAATGCTGGGGTCTTTATGGCCTGAAGGTTGTGTCATGATCAAACTCTCCCTGTTGATCCGAACAATAAGGGGTGATGGCGCTGTCGGATGTGCCGACCGACGGCGAGATCAGCGGTCGGAGCTTTTGAGAAAGCGCGAGAGCAAAAAGCCGCCGGCGACCATGCCACCGATAAACAGTGCCGGTTCACGGCGAGAGAAGTCCTGTGCCTGTTTCAGCAGCGATTCGCTGTTTTCGTCACGCAGGTGGTCGGCCAGAGTGTCGGTCCTGTCGGCCAGGCGATAGGTGTAGTCGGCCAGCGAGATCTGATCCTGATCCTTGAACTGCATGGCCATGCTGCGCACGGCCTCGGAAAAGTTCGAGATATAGTCGGCGACAAAACCCTTCTGGGCATCAGCACGTCTCAGGGCTTCCTCGCGGGCCTGCTCGGCGGTTTCCCGAGCCTTTTGTCGCGCCTGCTCCCTGTGCTGATGCGCGTTGTCATGGCCTTGCGCGCCATGACTGCCTGTACTGTCCTGCTGGCGGTTGTCGCCATGCATGAAACGGTCATCCGTGTCGTTCATGATGTGCCCCTCAAAGCCAATAAATTTAACCTGCATCAAGAATGTCGAGAGACTCGAATCTTCTCTTCAATGCCTGCCTTGAAACAGTAGGTTAGGAGGACACGCCGTCAAGCTAACTGATACCAATGAATCGTTATCCGGTGGAAAACACCGTTATCAATGGTTTAAACATGATTTATGTTAAGAAAGCGGCATGGCGGGAATGGCAGGAGAGAAAAGCCGGTATGATGCGGGTGACGGCGAAAAAGTGTTTCAGATCTAAAGGTGCAAAGGCGCGCTGGTTTTTGCACCAAAGAAATAAAAGGGCTTTTTAATGTGAGATAAATTCCAGTCAGGAAACAGGGTTTTTTTGCCAGATCACGACGCTTTCGAGCAACGTGCTGACCACCTTGTCACTATCATGCGCCAGTTCAAAGAGGGTCTGTTTTACCAGCCAGTCCGTTACCACGCCCTTGATGCAGGAGAGCAGCATCGAGGCGGCCATTTCCGGAGTGAGGCCGTTACGAAGAGTGATCTCGCCAGAGTCCATGCCGCGGCGAAGTGTCTGACTGATCATGTCACGGCACTCGTGCATGTGCAGGTCAAGCTGATCATTGACCCAGGCAAATTCGCCGATGAACTCATTGCGTGATGAGGTCAGCAATAGAATGCGTTGCAATCGATGATCGTGGGACAGTGATTCAAGATCCTGTATCAGCGTCATGCGCAGAATGGACACCGGCGCATGGGCACGCTGTTCGCACTGCGCCAGATGCGCTGCCAAACGCTCGGTCATCTGGCGTTTTCTCTCCAGAAGAGCTGCCAGAATACCGGTCTTGCCTTCGGGGAAATGCCAGTTCAACGCACCCCGGGTCACACCGGCGCGCGTGGCAATGTCGTTGTGTGTGGTGCGGTTGAGACCCTTCTCGATGAAAAGATGCTCGGCGGCATTCATCAGCGATTGACGGGTCAGTTCCGCTTCTTCCTTGGTCTTTCTCATGGACGTCATCTCGACGTTGAACCTGTCATGAATAAGCAGTGCTGCGCGGACAGGGCTTTTCACGCAGGCGGATGCACGATAATGCATACATGCGCGATTGTATATTTGAGCCTTGCGATCAGGAATAGATCATTGGTCGTTTTCAAGACTTTCAGCGTTCTAGCACGATGATCGGCACCTGCGTCGAGCCATGCGTTATGTATTAGCGAGTTGATGGCCCGGAATTCGTTACCTACCTTATAAACTCCTGGCTGAACGTAGACTGAACCTATAAGGCCCATGACCAAGTCTCGTGGTGCCGCTCAAGAATGAATGACACTAAAACGGTTTTGTAAATAAACCATATTCAATACCTATAAACGTGATCCAACACCTGTCCTGTCGGGTGCCTGAAGTGATCACGACGTAGTGACCGTACAAGACGACTGATGAGGATTTGACTCATGGCACCTGTTACCCGCTCTTCAACGGGCGTGGGGTTTTGTTCCCCCAGCGCTCAGGCAGAGATTGCCGAACACCCCGGCGCCGCTTCCGGCAAGACCTCCGACACTCGCCGTATCACTCTGACCGTCAACGGTCAGCAGCATGAGCTGCAGGTGACGGCCAACGCTGTACTGCTGGATGTACTGCGCGAGCAGCTCGGACTTTTCGGCACCAAGAAAGGTTGTGATCACGGCCAGTGCGGTGCTTGCACCATTCATGTCAACGGACGCAGCGTCAACAGCTGCCTGATGCTGGCCTGCCTGCAGGAAGGTGCCGAGATCGTCACCATCGAAGGCCTGGCCGAAAGTGCCGGCTTTGAGCAGGGCCACCATCCGGTCCAGGAAGCCTTCCTGGCCCACGATGCCTATCAGTGCGGCTACTGCACGGCAGGTCAGATGATGACCGCCGCCGCTGTCATCCGTGACGACAGCATTGATGGCGACGAGGCTTCGCTGCGCGAGGCCATGAGCGGCAACATCTGCCGCTGCGGGGCCTACAAGAACATTCTTGATGCGGTCCAGAGTGCCCGCGGCAAGATGCGGGGAGGGCAATAACATGCGCGCGTTTGAACTTGAAAGTGTCGAGGCCGTCGATCAGGCCGTCAGTCATCGCCGTGTCCATGATGGCGACGCCTTTATTGCCGGTGGCACCACGCTGCTGGATCTGGTCAAGCTGGATGTCATGCAGCCCGAGAAGGTGGTTGACGTTTCCCGACTGCCGCTCAAACAGATCGAAGTGCTGGACGATGGCCGTCTCAAGGTGGGTGCGCTGGTCTCCAATACCGATCTTGCCAAACACGAGATCGTGATGCGTGACTATCCGGTGCTCAGCGAGGCGCTGCTCTCCGGGGCATCAACCGGCCTTCGCAACATGGCCACCACCGGCGGCAACGTCATGCAGCGCACCCGTTGCCCTTATTTCCGTGACCCGGCCATGCCGTGTAACAAGCGTGAGCCGGGTTCTGGCTGTTCGGCCATCGACGGCATCAACCGCAACCACTCGGTGCTGGGTACCAGCGATCAATGCATCGCCACGCACCCCTCCGACATGTGTGTCGGCATGGTCGCAGCCGGCGCGACCCTGGTCCTTGAAGGCCCTGATGGCACACGTGAAGTGGCCTTTGAAGACTATCACCTGCTGCCGGGTGATACGCCCGAGCGTGAGCATGACCTGAAACCGGGTGAGCTGATTACCCACGTGATCCTTGATGCCCCGCTCGGCGGCGGCCAGCACTATCTCAAGCTGCGTGACCGCGCTTCCTACGAATTTGCACTCGCCTCCTGCGCCGCCATCGTCACCCTCGACGGTGACAGCGTCAGTGACGTGCGTGTGGCACTGGGTGGTGTCGCGACCAAACCCTGGCGTGCGACTGCCGCCGAAGAGGCCCTGAAAGGGCAGCCGGCCACGCAGGAGAATTTCGAGCGTGCCGCCGAGGCCGCCTTCAAGGATGCCGTGGCCTACAGCCACAATGGCTACAAGATCACGCTGGGCAAGCAGGCGGTCGCGCGTGCTCTCAGGGATGCCACCGCCGCCGCTCGCGTCTGATCAGGGAGAGATCACATGACCACCGAAACCGGAAAGACCCGCGAATACAACATAAGCGCCGAGAAGCCGCGCATTGACGGTACGCTCAAGCTGACCGGCGGCGCCGACTACGCCGCCGATCGTAATCTGCCCAATCTGACCTATGGCTATCCGGTCACCAGCACGATCACGAAGGGGCGGCTGGTGTCACTTGAGCTGGATGAAGCGCTCAACATGCCGGGCGTGCTGGACATTTTTCATCACGACAACTTCGATCAGCTCAGCCGTTCGCCCAACAGCTTCGCGGAAGAAAACCTGACCAGTGAGCCGCGCCTGCCGTTCGAGGACAACGAGATTCACTACCAGGGCCAGTACATTGCTCTGGTGGTAGCCGATACCTTCAATCATGCCCGGGCGGCGGCGATGAAGGTCAGGGCCAACTATGAGCGCAGCGACGATTTTCTCACCGATATCAAGTCACTCGATCGTGGCGAGGGCGACCTGCCCGGTGAAGAGCAGCCAAATGATGCGTCCTCTCTTGGTGATGCCGACAGCGCCCTGAAAGGGGCCGCCGTTACGCTTGATCAGCGCTACACGATTGCTCAGGAAAGCCACAGCGTCATGGAAATGCACGCATCATTGGCGCACTGGGAAAACGACATGCTGACCGTCTATGAATCCTCTCAGGGGGTGGTCTTCCAGCGCAACGCACTTGCGAAGATTTTTGGCATTCCGCCTGAAAAGGTCACGGTCATCTCACATTTCATCGGCTCCGGCTTTGGCGGCAAGCTCTTCATGTGGCCGCACGCCATCATGACGGCGGTCGCCGCGCGTCGCCTGGGTCGTCCGGTCAAGACGGTACTGTCACGTCAGCAGGAATATCTGTCGACCGGCTATCGCCCGACCTCGCTGCAGCGCGTGCGCCTGGGGGCCGACAACAGTGGCAAGCTGCTGTCCATTCATCACGATGGCTGTAATGAAAGCTCGCCGGCCGGTAAGCACGATGACACCGTCAGCGCCGCCACCCCCAAGATGTATGACTGTGAAAACGTGGCCATCACCAATCGGCTGATCACGGTCAACAAGTGCCCGCCGTGTCCGATGCGTGCGCCCGGCGAATCCTCCGGCAACTTTGCGCTGGAAACGGCACTTGATGAACTGGCGGTCCAGCTCGACATGGACCCGCTGGAACTCAGGAAGAAGAACTTCGCCGACAAGGACCCGGCATCCGGGCTGCCCTGGTCGAGCAATCACCTTCAGGAGTGCTGGGACAGGGCGGCCAGCCGCTTTGGCTGGGACAAGCGCAATGCCACGCCCGGTGCGATGAAGGACGGTGACGAGATTATCGGCTACGGCATGGCGACCCAGAGCTGGGAAGCGATGCGTCAGCACTGCTCGGCTCGCGTCGGCTTTCGCGCCGATGGTTCGTTACTGGTGGCCTGTGGTACTCAGGACATCGGCACCGGCACCTATACGATCGTGGCGCAGACGGCCAGTGAGCTGACCGGTATTCCGATCGAGATGATTGATGTGCGTCTGGGTGATTCACAGCTGCCCTCCGGCCCGCTTTCCGGCGGCTCCTTTGCCACGGCCACCGTGCTGCCAGCGGTCTCGGCGGCGACCCGTGAGGCGCTGTCGCAGCTCAGAACGTTGGCCACGGCCGAAGGCGGGGCGCTTGAAAACGTTGATCCCGAGAGCATCGAGATCAAGGATGCCCGACTGGTCAGTGGTGATCGCAGTGTCGAGATTACTCAGCTGCTCAAGGATAACCAGCTGGGACTGATCGACGGCGAAGCCTCTGCAAAACCCGGTGACGAGCAGGATCAATACAGTTTCCGCTCCTTTGGGGCCGTATTCGTTGAAGTGCGCTGGGACCCGGGCATTTCGCGCCTGCGCGTGGCGCGCGTGGTCTCGACCGTCGACATCGGTCGCGCCATCAATCCAAAGACGGCGCGCAACCAGGTCGAGGGCGGCATCGTCATGGGGCTCGGCATGGGGCTGTTCGAGCAGGCCGAGTTCGACCGTAATGGCTATCCCTACAACAACAATCTGGCGGATTACGTCCTGCCGGTGAATGCCGACACGCCAGATATTGATGTCGAGATGCTGGACTATCCCGACTACCTGCTCAACGAGTTCGGGGCCCGCGGTGTGGGCGAAATCGGCGTGACCGGCATTGCGGCTGCCGTTTCCAACGCGGTCTATAACGCCACTGGCAAGCGCATTCGCGATATGCCGATCTCGATCGAGAGAATGCTGGCGCCCTGAGTTCAGTCCTGATTCATGTCATGAGCGGGCCGGCCCCCACCAGGGGTCGGCCCTTTTGATGAGCTTCTCACGCGATCGTGCATCTGAATGCAGCCTGAAAGTATCAGACGGTGCATTGGCAATCTCACCACCCCCGGTCCAGGCTGAGATCGTTTGCCAGCAAACGATAAGATCGGCATCCCTGACAGATCCCCACGATTTCAGAGCACCTGAAGGTGCCACCATTGGCGGCCGGCACCGCCAATGTTCATACCGACCATGACGATCCAGGACCCATATGAGTGCCTGCGTCCTGATGTAATGAGGAGTGACACATGAGTGATCACCACAAGGGTAGCGGGTCGGGCGTCGAGACCTTCGATGCTCGCTCGCCTTCAAGGCGACGTTTTCTCAAGACGATGGGGGCGTCGAGCCTTGCCGCGGCGACAGCGCCGGCCTGGGCACAGATTGCCCAGGCAGGGCAACAGGCCAGCGAGCCTCTGGCACCGCAGGAGGATGGTGCCCCCGGTGAAGGCGAGCAGCAGATCCGGCTCACGGTAAATGGCGTTGAACATGCCCTGAATGTGACCCCCAACGCCGTGCTGCTTGATGTGCTGCGTGATCGCCTGATGCTGACCGGCACCAAGAAGGGCTGTGATCAGGGCCAGTGCGGCGCCTGTACGCTGCTGGTCAACGATACGGCGATCAATTCCTGCCTGTCACTGGCCGTGTCCCACGATGGCGACGAGATCACCACCATTGAAGGGCTCTCGAAAGGCGATGAGCTGCATCCGGTGCAGGCCGCCTTCTGGGAACACGATGCCTACCAGTGTGGCTACTGCACATCGGGTCAGATCATGAGTGCGGTCGCGATTCTCAAGGATGACAACATCGGGCGCGATGATGCCTCGGTCCGAGAAGCGATGAGCGGCAATATCTGCCGCTGCGGTGCCTACAAGAACATTCTGGCCGCCGTGCAGGATGCCCGCGGCAAGATGGAGGGAGCGAGCTGATGCACAACTTTGACTATGCCCGTGCCGACAGCCCGGGCCAGGCAGTTTCGACCCACGGCAATAACAGGCAGGCCGCCTACCTGGCCGGTGGCACCACGCTGCTGGATCTGGTCAAGATCGACATCATGCGGCCGGATCAGGTGGTCGATATCAACCGGCTTGATCTCAATGAGATTGAAACGCTGGGTGACGGCCGCACCCGCATCGGCGCACTGGTGACCAACACGGCACTGGCACGTCATGACCGGATCAGGAGTGATTACGCCGTGCTCAGCGAAGCGCTCTTGTCAGGCGCCACCACGCAGCTGCGCAACAAGGCCACTACCGCCGGCAACGTCATGCAGCGCGTGCGCTGTCCGTACTTCCGCGATGGCGTGTCGAACTGCAACAAGCGCGAGCCCGGCTCCGGCTGTGCCGCCATCGGCGGCCATAACCGCAGCGTTCACGCCGTACTGGGGACCAGCGAGCACTGTATCGCTACCCATCCCTCCGATATGTGTGTGGCAATGGCGGCGATCGGCGCCACCATCACCGTTGAAGGCCCCGAGGGGCGTCGAGAGATCGACTTTCTCGACTTTCATCTGTTACCCAAAGACACCCCCGAGCGCGAGCATGCGCTGCAGCCGGGCGAGCTGATTACCCACGTGACGCTGGAGGCTCCGCTCGAAAACAGCCGCTCGCACTATCTCAAGCTGCGCGATCGCGCTTCCTACCAGTTTGCGCTGGCATCAAGCGGCGTCATCGTTCGCCTGGACGGCGACACCATCGTTGAGGCCCGCGTGGCTCTCGGCGGTGTGGGCACCAAACCCTGGCGCGCCTTCGATGCCGAAGCCGCCCTCAAGGGGCAAAAGGCTACCGAGGCGACCTTCCAGAAGGCCGCTGAAACGGCGTTCAAAAACGCCACGCCCTATGCCCATAACGCTTTCAAGATTCCGCTTGGCCAGCAGGCCATCGTGCGTAATCTCACCACCCTGACCGCCTGAGGGCGCAAGACGACAGGAGAACGTCATGAGTGACAGCATCATGGACGCCGGTGTCATTGGCTCAGGTCCCAGGCGCATCGACGGACAGCGCAAGGTCACGGGCGCAGCGCCTTACGCCGCCGATCATCATCCCGACAACATGGCTTACGGCTACGGCGTCTTCAGCACCATTGCCAGTGGCACGATCACCGGGCTGGATCTGGACGCCGCGCGTCAGTTCCCCGGGGTGATCGATATCTTTCACCACGATCACTTTCCCGAGCTGCACCGCTCACCGGCCTCTTTTGCTCAGGGCAACAAGGTCGAGGAGACTCGTCTGCCGTTCGAGGATAATCACGTCTACTACGAAGGTCAGTTCGTGGCGCTGGTGGTCGCCGATACGTTTGAAAATGCCCGCGCCGCCGCGCGCAAGATTGGGGTGAGTTACCAGACTGACAGTGCCATCGCCAATCTGGATCAGGGCGTGAAGGCGCACGGGACCCGGTCCGGCAGCGGCAATCATGAGCGCGGCGACGCCGCGGCGCATTTTGACGGCGCCGCCCACAGCATCGATGTGACCTATACCACGCCGGTCGAGACCCACAACCCGATGGAAATGCATGCCTCCGTGGCAAGCTGGGAAAATGATCGCCTGACCATTTTCGAATCCTCCCAGGGCGTGGTGGTACAGCGCAACGCCCTGGCCAAAATCTTTGGCCTTCCCCCGTCGCATGTTCGGGTTGAATCACCTTTTATCGGCTCGGGCTTTGGCTCAAAGCTCTGGATGTGGCCGCATGCGGTGGCGGCGTCCGCTGCTGCCCGCGAGATCGGCCGTCCGGTACAGCTGGTGGTGCCGCGCCAGCAGATGTTTACCACCACCGGTCATCGCCCCGAGACACGCCAGCGTCTGAGGCTTGCCACCGATGAAAACGGTCGACTGGTGTCATTGCGTCACGAGTCGATCAACACGACGTCGTTTACCGATCAGTACGTCGAAACCTGTGGCAGCGTCACCAAAAGCCTCTATTCGTGCCCCAACCTGACGGTCAGTCATGAGACCACGCAGGTCAATCGCGGCACGCCGACCTCGATGCGGGCACCCGGTGCGGCGCCCGGGCTCTTTGCGCTGGAATCGGCCATTGACGAGATGGCGCTGGCCGCTGGCGTCGATCCGCTCGAGTTTCGCATGAACAACTACGCCAGCCGCGATGAGAGTCTGGGTCTCGACTTCTCCAGTAACCACATCCGCGAGGCCACCGAAAAGGCCGCCGAGAAATTCGGCTGGCAGGATCGCAACCCGGACGTCGGGTCCATGCACGAAGGCCACGAAATCATCGGCTATGGCATGGCGGCCTGTAACTGGGAGGCGCTCAAGCGCGAATGCGAGGCGCGGGTGTCGCTGCGTGCCGATGGAACGGCGTATGTCACCTGTGCCACTCAGGACATCGGTACCGGCACCTATACCATCATTGCCCAGACCGTGAGCGAGCTGACCGGCCTGCCACTGGAGAAAATCACCGTGCGGCTGGGAGATACCAGCTATCCCGCAGGTCCGGTTTCGGGTGGCTCCTGGGCTACGGCCACGACGCTGCCGGCCATCGCGGCGGCCACGCGCGAGGCCATCAAGGAGCTCAAGGGCTACGCCACCAGTGACAAGGGTGACTTCTCTGACGCCGACAGCGACAGTCTCACGTTTGAAAACGCCCGGCTGACCCATGACGGGCAGAGCGTGGACTACGTTGATGTGCTCAAGGGCCAGCGACTTGCCAGCGCTGACGGGCATGCGCACACCAAAGGTGCTGATGATAAATA
Organism: Kushneria marisflavi; assembly: GCF_002157205.1. Lineage (NCBI taxonomy): Bacteria > Pseudomonadati > Pseudomonadota > Gammaproteobacteria > Oceanospirillales > Halomonadaceae > Kushneria > Kushneria marisflavi. Next base: position 1,303,463 of record NZ_CP021358.1, on the reverse strand, counting down.
CTCCTATCGCTCCTTCGGGGCGCATTTCGTGGAAGTACGCTGGGACCCGGGCATCTCGAATCTGCGCATTGCGCGCGTGGTCAGCGCCATTGACGTTGGACGCGTGATCAACTCGATGACGGCACGCAATCAGGTGGAAGGGGCGATCGTGATGGGGCTGGGCATGGCCCATTTCGAGGCGACCGAGTTTGATCCCCGCAATGGCCGACCGGTCAACAACAACTACGCCGAGTACGTGGTGCCGGTCCATGCCGACCAGCCACCGGAGGTCGACGTGATTCTGCTCGACTATCCTGATCTTGAATTCAACGAATTCGGTGCCCGCGGAATCGGCGAGATCGGCATTACCGGCATGGCAGCGGCAGTGGCCAACGCGGTCTATCACGCCACCGGCAAGCGCATTCGGGATCTGCCGATCTTCAAGGAGAAGCTGATGGAGAATGTGCCTGACGTGCAGTCGGCCTGAGCCATCCTGCGTTCTCTTCATGTCTGCCGGCGCCCGAGGGTGCCGGCATTTTGTTGTCCGTGGCGGGCCGGTGTGGTCGGCACCATCATTGTTACCCATAGGAGTACGGCATGCCGTTGAACCATCTACGCCATCACGAACGCTTTGACTATCGCCCCATTACTGACCGCGACGATTTTCGCTGGCCAGGGGATACCCGACTGGCGGTCTATGTGGGCATCAATCTGGAGCATTTTTCCTTCGGCGAGGGGCGGGGTCCCGGTATCGCGCCGCCGGCACCGGAAGGCGAGCCGGATGTCCTCAACTATGCCTGGCGCGAATACGGCAATCGTGTTGGTGCCTGGCGATTTCTCGAGATGCTGGAATCACTATCACTACCGGCCGGAGTGATCGCCAATACCTCGATTCTTGATCACTGCCCCGAGCTGCTGGAAGCCTTCATGGCGCGTGGAGACGAACTGATCGGCCACGGCCATACCAACGCCGAGCGTCAGGGGCAGATGTCGCCAGCTGATGAGGCCGCGCTGATCGCGCGCAGCCGCGAGCGCCTGACCACCCACTTCGGTACGGCCCCGGAGGGCTGGCTCTCGCCGTGGATCTCGGAAAGTGATCGTACGCCGGACCTTCTTCAGGAGGCAGGGTTTTCCTACACGCTCAACTGGTCGCACGATGACCGACCTACTGCCATGCGCACGCGCCGCGGCGATCTCCTGTCGATCCCCTATCCGCAGGAGTTGAACGATATCCCGACGATCTCGACCCATCGCGTCAGCATGAACGAGTTCGCCACCATGATGCGCGATCAGTTTTTTGAACTGCTCGAGCAGTCCCGCCATCAGCCGCTGGTCATGGGTATCGCCCTGCACCCCTGGCTGACCGGCCAGCCCTTCCGATTGCGCCTGCTGCGCCGTGTCCTTGCCGATCTGGCCGGACATCGCGAGGCCGAAGGGGTCTGGTGGACCACGCCCGGCGCGATTGCGCGTCATGTGGCCAAACAAGCCGTCTAATTTTTGGAGTCCATTCATGAGTGAGCAGGTGACTTCTCCGCGCGTGGCGATGATCTCTGGCGCCAGTCGTGGCATCGGTGCAGCGATTTCCCGGCGCCTGAAAGAGGAAGGCTGGCAGTTGAGTCTGGGCGTGCGCCGCCCGGAGGCGATCGATCCGACCCTGACCGGCGAACAGGTGCTGGTGCATCCCTATGACGCCGCCACCGATGCCTTCGATCAGGACTGGGTCGAGGCCACGATCAAACGCTTTGGGCGCCTGGATGCCCTGATCAATAACGCCGGCATCATGATTCCCAAAACCGTGATCGAGGCGGAAGATGCCGACATCGATGAGATATTTGATATCAACGTCAAGGCGCCTCTGCGATTGGCGCGCGCGGCCTGGCCACATCTAAAGGAGACCGGGGCCGGCCGGGTGATCTCGGTGGTGTCGCTCTCCGGGCACCGGGTCAAGAGTGCGCGCTCGGGGCTTTATTCGATGAGCAAATATGCCGCGCTGGCACTGTCTCACGCGCTTCGAAAGGAGGGTTGGGAGGACGGCGTACGCGCCACGGCGCTGTGCCCGGGACTGGTGGCCACCGACATGGGCGAGTCGGTCGGCAATATTCCCCCGGAGCAGATGACCCAGCCAGAAGATCTGGCCCGACTGGTGTCGATGGCGCTTGAAATGCCCAATACGGCAAGCCTGGCCGAGATCAACGTCAATGCATTGCTGGATGATTATTACTGAGGCGCCCGGCTGCGGTATCCGGCCGCGGTTTCTTTTCAGCTCGTATCATCGCGGCGACAATGACCCATTGGAGCCGCGTGGCGGCCCCACCCTGTCGAGATGACCCACCCGTGGAGAACAACATGAACGCCCTGCAACGCTGCTGGATGGCACCGCTTTTTTTGATCGCTCTGAGCATCAGCACTCAGGCGCTGGCCCATGCTCACCTCAAGTCATCCACTCCCGAGGAGGGAGGGCGCGTCTCTAATCCGCAGGAGATCAGCCTGACCTTCAGCGAGGGTCTTGAGCTGCCTTTCAGCGACATCGACGTCGTCAGTACCGATGGTGATTCGGTCACGCTCGACGAGGCCCGGTTGCAGGAGGGTGGCAAGACCCTGGTGGCGCCCATCAGTGAGCCGCTGGAAAGCGGCAGTTATGACGTGCACTGGCATGTGCTCTCGGTCGATGGGCACAAGACGCAGGGGCAGTACCGCTTTGACGTCACACCTTGATTGAGCCTGCCTCGGCGCTGCTGGCGGCACGCCTTGTCTTTAATCTGGCGACGCTGTCGCTCTGGGGCGGCAGCGTTTGTCTGTTACTGATCAAGGATCGGTTGCTTCGCGACGCGCTCTGGCAGCGTCTTGCTGGCTGGGCCATGGTCGCGATCGGTCTGGCCGGGCTTGCCACGCTTGTGACTCTGCCGGTGCTGGGTGCCTCGATCGGCAGCGGCTGGGGGGAGGCGTTTTCACCCACCATGCTCGCGCTGGTAGCAGCAAAAACCGTTGTCGGTCATGCCTGGGTCTGGCAGCTGGCGGCCTTTCTGGTGCTTGGGGTGTTGCTTATTGTTCCGAGGATGCGGTGCCCTTCAGGCATTGCGATCGCCACGTCCCTGATGCTTGCCACGCTGACCGTATCAGGGCATACGGCAATGCATGAGGGAGTGGTTGGCGCCCTGCATCGCCTCAACGACTGGGGGCACCTGCTGGCCGGCGGTTTCTGGCTGGGCGCGCTGGTGCCGGTCACCATGCTGCTGGGGCAATTGCGGGTGCCGTCGTGGCGCTCGAGTGCCCTTGATGCGCTGATTCGGTTTTCCAGCGCCGGCCACCTGGCGGTGGCTTTGGTGGTGCTGACCGGTATGGCCAACACCTGGCTGGTGGTCGGTGGCTTGCCGCTGGAACCGGGCGCGCTTTATCAGCAAGCATTGTGGATCAAGGTGGGATTGGTGGGACTTTTAACGGCGATGGCACTGTTCAATCGCTACCGGCTGGTCCCCCGGCTTTCACGTGATGCCGGCGCGCTCACATTCCTGCGACGGGTCTCCATCGCGGAAATCCTGGTTCTGATGGGTGTGGTCGCGCTGGTGAGCTGGTTCGGCACGCTCTCGCCGGGGCATGGGTGATCTGCCCGCGCGCGATCTGGCCTGCGTGCGGGGTATGCTGCCTCAGTCCCAGGCCGGGAAGGGATCACGAAGCCCGGCCGTTGCCTCTGAAATGGGCACATTATGGGGGAGCTCGATCAGGCAGCTTTCCAGTGCCGAGCGGATAGCATGTTCATCCATATGCTGGCCGATAAAGACCAGTTCGGTGCGTCGATCACCATACTGCGTGTCCCAGTAGCGATCCATGACCTCTCGCCAGTGCGGGTCGTCCGGCCAGCGCGACTGCGGCATGCCTGCCCACCAGTAGCCGTAGCGTTCGGTACGAATGAAGGCACCGGCCTGGCTCATGACGCCTACGTGGTCGGGACGCGTGGCCAGCCAGAACAGTCCCTTGGCACGAACCACGCCGGTCCAGAGCGCATGGTTCTTGATAAAGTCATCGAGCATCTGCGGGTGAAAGGGCCGCCGGGCGCGGAATGCGAAGCTCTTGATGCCGTACTCTTCGCTCTCCGGTACATGAGTGTCGAACTCGTTGAGCTCACGAAACCAGAGTGGATGCTGATGGGAGCGCTCCGGGTCATAAAGTCTAGTATCAAGCAGCTGATCGATCGCCACGTCGGCGTAGTCGGTTTCGATGACATCGGCCCCGCCGTTGAGGCTTTTGATGATCTCGCGCACTGAAACCTGTGCGGCCGGGGAAGCATCGCTGATCTTGTTGAGAATGATGCGATCGGCGAACTCGATCTGATCGACCATCAGATCGACCAGTGTACGGGTATCCGCCTCGCCGTTGACCTCGCCTCTATCCTGCAGGAACTCGGTCGAGGCGTAGTCCTTGAGCAGGCTGGCCGCATCCACGACCGTGATCATGGCATCAATGCGGGCGATATCGGCCAGTGAAAATCCCGACTCGTCGCGAAAATCAAACGTGGCCGCTACCGGCAGCGGCTCCGAAATGCCGGTGGATTCGATTACCAGCGCGTCAAAGCGGCCTTCTCCTGCCAGACGGCTGACCTCCTCGATCAGGTCTCCACGCAGGGTGCAGCAGATGCAGCCGTTGGACATCTCCACCATGGTCTCTTCCGTGCGCGAGAGGCTGTTGTCTCCACCCCGCAACAGCTCGGCATCGATATTGACCTCTGACATGTCATTGACGATGACAGCGACTTTTCGATTGTCCCGATTGGCCAGAAGTCGGTTGAGCAGGGTGGTCTTGCCGGCCCCCAGAAATCCCGAAAGAATCGTGACCGGAAGCCGGTCGTCTGAAGCTTTTGTGGTCATGTCAGTATCTCGTAATGATATATCGTAACATTTAAAGGAGATGCAATCTTCCAGGTCGACGCGCCCCGTGAGGTGAGCGCGTCGTCAGGGCAGATCAGTTATCGAGAAAGTCGCCCAGCGTCATTTCAAGTGTCTCTCTTGGAATATCGCGGGTGATGAAGATCAGTCGAGAGAAGCGCTCACCGCCGGGCCACGCCTCGAGTTCGACCGGTGGGTGGAAGAGATGCTGTACGCCATGAATGACCAGCGGTCGGTCGCGACCTTCGATGTCCAGCATGCCCTTGATGCGCAGCATGTCGTGGCCCATGAGGCTGGTCACCAGTGACAGCCATGCTTCCAGCCGCGAGGCCCTGATCGGGCGCTCGAACACAAAGCAGTGTGCGCGGATATGATCGTCGTGGCGGTTGGGATCGGGCCGTGGCGGTGCCGGCATCATGCCGGCCTGTACCCCGGCTTTCTCGACGCTGGCAAACAGGGCATGGGGAGAAAGGGTGGGCGAGTGCGCAACGCTTGCCTCCGAGGAGGCTTCTCCCAGCCAGCGCTGAATATCAGCGCTACGCGCCTCCATGTCTTCTGGCCCCAGGCCCAGCAGGGCATCGGCGTCGATCCGGCCGTGATCCAAAAGCTTTTGTGTTGCACTCGGGTTGATCGCTGAGAGCCGGTGGCACAGGGCATCCAGCTGTTCTTTTGACGCCACATCCTGCTTGGTGATCAGTAGCATGTCTGCCATGGCGGCCTGACGCAGGGCCTCTTCGTGGCGATCCAGCGTCGTACTGCCGCTGACGGCGTCCATCGTCGTGACGATGCCATCGAGGGCGTAGTGGCGCGCGACCCGGGTTTCGCTCATCAGGGTATGGACGATGGGGGCAGGGTCGGCCAGCCCCGTGGTCTCGATAATCAGCCGGTCAAACTGACGTTTGCCCTCGCGCGAAAATCGCCATACCGCTTCCGCAAGCGTTTTTGCCAGATCGGTACGGATCGAACAGCAGATACAGCCATTGCTGAGCTCGATCTGCTCGCCATCGGTGCTGGCGGAGAAAAGTTGATGGTCGAGTCCGATCTCGCCGAATTCGTTGATGATGACCAGTGCCCGCGACATGCTCGGCTGCTGAACCAGCTGATTGAGCAACGTGGTCTTGCCGCTGCCCAGAAAGCCGGTCAGCAGTGTGACCGGGATGCGTCGCGCCGACGGTGAAGAGGTATCGAAATAGGACATGTATGGCCTGAAGGAAAGCGGCGGTGTTGACGGTCAATAATGTTACTTTATAACAAAATGGTCAACCGCCTGCTTCGCTCAGGCGCCAGCCGAGGCACTGGATTCGCGTGATGCCGGAATGGGAAAGACGATGTCGTAGAGCCAGTTGAAGACAAAGGCATAAACCACATAAAAGAGCGCCAGCGAAGTCACCAGCGGTGCCGTCTCGGCAAGGGTTTGACTCAGGTACAGCGCGATCAGTGGCAGTAGCACACAGATCAGACCCAGTTCGAAGCAGATGGCGTGAAAAACACGCATGATGACCGTCTTGCGTACATCGCCTCGCAGGCGCAGCAGAGCGTGATCCACCCCCAGGTTATAGACATAGTTCCAGAGCGTGGCGACTACGGCACTGATGACGCCCACCATGCCCATATGACTGACACTCAAGTCAAAAAGCAGATGGCCCAGCGGCATGACAATCAAAAGGCCGATGATTTCAAACATCACCGTGTGGCGAATACGGTCAGGAGTGGTACGCATGGTGAAAGCTTCCGGTCGGTGTTACCACGCACTATCATTCATGAAAGTGCCAAACCCAAGTTGGAATCCATCTGTTTGAGAGATGGATCGGTCGCCAATGTCTTATCGGGAGTCTCTCATGAGCCCAAGTCTTGAACAGCTCAATGCGCTGGTGGCCACTGCCGACACCGGCTCGTTCTCGGCCGCGGCACGGCGGCTGGGCAAGGCGCAGTCGCTGGTCAGCACGCACGTGGCCAATCTGGAGCTGGATCTGGGATTGACCCTGTTTGATCGCAGTGCTCGGCTTCCGGTGCTGACGGCCAACGGGACGCGCATGGTAGAGGAGGCCAGAGGGGTGCTGGCCCGACGTGAGCGTTTTCTCGGCGTGGCGCGGCGTCTGGAGGCCCATATTGAGCCACGGCTGAGCCTGGCCATTGATGAGTTCTACCCCGAGCATCTGATCGGTGCACTGATGCAGGACTTTGCTCGTCAGTTTCCAGGCGTCGAGATCGAAATGCACTTTCCATTGCTGGAAGATGTCGGGCGCATGCTGGAGTCGGGGCAGGCGGATCTGGGCGTGATCTGTCGCCCGCAGCCACTCTTTCCGACACTTGAATCCCGCCCGCTGGGGCGTGTGCCGCTGCGCCTGGTCTGCGGTCAGCACCATCCACTGGCCGACAGGGACGACGTGACGCTGGAGGATCTGAGGCAGCATCGTCAGCTAATCGTGGCCACCCGTGATCAGCCCGGTTCGAGGCGCGCCGAGCGTGTGGGGGCGGATGTATGGTGGGTCGAAAGCCATTTCGTGATGCTGGAGCTGGTCAAGCACGGCGTTGGCTGGACGCTGATGTCCGACCATGTGATTGCGGCGTCACCGGCGCGGCCATCCCTGGTGACGCTCACGGTTCCGGCGCTTGAACGCTGGGTCGCGCTGGAACTGGGCTGGCATGCCAGCCGGGGGCTCGGGGTCGCCGGCAGCTGGCTGCGTGATCGCTTTCTCGATCAGCCCCTGACGCCGCCGGTACCGCTTGAGCGCGACTGACGTCGTCAGTGCGGTGTCAGACCAAAACCCTCGGGACGCATCAATCCATCCAGCTTTCCAAGCTGGGCAAAATCGACCCGACTCAGAATGTCATTCATGGTACGCCCCTCACGGCTCAGGTTGCGCACCACACGTACGCGCTGGGGCTGGCCGCTGTCGTCGAGCTCCATCACCCAGGCCAGAAAGCCACCGGAAAACTTCACCAGACTGCCGATCGGATAAAAGCCGTGGCGCTGGATATAACGCGTCACCCAGTGTTTATCGAAGCGCCCTGGGCGGTGATAGAGATAGCGATAGGCTTCGATGGCCGTCTTGCCCGGCCGGTCGCCGCGTGTGCGCGTCATGGCATCGACGGTATCCACAACGGCTGCCATGCGGGCAATCGGTGAGAGCGCCTCACCCTTGAGCGCCTTCGGATAGCCGCTGCCGTCCAGGCGCTCGTTGATACAGCCGATCACCTCGTGGTGCATGATGGGCGTCAGCCAGTCGGCCCCCTCAAGGGCGTCCTGCAGTATGGCAACGTGGCTGCGAAGGTGGTCGCGCTGGTGGGTATTGAGCTGCCCTTCAATGGAGGGCAGGGTGTCATCGACCAGCATCAGCTTGCCCATATCATGAGCAAGCGCAGCGACTACCACTTCGCGGGCCTTGTGGGCGTGCTCTGGGTCACTTGAGACAAGATCCCCCAGCCGTACGGCCACGTTTAGAGAGTGCTGCACCCAGGCCGGCTCCTGATTCAGGCAATGCAGGGCGTAAAAAAGGGTCTGACGCTGTCGTTGCAGCAGTGTCAGCAGCGTATCGGCGCTGCCAAGCAGGCATTTTGCTGGTAACGGTCGCTGATTCTGCAGTGCCAGCAAAAAGATATGCAGCTGACGAGTGACCTCAAGCAAAGCCGCCACCATGGGGGTCGGCTGAGGCTTGTGGCGGTGGCGCCGTGCACTGCGTTTGTAACCGGGCTCGTTGGAGGAATAAAGCGGCGAGGGAAAGCTCATGCGGCCACCTTCACCGTTACGATAAACCGCCTCCCGCTCTGTCTCATTGACCAGGTATATCAGCCGCTGCTCGTGGGCCCGGTCGGCATTGATAAAACTCACGCCAATGGCGGCAAAGTGCGATCGACCGGCCGGGTTGACGTGGCGAATCTGCGCCATGGTGATGAACTGCTCACCGTTGGGGAAAGACAGCTCGAGTCGAGCTATGAACTCCTCCATCTTGAGCGGGGCGCTGGCTGCCAGAGGGATTTCCAGCAGCGCTCCACCAATGGAAATATTGCGCAGGTGTCCGGCAATGGAGGGCTGATTCTCATACAGGGTGATTGCCACGCCAACCTTCATGCCCTGTGAGAGGAACACGCGTGTACTGTTGCGTTTGGCCGTGGTATGCAGCGTCTGTGGCAGCGAACATCGGAGGTTGAGCAGATCGTTTTTGCGCACCACCTCAAGTGCCATCATGGCTTCAAGGCGAATCGTTTCGCTATCGCTTTCGGCCATCAGCGTCAGCGATTGATCGACAACGTCGGCGGCCTCCAGACTCTGGGCGTCGAGCAGGGAGAGAGATACGACCTTTTGTTCATGATCTATCCCTCGAAGCGTGACAGGGCAGCATATTGAGGATTCCCCCACGCTGATGGACAGCGCGTGAGTGTGATAGCTCAGTGCGTCAATGATGCCTGCAATATGCTCGAGATCGCGAATTTCGATCTTTGGCAGATCCTCTGCCTCAACGGTGTCCATGGATGGCGCCTGCTCAAGGGGTATGGGCACGCAACGAAGTGTCACGATTCAGGCAGTGCTATCGGCAGTTGAGCAATTAAGTTGAGGGTTTATATAAGCATTGCTCGATGAAAAAGCGAGGCCTGAACGTCCTGTCAGCGAGCGGTTGCCCTGATAGGGGCAGCGCTAATGAGGGCGGCCAGATATTGGTCAAAATGGCGGCATAGACAAGGCCAAACAGGGTGTTAGGGAGAAATCATCGGCGTGGACGCACATTTCATTGTAATTAATCTATGTTTGTATTTTGACGTTGATGCCAGGTTGTATGCGACAACAGTACTAACGCCCTGATTCATCGGACGTGCGGTCAGGCGCCGTTGACATCGACAAGAGGCAGCGGAAGTCGAATCAATAAGGAAAGGACGTACAGCATGAGCGAAGAGATAAAGATCACTGGCAAGTGCCCGTTCGCTGGCAATTCGGTGGGTGGCGCTGCCGGTTCCGAGCCGACCACCGACCACTGGTGGCCCAACCGGCTCAAGGTAGAGCTGCTGCATCAGGACCCGCGCGAGGCCAACCCGCACGATGAGGGGTTTAACTACGCCGAGGCCTTCAATCAGCTGGATCTGGCCGAAGTCAAAAAGGACATCAAGGCCCTGCTGACCTCCTCGCAGGACTGGTGGCCTTCGGATTATGGCAATTACGGCCCCCAGATGATCCGCATGGCGTGGCACTCCGCAGGGACCTATCGCATCGCTGATGGTCGCGGCGGTGCCGGTGAAGCCATGCAGCGCTTTGCACCGATCAACAGCTGGTGGGACAACGGCAACGTTGACAAGTCACGGCGTCTTTTGTGGCCGATCAAGCAGAAATACGGGGCGGCGCTGTCCTGGGCGGATCTGATCGTACTCACCGGCAACTGCTCGCTGGAGATCATGGGCTTTCCGACCTTTGGTTTTGCCGGCGGCCGTATCGATGCCTGGGAGCCGGATAACCTGACCTACTGGGGCCCCGAATCCTGGTATGGCAAGAAGATCGAAGATGCCCCGCATGGTCCGTTCGAAGGTCATCCCGATCAGATGGTCAATCGCGATCTGCGCTGGACAGGCGAAGCAGGGGATGAGCGCTATGATCTGGAAGCGCCGCTGGCAGCATCGAATTCCAACCTGATCTACGTCGATCCGGAAGGTTCGGCCAAAAAGGGTGTGCCGGAAGATTCCGCAGCAGATATCCGTATTACCTTCGGCCGCATGGCCATGAACGATGAAGAGACCGTGGCGTTGATCGCCGGTGGTCACGCCTTCGGCAAGTCTCACGGCATGACCCCGCCGGATCAGATCGGCTTTGCGCCTGAAGGCGCGCCGATGGAAGCCCAAGGGCTTGGCTGGCATAACCCGCGTGGCAAGGGCAATGCTGAAGACACCATGACCAACGGGATCGAAGGCTCTTGGACGCAGAACCCGATCCAGTGGGACAACAGCTATCTCGAGAACCTGTTCAACTTCGAGTGGGAGCAGACGCGCAGCCCTGCAGGCGCCCTGCAGTGGACCCCTGTCGACAAGAACGCCCCGCGCACGCCAGATGCACACCTTGAAGGCGTTGATCATCCGCTGATGATGATGACCTCCGACATCGCCCTGAAGGTCGATCCGTCCTATCGCAGGATCTGCGAGAAATTTCTCAACGATTTTGACTACTTCACCGACGCCTTCTCGCGCGCCTGGTACAAGCTGACCCACCGCGACATGGGTCCGAAGGCGCGTTATCTCGGCCCGGAAGTCCCGCAGGAAGATCTGATCTGGCAGGACCCGATTCCCGCCGTCGACTTTGAACTCGTCGATGCCGGTGACATTGCCGATCTCAAGCGTCGCATTCTCGACAGCGACGTGAGCGTTTCCCAGCTGGCGGCCGTGGCATGGGGCTCGGCCTCGACCTTCCGTACGTCCGACAAGCGCGGCGGTGCTGATGGTGCCCGTATCCGTCTGGCACCGATGAAGGACTGGCCGGTCAACAATCCGAGCGATCTGTCAAAGGTCCTCGGCGTGCTGGAAGGCATCAAGCGCGACTTCGATGGTGCCCAGAGTGGCAACAAGAAGGTCTCACTGGCGGACCTGATCGTGCTGGGTGGCTGTGCGGCAGTTGAAAAGGCGGCCAGCGATGCTGGTGTTAACGTTGAAGTGCCCTTTACGCCGGGCCGCAACGACGCAACCGCCGAACAGACCGATGAGCAGACCTTCCGCTGGCTCGAGCCGGTCTCTGATGGTTTCCGTAACTTCCATCGCGATGACATCACCTACAACGTCTCGCCGGAAGAGATCTTCATGGACCGCGCGGCACTGCTGGGGCTGTCCGCGCCGGAATGGACCGCACTGGTGGGCGGCCTGCGCGTGCTCGACGTCAACGCGAAGGGCGCCTATCAACAGCACGGCGTGTTCACGGATCGTCCGGGGGTATTGACCAACGACTTCTTCCTCAATCTGACTTCACCCGATTTCGAGTGGAAGAAGGTGGATTCGGAAGGGCTGGAATTTACGCTCAATGATCGCCAGTCAGGCGAGACGAAGTTCAAGGCGACCCGCTGTGATTTGATCTTCGGTGCCAATTCCCAGCTGCGTCAGCTCGCCGAGTTCTACGCCCAGAAGGGCGGTCACGAGAAGCTCGTGCGTGACTTCGCAGCGGCCTGGAACAAGGTCATGATGCACGACCGCTTCGACGTCTAAGCTCGCCTTTCAGGCGAAACGATGTCAAACGATACCCGGCGCCGATGGCGCCGGGTTTTTTTATGCTGCCATACAGACCGCTGAAAAACGGCAATAATACAGGTGTTGCGTTTTTCTCAGGCGCCGTCGTTGGTTCGGATGGCCAAAAAATCACCTTGGGCGATGCCCGAGTCAGGAGGAAACACCATGCATATACGCAGTGCCCTTGTTCTGGGCAGTTTTCTGGCCGTGGGCATGATCTGGGGCGGCAGCTATATAGGCAAGGCCGCCGAGACCTGGCGCGATGCTGGACGCAGCGTGACCGTCAAGGGGCTTTCAGAACGCGAAGTGCCGGCTGATATGGCACTCTGGCCGCTTCACTATACCGTGACGGCCAACGATCTGGATGCGCTACAGCGTGAGCTGACGACGCAGTCAACGCGTATCAGGGACTTCCTCACGCGCAGCGGATTCGACGCAAGCAGCATTACCGTGACCTCTCCGCAGGTCACCGACCGCTTCGCCAATCTTTATGGTGCCGATCGTCCCGATGAGCGCTATCAGGGGGAAGCAACGGTGCTTTTACGCACTCCGAAGGTCGAGGGCGTCAAGCAGGCAATGCCCCGAACGGGAGAGCTGGTCAGTGAGGGCGTGGTGCTTTCGCCCAATTATGACTATCGCACCGAGTTTCTCTTTACCGGGCTTGATGCCCTGAAGCCCGAAATGATTGGAGAAGCCACGGCAGATGCCCGCAGTGCGGCGCAGCAGTTTGCCCGGGATGCCGACAGCCATGTCGGTACCATCAAAAACGCAAGCCAGGGTTATTTTTCGATCGAGGATCTCGACAGCTATACCCCGGACATCAAACGAATACGGGTGGTCACCACGATCGATTACACGCTTGAAAAATGACCCGGGTCTTTCCGGCATATCGAGCGGTCACGGCTAATCTTTCGAGGCTTGGCGCCTGCCGAATACGTCTGTTCGAAGGGATGGCATTAACCTCGCATACATCGTCGTCGCCGCTGTTTGGGCCGCTTCTGCTCGACGTTTTCCGAGCTGCCTATGCGGCAGCGAACCAATACTCATGTCGATGTTTGGCGGCGGGTTTTTTCTGAGCTGCCTATGCGGCAGCGAACTCTTCGACACGGACGGCGACGATGATCGGTTTTTTCTGAGCTGCCTATGTGGCAGCGAACTTGATGAACCCCCTAAAGACATAGCCGGTTATTTTCTGAGCTGCCTATGCGGCAGCGAACGTTTCCTGCTTGGGCTCGGCCTTGGTCGACTTTTTCTGAGCTGCCTATGCGGCAGCGAACGGACCTGTTCGACAAGCCGTCATGGAGGCATACTTCTGAGCTGCCGTACAGGCAGCTCGGAAAGGAAATGAAAGAGCCGCCCGAATGGGCGGCTCGAAAGGATGCACACTCGTATTGGCAACACGACCCGAGCTCCGACCTCAGGCCGTCTCGTCGTAGGCTTCATCGTCCAGACGCCGTTGAGCTCCCGGGGAGCGACAGGCCGCGGCGGTGAAGAGCACGTCGGTAGAGGAGTTGAGGGCGGTCTCCGTGGAGTCCTGCAGCACGCTGATGACAAAGCCAACAGCGACAATCTGCATCGCGACGTCAGCGGAAATGCCGAACAGGCTGGCCGCCATCGGAATCAGCAGCAGCGAGCCCCCAGCTACTCCGGATACGCCGCAGGCCGCGAGGGCCGAGACCACGCAGAGCAGAAACGCCGTCAGGAAATCGACGCCCAGCCCCAGTGTATGCGCCGCGGCCAGCGTCATGACGGTGATCGTGATGGCCGCACCGGACATGTTGATCGTCGCGCCCAGCGGGATCGACACCGAGTAGGTATCGCGATGCAGGTTGAGGCGTTCACACAGTGCCATGTTCACCGGAATGTTGGCCGCGCTGCTGCGGGTGAAAAAGGCGGTAATGGCGCTGCCGCGCAGGCAAGCGAAGACCAGCGGATAAGGGTTTTTGCGCGTATAGGCGAATACGATGAGCGGGTTGGTCACCAGCGCCACGAACGCCATGCAGCCCAGCAGCACGGCCAGCAGATGAGCGTAGTTGGCGAGTTCGCCAAGGCCCGTATCGGCGAGCGTGTTGGCCACGAGGCCGAAGATGCCCAGCGGTGCGAAGCGGATGATAAAGCGCACCAGCCCCGAGACCGCGTCAGACAGATCACCCAGCGCGTTGCGGGTGGTATCGCTCGCCTTGCGCAGCAGCAGCCCCAGGCCCACCGCCCAGGCAAGAATGCCGATGAAATTGGCCTCTACCAGCGCGTTGATCGGATTATCGACGGCGCTCAACGCGAGGTTGCGCAACACCTCGATGATATCGGAGGGCGGTGCGCCGTCGGCGGGCGGGGCGTCGATCGCAAGCGTTGTTGGAAAGGCGAAGCTCGCCACGACCGCCACCAGTGCGGCCACCAAAGTCCCGACCAGATAGAGCCCGAGGACGCCATGCACCTGCGTCGGCCGGCCGCGCTGGTGCGCGGCGATCGCTGCCATGACCAGCACAAAGACCAGAATCGGTGCGATCGCCTTTAATGCGCTGATGAAAAGATCACCGAGTATGGCAAGGGACTGCGCGGTACCCGGCGCCCAGAGGGCCAGCAGCGTGCCGGCGACGATACCTATCAGGATCTGCGGAATCAGCCCCAGACGGGGCAGTGATGCTCGAGAAGAGCGATGATCGGAGCTGGCGGACATGGAGCACTCTTGTAGGCCGGGGTGTGTAAGGCGCAGGCGCAACGCGGGCGCCAGGAAAATCTCGAGGGCGTCCGCGAAACGGCGCATTCTAGCACCGCCACGCCGGCCATACGCCATCGCTTCTATCTGGCGTTGGCGTGGCAGGACCATTGGATGCTCAGCGCGGTCATAAGGCCGGCACGGGGCTGACGGCGTATGACGCCATGACTTGCTGACACACGGGGCACGCTACTTCGTCGACCAGGTGCGGCCACCCGGCGGGTTGGCGTTGCCATCCTCACAGGTCATGCCGGAGCTTGAATAGCTGCGTGAGCCATCATTATGGCGGCACACGTTGGCTTCGCCCTGGCGCACACCGTCATAGCCGTTGAGGCGGTAGTTGTCGGGTACGTAATTGCTGCGCCAGTGTTCAAGCTGCTCGGGCGGCAGTATGACGCCGACATCCACATCGCGGACGGGGTCGAACTGCTGCGGGTCACGAATGCCAAAGGGCGGAAAGCGCGGTGGTAGGCGATGGTGGTTCAGATTCGGGCCGCGGTGTTCAAGAATGACGGAGTCACCGGCCATGGCCACAGGAGAAAGAACGGGAAGCGTCGCCATCGCGGCAAGAGCGGCCAGAAAACAACCTGATATTGCGGGCCTGAATAGGGTGCGCGGCATGGTGTCTCTCCCGGTACCTGACCCGCAGGGAAGCGGGCATGAATGGCTTTATCGGCGCAGCGAGGGCGTTCTGAAGCCTTTCGGAAGTATAGCGTGTCTTATTTTCGCCGACGCAGCAGCCGCAGGACGACCGGCAGCGCCATAACGACCGCCACCCCCAGAATGGTCACTTCCAGATGATCGCGCAGCAGCGGCACATTGCCCAGAAAATAGCCCAGCGAGACCAGAATGCCGGTCCAGAGCAGCGCGCCCAACAGGCTGAAGCCGGTAAAGACGACCCAGGGCATGTGGCCGATACCGGCCACGAACGGGGCAAAGGTGCGTACCAGCGGTACAAAGCGTGCCAGCATGACCATCTTGCCGCCGTGGTGGGCGTAGAAGGCCTCGGTTCGAGCCAGGTGCTCGCGACGCAGCCAGCGCGAACGCTCGTTGAAAAGCCGCGTACCGTAGAGCCGCCCGATCCAGTAGTTGAGGTTGTCGCCAACAAGTGCGGCCATAGCAATGACGGTACCGGCCGTCCAGGGATCAAGATGACCGCTTCCGGCAATGGCGCCGGTGATGAACAACAGCGAGTCGCCGGGCAAAAAGGGCATGATGATCAGTCCGGTCTCACAGAAGATAACCGCAAATATCAGGCCGTAAACCCACACACCGTGATGCTCGACCAGGCTCAAAAGGTGCTGATCCAGATGCAGAACAAAATCGAGCAAGGCCGCTGCCCCTGAAGATGATTGGCGGCCAATACTGCGCCTGCGTTGTGGGAAAAGGCAATGATCGCCTGTGGCGCGTGTTCAGGTCACACTAACGTCCCTGGGGCGCGCTGCGTTGCGATACCCTTGAGATTTTGACCATGAGGTTGTCTTGTCCGACGACGATATAAATGCCCTGCACCAGTGGTGCCAGGCCCTGAGCGCCGCCCGTCACCGCGGCCTTTTGTGGCTGTCCGGCCCGTCGGAAGTGGTGCGCGCGCGCGCGGGTGCACTGCTGGAGGTACTGGCGCTGACGGAAGTGCTATGGGTGGGCGCATCAGTGCCTGATGCCCTCAAGCCCTCGGTTGAGCCGCTGGTGATGGAAAAGGCTCGTACCCGGCTCGGCACCGAGCAGGATGCAGTGGTGTTTGACGCCTTTGAAGGCTTTGATCCGGATGCCTTCGGTGCGCTGTCCGGTACCGTGCGCGCCGGCGGGCTGTTGATTCTGCTGACTCCTGACAGCTGGGGGGAGGCGCCGGATGCCGACTACGCCCGTCTGGCTGATGATCCTTTTGAGTGGTCATCGCTTGATGCCCGCTATCTGGCTCGGCTGGCACGCCTGTTGAGGGCCGATGACCAGGTGGCGCGCTGGATCGAGGGACAGCCGCTTGTCGTGCCGCAGGCTAAAAGGGAAGCACCGACCGGGCCTGTGGCGATCGAGGATCGCGACTGTCTGAGCCCGGATCAGGCCCGGGCGGTGGCCGCCATCACCCGGTTGCGCCGGCGCCGCCCGCTGGTGCTCACGGCCGATCGCGGCCGTGGCAAGAGTGCCGCACTGGGCATCGGCGCGGCGCGGCGACTCATGCAGGGCGATGCGCGCATCCTGATCACCGCACCGCGCTTTTCAAGCGTCGCACCGGTCTTTGAACGTCTCGCCGCGCTGCTGCCGGAGGGCGCCTGGCAGGATCAACATTTTGTCTGGCAGGCGCGCGAGGTCTGTTTTGTCGCCCCTGATCGGCTGATGGCAAGCCCTCAGCACTTTGGTGGTGATGGCAGCGTCCTGCTGGTGGATGAGGCGGCAGCCCTGCCGGCCTCGGTGCTGCATGAGGCGCTCAGGCACTTCCCGCGTGTGGTCTTTGCCACCACCGTGCACGGCTACGAAGGTAGCGGTCGTGGCTTTGCCCTGCGCTTTCGTACCCGGCTGGACCGACTCACGCCACAATGGAAGGCGCTGACGCTTGAAACGCCCGTGCGCTGGGCGAAGGCAGACCCGCTGGAGCAGAGCGTCTCCCGGCTGCTGGCGCTGGCCTCCGAGTCACCGCCTGATGACGGCGCTGCCGCAACCGCTTATCACCATCGCCTGGATCGCGACGCGCTCTCACTTGATGAAACGCGCCTTGAAGCCCTGTTTGCGCTGCTGGTGCAGGCGCACTACCGCACCTCTCCGGCGGATCTGCGTACCCTGCTGGATGGCCCGAATATCGGTATCGAAACGCTGGAGAGCGCGCCGATCGCCGGCGAGGGCCGGCTGCTGGCAGTGGCGGTGACGGTTGATGAAGGCGGGTTTGACGAGCAGCTGGCAGAACAGATTGCCCGCGGTGAGCGCCGCCCGCGCGGCCACCTGATGGCGCAGTCACTTGCCCTTCATGGCGGGGTGATCGAGACCGCCACCCATCGACTGCGGCGCATCATGCGTCTGGCCGTGCTGCCCACGCGCCAGCGCCAGGGGCTGGGGCGGCGGCTGGTCGACAAGGTGTGTGATGGCGCGCGCGCTGACGACATGGCGCTTCTCGGCGCGAGCCTGGGGGCGGAGCCCGGGCTCATGGCGTTCTGGCAGCGCTGCGGCCTTGTGAGCGTGCGTCTGGGGCTGCACCCGGAAACCTCGACCGGTGAGTATCCGGTCATGATGAGTCGGCCCCTGAGTGAGCAGGGCGATGCGCTGCAGTGCCTTTTGAGCGAGGCCCTGCGCGAGCAGCTGCCGGCGCTGCTGGTCTCTGAGCTTGCCGGTCTTTCGCCGGCGGTGGTGGCGCAAACGCTGTCGGATCATGCCGTCGTGGCGCCGGGCTCTCCCATGAGGGCCCTTGCGCAGCTCGAGCGGTTGGCGCTCGGGCTGGCGCCGCTGGTACCGAGCCGCCACGCGCTGGCCTGGCAGGTGCATCAACGGCTTCGGTCCTGCCGTGGCGCGGTGGTGCCCTCCGAACTGATCACCCTGTGCGGGCTTTTATGGCAGGGGCGCTCGCTGGCCTGGCTGGCCGAGCGTGAAGGGCTGACCGGACAGGCACAGGCAATGTTCTGGTTACGCCGTCAGGCGCGTGCGCTGCTGGACGTTCCGGCATCACCCTGAATGCGCCGGGCCGAAGCTGGAGGAGAGAAGCTGAAGGAGAAAGACGAATGGCGTATTCTTGGGGGCAAGCATCGAGTCATACCGCACAGGGAGAGTTTGCGTGAACGAACATCTGGAAACACTGGCCCCCACCCATCTTTGGCGTCACTTTCGCACCTTCTGTGAGGTGCCGCGCCCATCCGGCAAGGAGGAGGCACTGGCCAAACGGCTGGAGGCGTGGGCCACCGAGAAAGGGTTTGAGCACGAGCGTGATGACGCCGGCAACCTTCTGATTCGCAAGGCGGCCACGCTCGGCCATGAGGATCGTCCCGGAGTGGTGCTGCAGGGTCATCTGGACATGGTCTCTCAGGCCGCCCCCGGGGTGACCCATGACTTTGATCGCGACTCGATTGATACCGAGATTCGTGATGGCTGGCTCTACGCTCGCGGCACGACACTGGGCGCGGACAATGGTGTGGGCGCCTGCGCAGCACTCGCCATCCTCGAAGAAGAAGGGCTCACGCACGGGCCGCTCGAAGCGCTGATGACGGTCGAGGAAGAGGCCTCGCTGGTGGGTGCCATCAACCTGAAGCCGGGCTGGCTCAAGGGGAAATACCTGCTGAATCTGGACTCCGAAGACGAGGGCCAGGTCTACATTGGCTGCGCTGGTGGCGCCTCGGTACGCACGAAGGCAACCCTGCCGGATGCGCCCATCGACGGCCCGATGGAAACACAGATCATCAGCGTGCACGGTCTCAAGGGCGGTCACTCCGGACTGGATATCCATCTCGGACTGGGCAACGCCAACCGGCTGCTGTCACGTCTGCTGCATCGTCTCTGTGATCACGGCCTGCGCCTGGTCGATTACGACGGCGGCACCATGGGTAACGCCATCACGCGCGAAGCACGCGCCACGGTCGCCTTCCCGGCCCAGCATCATGAAGCGGTAAGGGCACAGATCGAGCAGTATCAGACGATCTATCGCGAGGAACTGGCCGGTCTTGATGACGGCGTGACCATCAGCGTCGAGTCGGGTCAGGCCGAGCGGGCGCTGTCGAGTGAAGACACCTACCGGCTGATGGGGCTGATGCACGGTCTGCCCTACGGCGTGGCGGGCATGAGTCGTTCGGCCCCGGGCGTGGTCGAGACCTCCAACAACCAGGGCATCGTACGGCTCAAGGACAGCACCTTCTCGATTCAGTTGATGGTGCGCTCGCTGCGCGACTCGACCCGCGATGAGCTGGTGGCCCGCATTGCCACCCTGATGCGCCTGACCGGCTTTGAGCCTGCCATCAACGAAGGCTATCCGGGCTGGACGCCCGAGCCGGAATCCGAGCTGCTGGGGCGCTTTGAGCGGGTCCACGAGCGCGTCACCGGCGAGGCCCCCGAGGTGCGGGTCATTCATGCCGGCCTCGAGTGCGGGCTGATCGGTTCGAAAAACCCGGGCATGCAGATGATCTCGTTCGGGCCCACCATCCGCGGAGCTCACACCCCGGATGAGCGTGTGGAGCTCAGCGCGGTGGAAAACTTCTACGGCGTACTTCGGGCCATGATCGAGGATCTGGCGCACGCCTGACCCTTCATGGCCTGAACGGCCTCTTGTCGCCCGTTCTTCTCGGGCGATCCAGCGCCCGGACCTTCAGTGTTCGGGCGTTTTTGCGTCCGGGTCTGTTCCCTCTGACCTACCTTCCCGTTTTCTCGGAATTTGCTGGCCTTGCCATGATGATCCTTGCGTACCGATTTATGATGCAAATCCAAGCAAAGACGACGCAATCAATCGCTATTGATTGATATTAACACATGACATTGATTATCATTCCTGTGCTAAAGACTGGTCACAACAAGCAGTTAACCTCCATAACCAACGATCAGCAGGGAATTTTTTCATGATGTCTGGCGCTGCACGTTTCACTGAAGTCCCCCGACGATCCAGAACGGCATGGGGGATGCTGTCACTGTGCTGTCTGCTGCCGGTCACCGCTCATGGCGCCGAGCAGGACAACCCCGAGTCGATGGTCATCACGGCCAGCCGGGTCGGAGCCGAGCGGGAAGACTCTCCTCAGGTCGTGCGTATCCTGACCCACGAACAGATTCAGCAGCAGCGCCGACTGACCTCGGATTCCTCAGAGATTCTCAGCAATCTGCTGCCGTCCTATTCACCGCCGCGTCAGAAGATGACCGGCAGCGGTGAAACCCTGCGCGGGCGCACGCCGCTGGTGATGATCGACGGCATTCCGCAGTCCAACCCGCTGCGCCCGACCGGCCGTGAACTGCATACCATCGACTTTGCGATGGTCGATCACATCGAGGTGCTGCAGGGGGCCAACGCCACCAACGGGCTCGGTGCCAGCGGTGGGGTGATCAACATCATCACCCGCCGACCGGAGCCGGGGTCGTTTACTCAGCACATCGAGGCCCAGGTCACCACGCCAACCTCGCAGCTCAAGTCCGAGACCACCGGCTACAAGACCACCTACGGCTTTAGCGGCAACAAGGGCAAACTCGACTACGTCTTTTCGCTGGGCTACGAGCAGCAGGGGCTCTATCTGGACGGTGACAACAAGGCCGTCGGGGTGGATAACACCCAGGGGGATCTGATGGATTCGCGCAGCTACGACCTGCTGGCGAAGGGGGGCTGGTGGTTCAACGATGATCAGCGGCTACAGCTGAGCTTCAACCACTACACGGTGCGCGGTCAGGATGAGTATGTCGACGTGCCGGGTGATCGTACGCGCGATATCGCAACGACCTCAGAGCGTGGCGATCCGGAAGGGGAGGCGCCCTACAACAAGGTTTCGACCACCGGTCTGACCTATGACGACTACGATCTGGCCGGCATGCATCTGAATCTGCTGGCGTTTTATCAGGACTACAAGGCGCTGTTTGGCGCGGATAACTCGTCCACCTTCCAGGACCCGAGCATCGCGCCGGTAGGTACGCTGTACGATCAGTCCTACGCCACCACCACCAAGTACGGTACCAAGGCCTCGCTGACAAGGGATGACCTCTGGGACGACCGTCTCAAGCTCACCGTCGGCTTCGATACGCTCTTTGACAGCTCCGAGCAGTCGCTGCGCCGTACTGATCGAACCTATGTTCCGAAGGTCGATTACACCGATCTGGCGCCCTTTGTACAGCTGGAGGTGACGCCTATCGAGGCGCTGACGCTAACGGCCGGCGCGCGTTACGAGTATGCCCATCTGGATGTTGACGACTATCGCACCGTGGCTTCCAGGGGAGGCGGTGTCGAGGTGGCCGGCGGTTCGCAGAGCTTCAATGAGACGCTTTATAACGCCGGGGTCGTCTGGCGCCCGGTCAAGCACTGGAGCCTGTTTGCCAATTACTCGGAAGGCTTCGAGATCCCTGACGTGGGGCGCGCGTTGCGCGGTATCAGTACCCCGGGTCAATCGGCCGATGACTTCGAGAACCTGCGCCCGATTGTCACTGACAACATCGAAACCGGCGTGCGCTACGACGATGGCCGCCTCGATGCCGAGCTGAGCTATTACGTGTCGTCGTCGGATTTCGGCAGCCGTGTCACGTCCGGTCCGGGCGGCCAGTTCGTAATGAATCGGCAAAAGACCGAGATCGATGGCATCGACGCCACGATCGGT
Source organism: Kushneria marisflavi (assembly GCF_002157205.1). Taxonomy (NCBI): domain Bacteria; kingdom Pseudomonadati; phylum Pseudomonadota; class Gammaproteobacteria; order Oceanospirillales; family Halomonadaceae; genus Kushneria; species Kushneria marisflavi. Next base: position 1,281,450 of record NZ_CP021358.1, on the reverse strand, counting down.
TATCAGTTCACGCCAAAACATCACGGCTCGCTGAGCTATTCGCACATGCGCGGGCGCTATGACAGCAACGACGACGGTTCGCTGGATGCGAAGCTCGATGGCCTCAACGTCTCGCCGGACCGCCTGATCGCGCGCTGGTCGGCGCAGTGGTCGCCGGAGTGGTCGAGCATGGTGCAGGTCAACCATGCCTTCGATCGCAGCTTTGATGACAGCGCCAACGGCTGGGACCGTGACTTTGACGGCTACACCCTGGTGGATGCCGCCATTGGCCACAAATTGCCGGTCGGGCAGGTCAATGTCGGCCTCGCCAATCTTTTCGATGAGCGCTACATCACCTATTACTCGCAGAGCGCGCTGGACAGCCCGGATGCCGAGTACATGAACGAGCGCTATTTTGCCGGTCGCGGCCGCACGCTAACCGTGGGTTACAGCCTGAAGTTCTGAGCCGGCCCCGGCAGCATGCCGTTCGGGACCGGTGAGAGCGTTAACCCGTTGCGTCGCATTGATGACGCCTGCCAGGAGGAGCCATGTCGGACCCGGCCCATGCCGAGCCCATGACCACCGCGTCCGCGCCGGGGCTCTCGCGCCGGCGCCTGCTGGGGGCGATGCTCGCCCTTGGCGTCATGCCCGTACCGGCACTGGCCGGCCCGCGTCCGGCCCGGGTGGTGACCCTGTTTCAGGGCGCCACCGACAGCGCGGTGGCGCTGGGCATCACCCCGGTCGGGGTGGTGCGCTCCTGGCAGGACCCGCCGATCTATCCCTATCTGCGTCCGGCACTGTCGACCTCGACACTGGTCGGGCTCGAGACCCAGCCCAGTCTGGAAGACGTCGCGCTGCTGTCGCCCACCCTGATCGTGGCGTCAAGCTTTCGCCACGAGCGCATTGCCCCGCTGCTGGAAGGGCTGGCGCCGGTGGTCATGCTCTCGCAGGTCTATCGTTTCAGGACCACGCTTGAGGTCATGGCGCGCGCGCTGGGGCGCGAGCGCCAGGCCGCGACTTTGATGGTGCAGTATCGCGCTCGCGTGGTGGCGCTGCGCGCGCGGCTGGCGTCGCACTTTGGCGCGCGCTGGCCGGCCACGGTGTCACTGATCGATATTCGCGTCGATCAGGTGCGCAGCTATCTGCCCGAAAGCTTTGCCGGACGGGTGCTGAGCGATCTGGGCTTTCGCTGGAACGCCACCGCCCGTGACGCCGGCGGTGTCATGATCAAGCTGGGTGGCGTCGAAAGCCTGCCGGCGCTGGAGGCCGATGTGTTTTTTGTCATGCGCCACTCCGGGAGTCCGGCGGTGGCGGATTACGCCCGGCGACTCATGTCTCACCCGCTCTGGCAGCGGATGCAGGCGCCGCGGACCGGCCAGGTGGTTGAGATCGATGCCGTGGCCTGGAGTCTCTCAGGGGGCATTCTGGGGGTGTTGACCCAGCTCGACGAGATCGAGACCTGGCTTGAGCGTGACGAGGAGGCGTCATGAGCGGGGCCACGTCCGAGCGACCGGCGCAGGGGAGGGGTGTTTTGCTGTCGCTGGGAATGCTGCTGCTGGCGGCCGTGCTGCTAAGCCTGATGGCCGGGGCGCAGTGGTCAACGCCTGCCGCCGTATGGCAGGCGCTGTTTCATCCCTCGGAACTGTCGGTAGAGGATCTCCTGATTCGTACCACCCGGCTGCCCCGCACGCTGGTGGCGGTGGTGGTCGGGGCGGGGCTGGCGGTGGCCGGTGCCCTGATGCAGACCCTGACCCGCAACCCGCTGGCCTCGCCCGGCATTGTCGGCATCAATGCCGGCGCCATGTTTGCCGTCGTGGTGCTGGTGTCGATGTTTCCCAATGCCGCGCTCTGGGCCTGGTATGGCGGCGCGCTTGTGGGTGCGGCGCTGGCGGCGGTGCTGGTCTGGGCGCTGGCGATGCGCGGGCAGTCGCCCGGCGGGCCGCTTCGGCTGGTACTGGCAGGGGCCGCGCTGACGGCGCTGTTCAACGCCTTCAGTCAGGCCCTGCTGGTGATCGATCAGCAAGGGCTGGATACGGTGCTGTTCTGGCTGGCCGGTGCCGTCTCCGGTCGACCGCTCGCGCAGTTATGGCCGCTGATGGCCATGACGCTTGCGGCTCTGATGCTCTGCTGGCCGCTGGCGCGCAGCATGAACGCGCTGGGTACTGGAGAGGCCATGGCCCGCAGCCTGGGCGTGCGGGTGCATCGCCTGCAGGGCGCCATCGTGGTGCTCGTTGTGGCGCTGGCCGGGGCCTGCGTGGCGATGGCCGGCAACATTACCTTCGTGGGGCTGGTGGTGCCGCACATGGCGCGCCGGCTGCTGCCGTCCGATCATCGGTCATGGCTGCCAGGCTGTGCGCTGCTTGGCGCGACGCTTTTGCTGCTGGCGGACGTGGTCGGGCGCTGTGTCCTTCAGCCGCGTGAGGTGCCGGTCGGGGTAATGACGGCGCTGATCGGGGCGCCGCTTTTTATCGTGATGCTGCGTCGCCAGGGGCGTCGTCATGAATGAGCGGTCGCTGCGCCTTGGGCGTTTTTCACGACGCTTTTCACCGCCTGCCTGGCGTCGGGTGGCCGCGCTCTGGATGGTAGTGGCGCTTGTGCTTTTGGTGTCGCTGGCGCTGGGCCGGGTGATGCTCGATCCCGACGCGCTGCTCGAAGCGCTGACACATCCGCAGACGCCGACAGGGCTGATCGTGCACGAGCTGCGCCTGCCCCGGGCCCTGCTTGCGGCGCTGATCGGCGCCGCGCTGGGCGTGTCCGGCTGGCTGTTGCAGCAGGTCATGCGCAACCCGCTGGCGTCACCGGACATTATCGGCGTGACCAGTGGGGCCAGTGCCGCTGCCGTCAGCTATCTGGCCTGGCTGGCCGTGCCGCTGGGCATGGCGGGGTTGCCGGTGGCGGCCATGCTGGGGGCGATGGGCGCGGCGCTGGCGGTCTATACCCTGGCCTGGTCGCACGGTGTGACGCCGCTGCGACTGGTGCTGACCGGTATCGGCATGGCGGCGGCGCTTGGCGCCGTGACCACGCTGGTGCTGGCGACCAGCCCGTTGACCACCACGCTTTCGGCCTATGTGTGGCTGACCGGTAGCGTTTACGGCGCCAACTGGTCGGATGTCTCGAGCCTGGCGCTGTGGTGTGCAGCACTTCTGGTGCCGCTGGCGGCGCTGATGCGCCATGTCGTGCTGGCGCCGCTGGATGATGCACTGGCTACCGGTCTGGGGCTTGCGGTGCAGCGGTACCGGGCAGCGCTTCTGGCACTGGCTTCGGCGCTGGCCGGGGTGGCGGTGGCGTGGGGCGGTGCCTTTGTGTTCGTGGGGCTGGTGGCGCCGCATCTGGCCCGGCGGCTGTCGGGATCTCCGGGCACGGCACAGATGGTGATGGCACTGCTGTTCGGGGCGCTGCTGGTCATGCTGGCCGATCTGGTGGCCCGCACGCTCTTTCTGCCGCTGGATCTGCCGGCCGGCATTTTTGTGGCCGCCCTGGGCGCGCCGTTTTTTCTGGCCCTTTTGATTCGCGAGGTACGCTGACCCGCCATGGCCACGGTATCGGCTCACGCCCTGACGCTGGGCTATCAGCGTCGCCGGATTCTCGATCAGCTCGAGCTGAGCCTGCCCGAAGGACAGATATCAGTTCTGGTGGGCAGCAACGGCTGCGGCAAGAGCACGCTGCTCAAATCGCTGGCGCGGCTGCTATCCCCCTGGTCCGGGCAGGTGTGTCTCAACGGCCAGGACATTCATCAATTGCCCACCCGGGAGGTGGCGCACCGACTCTCGTTGTTGCCCCAGCAGCCGGTCGCCCCGGAAGGCATGACGGTACGCCAGCTGGTACAGCTGGGTCGCCATCCGCATCAGCGCTGGCTGTCGCAGTGGTCGCCGGAGGACGAACGTCAGGTAGCCCGCGCGCTTGAGCGTACCGGCCTTGAGGCGCTGGCCGACCAGGTGGTGGATACGCTTTCGGGCGGACAGCGACAGCGCGCCTGGATTGCGCTGGCAGTGGCGCAGAATACGCCGCTGATGCTGCTCGATGAGCCCACCTCCTTTCTGGATCTGAACCACCAGATGGAGGTGCTCGATCTCCTGCATGAACTCAATCGCGAGGAGGGGCGGACCATTGTGATGGTGCTGCATGACCTGAATCTGGCCGGTCGCTACGCCGACCACATGGTGGCGCTTCGGGCCGGGCAGGTGTATGCCCGGGGCACGCCGGCGCAGGTGATGACGGCCGAACGGGTCGAGGCCATTTTCGGACTGGCCTGTCGGATTATCGAGGACCCGTGCTCGCAGACGCCGCTGTGTATTCCGCTGAGCCGACAGGCCCGCTCATGAAGGGCAAAAGCGATTTCACGCCGCAGGCGTGGGCCTTTCTGACCGACACGCTGGCGCTGGTGTCGGCGCAGCACTCGGATGTACGTGCAGCTCGGGTCGCTGAGCTGTGTGAACCTGATCGCTGCGCTCGCATGCTGGATCAGCTCTCACCCATCATCGGCTCGCCCGGTCGACGCGTGACGGCGTCGCTGCTCTCCAAGCGGCTGGGGTTTTTACTGACCGGGGCCGGTCTTTATGCGCTGTCTGCCTGCAATCGGGCGCTGGACGTCTCAAGCGACAACTGCCTGCTCGAGTGGGCGCACGATGGCGGCCGCTGGACCTCATCGCTGCCGCTGATTTCGCTTGAAAGCATCTCGCTGGCAGGTTCCGAACGAGAAGCGCACCGAACAAGGCTGGTGACGCGGCTGTTTGCCGGCGTGATGCAGCCGTTGTGGCAGACGTTTCACGAGGTCAGCGGCGTGCCGCTCAACATGCTGTGGGAAAACGCCGCTGTGCGCGTTTACTCCCTTTACGAGCGCCGCATGGCCAAGCTCGATGATCCACAGGCCAGAGCGCGACGCGATGAGGATTTCAACTTCCTGCTGACGGCACCGCCGGCCCTGTTCGGCGCCCCCTGGAACCCGCTGGGCCGCTTTTATTACCCGGAAACACCGACAGTCGATGGTCGGACACAGCGCTTTCGGCGCACCTGCTGTCTCTATTTCAAGGCCACCTGTCCGGCCGAGTACTGCCAGAGCTGCCCGCTGTTAAAACCCCGGAGGCGCTGATGTATGACGTTTACCCGCGCGTGGACGGTCCGGATGCCGACACGCTCACCGCCTGGCACGGGCTTTCGACCTCCGCGCTGGGGCATCTCACCCATGAGGGCTATCTGGCCGGGCTTCAGCCATTGCACAACGACACACACCTGTGTGGCCCGGCGCTGACCGTGGAAATCAACGCCCGGGACAGTCGCGTTTTGCGTGAGGCACTAATCATGGCCAGAGCCGGCGACGTGCTGGTGATCCAGGATCATGACAGCGCCCGGGGGCTGGCCTGCTGGGGCGAGCTGCGCGCGCTGGCAGGCTGTATCAAAAGGCTGGCGGGCGTGGTGGTCGTCGGGCACATCACGGACGTCGCGGCGTTGAGAGCGCTGCCGCTGCCGACCTTTTATCTCGGCGTCAGCGCCCTGACCATTCATGCCGACACCATTCGGGGGACGCTTAATGGCCCGCTCTCCATCAACGGGGTGAGCGTGCGTCCCGGCGACATGATGCTTGGCGATGATGACGGCCTTTTTGCACTGGAGCCCGAGCGCGCCGTGGCCCTGCTGCCGGAGGTAGCCGACAAGGAAGCCCGTGACGCCAGACGGGGCGATGAGCTGCGCCGGCGGTGGCGCGAGACGATGGGGTGACCACGAGATGACTGAAAAGAGACGACTGACCAAAGACGACAGTCCGAGGCGGGCTCGCTAATATAGGGCCGGGAACCGACCGCCATGACGGTCGAAGAATCACTGAAACACAATCAAAAAGGCACTCCATGCAGACCCCGATTCTTTCCCGTCGCCGTCTGGCGGCGCTCGCGGCGCTGGGTGCCGCCGTGATGGTGACCGCCACGCCGGCGGGTGCCGATGAGTCTCCCACGTATCGTACCGCCGAAGTCATGGCCGAACTTCGCGATCAGCCCCCGAAACTTCGCATGTTCCTGCAGCGCATGCCCAAGGGCGGTGACATTCACCATCATCTGTGGGGCACCCCCTGGCCGGAAACCCTGCTAAAAGAGGCCGGTCGTGCCGGCATGTGTGTGCGCGCCGACGGGTCGGCGATTGCGCCAGCGCCCTGCGAAGGCGATGCGCTGGTCGAAGCAGAGGGGCTGGCGCAGCGTGACAGCGTCCTGTACGCGGATCTGCTCAATGCCCTGTCGATGCGCAATACACCCAGCGGCCCTGGTACGCCACCGGTCGAGGGCCATGACCAGTTCTTTGCGACCTTCGATCGTTTTGCGCCGGTCGCTGCTGCCTCGCCCGGCGCGCTGCTGAGTGCCTCGAAGCAGCTGGCAGCGGGTGATCATCTGAGCTATCTCGAAACCATTTCCAACCCGGGCGCCGTGCACGGCTTCGGCGCCATGGCGCAGTCCCGCGGGCTCGATGCCGATGATCTGGACGCCGCCTGGCAGGCGCTGTCGCCGAAGCTCGAGGCGTCGCTGGCAGACGCCCGCCGTGAAACCGATGAGATGTTTGCCACTGCCGACAAACGGCTGGGCTGTGACGGCAACAATGCCGCGCCGGGCTGTGACGTGACGGTGCGTCTGCAAGGCTTTGCCGTGCGTACCCAGCCGCCGATGGCGGTCTTTGGCGAGCTGATGATGGCCTTTGCGCTCGCCGATGCCGATCCGCGCTATGTGGGCGTCAATATCGTTGCACCGGAAGACAATCCGGTGGCGCTTGAAGACTATGATCGTCACATGAAGATGCTGGCCTTCCTCTCGAAACACTATCCCGACGTGCCGCTGGCGTTGCACGCCGGGGAGCTGACACTCGGGCTGGTACCGCCGTTTGCGCTGCGGGATCACATTCAAAAGGCGGTCGATATGGCCGGTGCCCAACGCATCGGCCATGGCGTGGACATCGCTCATGAGCAGAATGCGCCAGAGCTTTTGCAGGCCATGGCGGACAACAATGTGGCGGTGGAAATCAACCTGACCAGCAACGATGTGATCCTCGGCGTTCGCGGTGATGAGCATCCGCTCAATCTCTATCGCGATGCGGGGGTGCCGCTGGTGCTGGCCACCGACGATCAGGGCGTCTCCCGCATTGACCTGACCCACGAGTACGAGCGTGCCGTCACCGAGCAGGGCCTTGACTATCCGGCGCTCAAGCAGATGGCGCGTAACAGCCTCGAGTACAGCTTTTTGCAGGGCGAGAGTCTGTGGGCGATCGGTGCGGCGGGCAAAACGCGCGTCGCGGCCTGCCAGGGTGCATCGCTCGACGTCGCCCCGAAAGGAGAGTGCGCCGATCTGCTGGAACACAGCGATCGCGCCCGGCTGCAGTGGCAGCTCGAGCAGGATCTGATGCGCTTTGAGGCGCAGATTGCGCAGTGGCCGAAGTGGCTGGGCGGTGACAGGCCCTGAACATCAGATGCAGGCGCCGTTGGTACTACGCCGCTGTACACGTGGTCATCGGGCGGCGCAGGACGCTGATCAGCACGCTCAGTGACAACGCCATCACGAAGGCACCGTAAACATACACCGTGGCCTCCAGTCCAAGGCGCTGGGTGGCCACGCCCGCCGCCAGTGCCGGCAGACTGGCGGAGAGATAGCTCACCACATAAAACACCGCCATTAATGATGAGCGCTCGCCGGCCGGCGCCAGCGGCATGACGGCGCGCAGCGCGCCCATGAATCCCGAACCGAATCCAAGACCTGCCACGCTGTAGCCAGTGATTAAAAGCGCCAGGCTGTGTAGATGGACGCTGATCAGTACCAGCACCAGCCCGGCAGGCAACAGGGTGCTCGAGAGCAGCAGGATGGTGCGGGTCGTGAAGCGTCGAAAGCGCCACACGCTGATGCCGCCCATGACTGACAGAATACAGGCCGGCAGTCCGCCCATCAGGGCGCTGTGAAATCCGGCGACCTGCTCGGCCAGGGCCGGCCCCAGTGACAGGCTGAAACCGCCCAGTGCCCAGGCGGCCACGTTGGCCGGCATGGTGCGTACAAACGTGGGCAGCACCACGGCCGGTACCCGGGCGCGAGGGGTCATCGAGGCCAGCGCGCCGGGGCGGCGTGTCACGCTCTCGCTCATGCGGCCAAGCCCCAGCACCTGCCAGGCGAATATCACGATCATCACGACATACACCAGCCGCATGGGCCAGGGGGCGCCGGCGACCAGCACACTGGCGCCCAGCGCGCCCAGTCCCATGCCGATCATGGGGGCGACGCTGGCCATCACCGGGCCGCGCTGATGATCACTGTCCATCAGGGCAGCGCTCAACGCGCTGGTCACCACCCCGGTGGCCATGCCTTGCAGGATGCGAGCGGCGAACAGCCAGCCGAGATCGGAGGCCATTAAAAAGCAGCCCATCGAGGCCAGTTCGATCACAAGACCTGCGGCAATGACCGGGCGGCGACCGAGATAATCCGACAGCGCCCCGGTAAATAAAAGCGTCAGCAGCAGCGCAAACAGATAGCTGGCAAACACCAGCGTCAGCATGGAGGTGGAGAAGTCCCAGCTGGACTGATAGAGCTGATACAGCGGCGTAGGCACACCTGAGGCGGCCAGAAAGGCCATCAGCACCAGGGTGTAAAACACCAGTTCCCGCGGACGTGACATCGCCGGGGCAGTGAAAGAGGGCATGAGGCACACCTTAAAGCAAAGGTTTTGCGTTAGAATGCGCGCAGTGTAGGTGATTCGCCTGCTAAAGCAAATATTTTGCGTTAAGAGGCCCCATGAGCCATAAACCGCTTCCTCGCCCCGGCGGACGCAGTGCCCGGGTGCAGCAGGCTGTCCACGCCGCCGTCAGCGCCCTGGATGACGGCGAGGGACGCACGCAGCTGACCATCCCGATGATCGCCGAACACGCGGGGGTCACCCCGTCGACCATCTATCGACGCTGGGGGTCGCTGCGTGAACTGCTGGCCGACGTGGCGGCCGCGCGGCTGCGGCCGGAAGCGCCGTTAAGCGATACCGGCTCGCTCGAGGAAGATCTGATGGTCTGGGCCGGTGAGTTCATGGAGGAGATGACTTCAAGGCCCGGCCAGCAGGCGCTGGCCGATGCACTCGGCAGTGCCAGCCACGACCCTCGGACGCGCTGTTACGACTGGCAGTGCGAGCAGATCGCGCTGATGCTGTCGCGCGCGCGTGATCGCGGTGAGTCATCGCTGCCGTCAATCGATACGCTGATCGATGGCATCATGGCACCCCTGCTCTATCGGGTCAGTCATGCCCCCGAGAGCCTGAGCGAGACGCGATTGCGCCACTGGGTGCGACGGGCCCTCGGCAGCGCCTGCGAAAACTTTAGGGCGAATATCGAATAAGGCATGAATTCGGGCCCATTCCTCCTGATTGCCCCCGGCGTGCTCGTGGCACCCTTGGCGGCATGACATGAAGGCCGCCGTTTAAGGATGACACCCGGCGGCCGGCACCATCGCCGCCGATCAGGAGAGCCAGGGCATGGGGGTACACCGTTTTATCGGCACCAGTGCGCGTGACGCCATGCGTCAGGTGCGCGAGTCACTGGGTGACGAGGCGCTGATTCTTTCCAACCGTCAGGTTGAGGGCGGCGTCGAGATCGTCGCGATGCTCGATGCCGACCAGGAAAGCCTGACCGGTCAGCCGGCCGAACCCGCGCCGCTCGAGCCTGTTGCCCCGACGCCTGTCACGCCTGATCCGATGCCTGCTTCGTCCTCGGCGGCGGTGACTGCCCCACAGGAAATGCAGGCCTTCAGCGCCCGGCTGATGGATGAGTTCGCTGCCATGCGCGATCTGCTTGACGCTCGCCTGAGCACGCCCACTGCGCCCGAGGAGAAGGCCACACCGGCCACGCGTCTGCGCCAGCGCATGATCGGCGTGGGCTTTAGTCAGACGCTGGTGCGCGAGCTGATCGCGCTGCTGCCGGCGGAATTTGCCGATACCGCCGATGAGGACATTGATGAGGCGCTCAACGGCTGGATCAGTCGGCAGCTGGCGGCGCGACTTGAAACCCTGGAGACCGACAGTGACCTGCTTGCCGAAGGCGGCGTGATGGCTCTGATCGGGCCAACCGGCGTGGGCAAGACCACCACCACCGCCAAGCTTGCCTCGCGCTACGTGATGGCGCATGGCAACCGCGACGCGGCATTGATCACCACTGACAGCTATCGTATCGGCGCTCAGGAGCAGCTGCGCATCTACGCCCGCCTGCTGGGGGTGGAAGTACATGCGCTGGAAGGCGATGGTGATCTGGGCGCGCTGCTGGCGCGTCTCATGACGCCGCGCCGGGCGCTGTTGCAGATGCAGAGAGCCACGCCCAAGCGCACCATCCTGATCGACACCCTCGGCATGAGCCAGCGCGACCCGCGCCTTGCCACGGAAGTGGCGCGCCTTGGCGAGGCGGGTGTGCCCATTGCGACCCTGCTGGTGCTGGACGCCGCCAGCCACGGTGACACGCTCGAGCAGGTGGTCGCGGCCTATCAGCAGGCCGCCGACCGGGCCGGCACACCGATTCGTGGCTGCATCATTACCAAACTCGATGAGTCTGCCCGTCCGGCCACCGTACTGGATATTCTGGCCCGCCATCGGCTGCAGGTGCTGTTTGTGGCCAACGGTCAGCGCGTGCCGGAAGATCTGGCCGCAGTCGATGTCGCCGCGCTGGTCCATGAGGCGCTCTCGGTCGACAGCGCCTCACCGTTTGGCTATGACGCGGCAACCCTTGCCGAGATGGCCGGGCAGACGCGCCAGTCAAAGGCGCATGCGCTGTCCCGCGATGTGGTCAGCCACGGCCGTGCCCTGCATGCAATGTTTGATACCCTGGCCCGCCGGGCGCCCGGTACACCGCTGCTGGAGCAGCTCTGGGCCCACGGATTGAGCAATGCCCCCGGGGAAAGTTTTGCGGCGCACATGGCGGCGCGCTCCCCGCTGACGGTCGCTCCCAACGAAGAGCACGCTCTGTGGTGGTCAAAGGAGAAGGGCTCACGTCAACAGGACTGGAGCATGCCGCTGGTGTCGCTGGATGATCACGGGCTGCCGTTGCCGCAGACCTGGTTGCGACATCGCCTGCCGACCTCGGAAGCCGAGCGCATGCGCTGGGCGCGCGAGACCCATCAGAGCGCTTGGCATCTGATGGCCGCGCTACCGCAGATTGATGAAATGCACCGGCTGGCGGCCGACCGGCAGCTGTGGATGTCGGCGGCCACGGCGTCGCGTCGGGTGCGCTATCAGGGGGAGCGTCAGCGGCTGGCCGATCTGGCCGGGCTTGCCGCCGAGATCGATCAGCGCCAGTGTCGCTGGCGCGCCCGTCCGGTCAACATGGTGCTCTCCTGTCTGCCGGCGCTGTATGAAACGCGCGGTAGTGGGGCCCCTGTCGAGGTACTGGTGTGGTTTGCAAGGCTTCACGATGTGGATGACAACCGCGTGCTGGCGCAGCGCTACTGGCTCTCCAATGCCGTCACCGGGCGCGATGTGGCCTCCAGGCTGGCCCGTGCCGTGGCGCTGGAAGGGCTCGAGGGGCTGACCCGTCAGGCCATGCGCCGACTGGAAGAGAGCGGCGTGGCGCGCAGCGACCGCGAGACCCGGCTGCAGCTGGCCTCCGGGCTGGCGGCGCTGGCCACGCGGCTGGAGCTTTGCAGCGAGGACTGGGCGATGGACGTGCGGGCGCAGCTGTTCAATCTCTCCGGCGGCACCCGCCGGCGAACCGGCACGGTACTGCTGGAAGCCCTGATGCAGGCCTTCACGGCGCGCGATGCGCTGATGGATGCTCGTTCCTGATGCTGGATCACTCGGAGAACCATGCCGATGTCGGGTGATCAGGCCAGCGGCCTGCGCCAGTGGTCGCAGGCGCATACCGCAAGAGACGATGACCGACCGACGCCGGCCGAGCTGGTCGTCATGACCTGGCAGGGGAGTGGCACGGGTTCCGACGGGCTGGTGACGCGCTTGAGTCTGCCAGAGGGCGTATCACGCTGGTTGCCTCGTGAACTGGTACTTTCCGCCCCCTTGCCGGAGGCCGTGCCGGACGCGCCCTGGTGGGTGCTTCATCTGACGCAGCTGGAGGCCCGCAGCGCACCCGGGCTTGCCGAGGCACTGCGCGCGTTATACCACACCGGCATGCCGCGAACCGTGTTGTTGAACGCGCCTGATTCGACATGGGCATCGGGGTTGATCCGCGCCGCGCGTGCGCACCTGGGCGTGACGCTAATGCAGGAGGTGCAGGCCTGGCATCAGGCCGTCACGGCATCACTGTCCAGGGGCTAAGGTAGACGTCAGCTCAGGATTGATGAAATACTTCGCACCCTTACGATATTTCCCTTGCGCCTGTCGCCGTCCGCTTGTGGGCTTTCCTGCCCACCAGGCGACATGCGTCGTTCATGATGCTGATCATTGTCAATGAGAATTGTCCCAGATATTACCGGTGACCACTGGGTGCTGGCGCTGCGCACCGTGCTGGCGGTCTGGCTGGCGCTCTATGTGGCGCTGCGTCTGGATCTGGCCCAGCCCGCCTGGGCGATTCTGGCCGTCATGATCGTGACGCTGCAGCCGGTGATGTTTACGGGTGGCACACCGCCACTGGGCATCATCATCCATCGCTGTATCGGCCGATTGATCGGCACGTTCCTGGGCGCGCTGATGGGGGTGGTGCTGATTGCGCTCTTTGCCCAGCAGCCGATGCTCTATCTGCTGGCTGCCGGGGCCTGGCTGGCCTTTTGTACCTTTTGCGTGATGCTTTTAAACGATGAGCCGGCCAGCTACATCATGATGCTCAGCGGTTATACCGCAACGCTCGTCTCGCTGACCGCCATCGGCACCGGGGTGGACAACGTCTTTGATCTGGCGCTGGCGCGCACCACCGAGACGGCGCTGGGCATCGGCGCCGGCTTTTTGATGCACGTGCTCATTGCGCCACGCTTTGGCAGCCGTGCGCTGCCGGGCACGCTCCAGGCCCTGATCAGTGGCGCGGCCGATGAGGCGCGCGTGGCGCTTGATCGGACACGCTCAAGAGCCGTGCTCAATGAGCGGCTTCGCAACCTGATGGGCAAGCACCAGCAGTTCGAGGCCCAGCACTCCCTGGCGCGCTTCGAATTTCGTCGTTTTCGACGGCTGCTGCCGGCGCTGGATCATTTTGCCGGTGACAGTCTGGCGCTGATGACCGGGCTTCGTGAGCTCGAAGAGGCCATTGACCGACTGTCGCGCTGTGAGGGCTGCGATGATCTGATGGCGGCCCTGCGTGCGCCGACGCTGCCCTTTCTGGACGCGCTGGAGCAGGACGGTGATCAGCTGCCGACACTGCCGGAGCTTCCGGATGTCGCGATACTGGTGACACCGCAGGCGCCTGTAACGCTGGTACGGGCCACGCTGGTGCGCGAGCGTCTGAGTGAAGTGATGCGGCTTTTGCATCACGGTCGGGCACTGAGCCTTGCCATGCGCCATCATCGCCATGTCGGGCTGATAAAGCTGACCGGGCCTCGCCCGCGCCGGGCAAACCATCCCGAGTATGGCGTGGCGCGCTATAACGCCTTTCGCGTTTTCATCGCCTTTGAGCTGCTGGGGCTTTTCTGGATCCACAGCGGCTGGACCTCCGGGTATCTCTCCATGATGCTGCTGGGCGTATTTATCGTGCTGTTTGCCAAGGCACCCAATCCCGCAGCGGTGGTGCGACAGTTTCTGACCGGCACGATCTGGGCGGTGATCATTGGCTGCCTGTTTTCCTATGTCGTCTTTCCATCCATCACCGGATTTCCGCTTCTGGCGCTGAGTCTGGCAGTACCGGTGGTGATCGGCACCCTGATGACCCCGCACATGCGCTACGCCGCGGTCGGGCTGGCCGGCGCAGTGACACTGATGACGCTTTTGAATCTGCACCGCACCTATGTGTTTCATCCGACCCAGTTCATCAACGGGGGACTGGCCTCGATTCTGGGCACCATCGTGACCATGGTGACCTATTCGCTTTTTCGTCAGCGCACGCCTGCCGAGCGGCTGGAAACGCTGGTGGCAGCGTACTGGCGCGGCCTTGAGCGGGTGACCCGGGCACGGCGGCTGCCATCACGGACCTGGCTTGAAAGCCGACTGTATGACCGGCTGAGCCGCCTGCTGGCGCTGGGCAGCGGTGAGCAGATGCTGCGCGAAGCGGTGGACCTGCATGCCCTGGCCATGTGTCTTTGGCGGCTGCGGCGTCTGGCGCGCGTGAGCGGGTCGCATCAGCATGAGATCGAACGCTGGATTGCCGGGCTCGGCCGGCAGCTCCTTCAGGCCGGGCGCGACGAAGCGGCCTGGCGCCGTCTGGCGGCGGAAAGCGAGGCGCAGGCGGCCGCTCTTTATGATCTCAAGCCGCTGCCCACGGCGCTGATCGGAGAGTTCGAGATGCTCTCGCATCTGCTGCGGGATCTGCCGGGTGCTGCGGCCCAGGCGCGCGAGGCGCTGTCGCCGGGCGAGGATGAACAAGGAGCCATGGATGCTCGATGAGTGGTCGTTTCTGGGGTTTCTGACGCCGCCCCTGTTTTTGCCGGTGTTTCTGGCCCTGCTGCTGTTCTGGGGCGTACGCCGTGTGATGTCGTATTTCGCGCTGTATCGATTTTTCTGGCAGCCGGTACTGGCAGACATCGCCATTTTTACACTGCTCTTGTGGGCGGTACTGATGCTCAGCGGTGCACTGCCGGCTGGAGGAAGAACATGACGGACAAGGAGTCGGGTATGAAAGGCGTGTCTGCGCTGGCAGGACGTTTCCTGCGCGTGGTGTTGACGCTTTTGCTGGTCGGGGCTGCGCTGCTGGCTGCCTGGTGGATCTGGCATCACTACATGCATGATCCCTGGACCCGCGATGGGCGTATCCGCGCCGATATTGTCCAGGTTGGCGTGGATGTCTCGGGGCTGGTCGATACCCTCGAGGTTCATGACAATGACCTGGTCGAGAAGGGCAATGTGCTCTTTACGATCGATCAGGCGCGCTATCAGCTGGCGCTGGATCGGGCGCAGGCCAATCTGTCTCAGCTCAAGGAGCAGCGCGACGAGGCGAAGGCCACCAGCAACCGGCGCGACCGGCTGAACAACTATGTCTCACAGGAGGCGCGTGACAACGCCCGCTTCGAGTATCGCTCGGCTCAGGCCGGCGTTCAGAACGCCGAAGTAGCGGTGCGCGCGGCAAAACTGGATCTGGAACGCTCGAAGGTGCGCTCGCCGGTGGATGGCTATGTCACCAATCAGCAGCTGCGTCCCGGGCAGTACGTCAGTTCCGGTACTCAGGCCATGACGCTGGTCGATCAGCACAGCTTTTATGCATTGGGTTATTTCGAGGAGACCAAGCTGGGCGGCATTCACCCCGGTGACCCGGCGCGCGTGCGCTTGTTGGGACGCGACCGGGACCTCCACGGTCACGTGGACTCGATCGCCCGCGGCATCGTCGACAACAGCCTGACCGGGCAGTCCGGTGGGCTGGCGGCAGTGAATCCTTCCTTTGACTGGGTGCGTCTGTCCCAGCGGATTCCGGTGCGTATCCGACTCGATGATGTGCCCGATGATCTGGTGCTCTCTGCCGGCCAGACAGCGACCATCTATGTTGACGCGCCCGGCCACGAGCCGAACGAGCGCGGCTGGGGCGCGGCGCTGCGTCGCCAGCTTGAGTCCCTGTTCGATATCTAGCCGGCCCGTCTGCGGCTAGCGGCTGTAGGGTGTTGCCGGTGCCGGCCCGCGCGGGTCGGCGTAGAGATCGCCTCCCCGACCCGGGTCACTGAAGGCGGGTGGGCGCGATTGACCGGGCAGCGGATAGCCGTGAGGCGGTAGCGGATAGCCGGCCGAGGGCGGCCGATAACCACTCGGCGGGCGATAGCCGGGTCGCTGCCATCGATCGGGCCCGTAATAGCCGTTACCGTGCGGGGCGCTGCCATAAATGGTGTCGCGCTGTTCGCGATCGAACTGACGGCGCTGGGCGTCATAAAGGCGTTCGTAGTGACGTCTGAGCTGCTCGTCGGGATCGATGCGTTGCGGACGGTGCCAGCCAAATCCCGGTCGGCCGTCATAACCCCACTGGCCGTGATACACCGGTGGCCTGCCATCGCCGGGGCGCCCGTCGAAACCCGGGCGATTATTAAAGCCGGGACGGCCGGACTGATGCCAGTGACGTCCAACAACCCCGGCCTCAGATTGAAACTCCGAGTGATTCTGTGAAAAGTGCGATCGGTCCTGAGAAAAGTGTGAGCGCATCGGCCCTTGATCATCGGCCATGGCGGCACTGCTTATCATCAGTGCCACCAGCCCTGCCAGTAACGGTCTCATGACGGTCCCTCCCGGGAGTCGTTCAGCGCAGTCTCCATTCTAGCCTGGCAGGGGCCGGTGCGCGCCATGCCGGGTTTACCCTTTGGTACTGCCCTGTCGTGCTGCTCTTTTTTCGAGCTGACGACGCAGTTGCGGTGTGGCAATGCGCAGCCGCCAGGGCGCGTCGCGGTGTTCGGGCTGGGCATAATCGATACCGATGCGCGGGCTTCGGATGATGTCCTCCTCACTGACCGGGGTGCCCGATTCGATCCACAGGCCTTCGCCGCTGCACACGTCGCAGCGGTTAAAGGTGGTCTTGGTAATGCCCATGGCCCGGGTCAGCTTGCCAGGACCGTTGAGCATCTCGCGGCCGCGCTTGCCGTTGCGCCTGGCCACCATGGTCTCTTCGCCCTGAACCGGCTCGATGGCGCGAATCAGTACCGCGCAGGGGTCATCCTCAACTTCGGTGACGAGATTGAGCATGTCGTAGATGCCGTAAATGATGTAGACGTAGGCATAGCCTGGTGGGCCGAACATGACCTCGGTGCGTTGGGTGCGTCCATGCGAAGAGTGGCAGGCCGTGTCCACAAGGCCGAGATAGGCCTCGGTTTCGGTAATACGGCCGATCAGACGCTCCTGACCGTCATCGACGATGAGATGACACCCCAGCAGCTGGCGGGCCACCTCCAGGGTGGGTTGCCGGTAAAAGCTTCTTGGCAATGGAACCGGCGCAGGGACTTCGGACATTGAACCTCCTTGTCGAGACACCCAGCCCGAAACGGCGTTGCCTGTCGGGCCAGCGGATGCGATAGCATGGCCCACAATCATGGACGAGCGCGGCGGATTTCGCCGTCTCATGAGGTCCGAATTTTCCTTTATGGCGTGGTTGAACGCTCATGTTGCCTGAATCGAACGACTTTAATGAACGGCGCCTACCCGGCTGGCAGGGCGCGCGGGGTGCATGCCCGTCACTGAGTGCGCCCATGGAAACCGGGGACGGCTGGCTGGCGCGACTGCCCCCGCTGGTGGCGCCGCTCGAAGGTGAGGAGGTCATCACGCTGTGCGAGGCGGCCGAGCGCTTCGGCAATGGCCTGATCGAGGTCACGCGGCGCGGCAATCTGCAGCTGCGAGGGCTGGCGGCCGACACTCATCGGGCGCTGGCGGACTACCTGATGCGTCGGCTGTCGCGTCACTGGCTGGACAGCGCAGGGCCCGCGGTGTCGATCGATCCGCTGATGGAGATCGATGAGGCCATCGAGGCACCCACCGGATTGCTGGCGCGCCGCCTGCGTGAACAGATTCTGATCGGGGCACCAGCGACGCTTGCGCCCAAGTGCGCCGTGGTGATCGATGCCGGCGGCTGGGCGGGTCTGGCCGGTCTTTCCGGCGATGTCCACGTGCGTCTGGACGGTGCCCGTGGTGGCTGGGTGGGCCTGGCCGGGGATCACGGTAGTGCCACCTGGCTGGGCTGGATGGTGGCGTCAAAGCTTGCCAGTGCCGTGCTGGGGCTTCTTGGTGAAATCGACATGCTCGGGCCGCGCGCGCGTGCCCATCACCTTCTGACCGACGTTTCGATCTATACGCTCTGCGACCTGCTGGGCTGTCGTCCCGGGGCACCGCCGCCGCGTAGCGGCCTCTATCAGGGCCCGGATGCGGGAGCCAGACGCCAGCGCGACGTGCTGGATGTGGTCTGGCCGTTCGGTCAGGTGCCGGCGCTGTCATTGCTGCGTTTTACGCGCGAGGCGCAGCGGCTCGGCGCGCTCGGTTTTGCCGCCGCGCCCGGGCGACACTGGCGGATCCTGTGTCGGGAACACGCCGATATTGACGGGATTATCCGGGCGGCGCGCGAGGCCGGGCTGATTGTGGCCGATGACGATGCCCGCCTGGCCATCGTGGCCTGTACCGGGGCGCCGGGTTGTGCCAGTGCCTTCATGAGCACGCATGACACGGCAGGGACGTTGAGCACGTGCTGGTCGATGCTCTTTGATGCGTCGGTCAGGCTGCATCTGTCCGGCTGCGCCAAGGGATGTGCCAGCCTGGACCCGGTCACATTCACACTGGTCGGCACGGCCCGCGGCATCGGTCTGGTCTTTCAGGGCAACCCTCGCGGCGTGTCTCGCCTGATCGCCGGGGACACCGCCTCGCTTGAGGCGGCCTTCAGGCATCTGGCGCAGACGCTTGCCGGGGAGGGGTATACGTTGCCGCTGGCGGCGACAAGCCTTGACCGTGTTGGCGAGGAGCGCATCGTGGCCCTGCTGCGCGCCGGCAGCGCGCATGATCCCGGTGCGTAAGGGCGGACGCTGAGGCAGCGCCGGTGTAGAATGGCGCGCCTGACCGCCCCGATACCCATCCTTGAGACGAGGGAGCCAATGACCGATCGCCATGGCACTCATGACGCACCTGCCAAACGTTCCCTGTATGAATACGAACATGACGGGCAGGCCATCTATCGTCAGTCGTTTGCCATCATCCGCGCGGAAGCGGATCTGACACGCTTTTCGCCTCTGGAAGCCGAAGTGGCCGTGCGCATGATTCATGCCTGCGGTGTGGTGGCGCTGACCGATCATATTGTCTTTGGCGGTGGTGATATCACCCGCGCGCGCGAGGCCATTTTTCAGGGCGCGCCGATTCTGTGCGACGCCGGCATGGTCGAGCGTGGCGTGACGCGGGCTCGGCTGCCGGCGAACAATGATGTGGTCTGTACCCTGCATGATGCGCGTACGCCACCGCTTGCCTCTCGCATCGGCAATACCCGCACGGCTGCGGCGATCGAACTCTGGGGCGAGCAGCTTGACGGTGGCGTCGTGGTCATTGGCAATGCGCCGACGGCGCTCTTTCATCTGCTGGATCTGCTTAATCAGGGCGCGCCGCGGCCGGCGGCCATCATCGGGGTGCCGGTGGGCTTCGTCGGTGCGGTGGAGTCCAAGCAGGCCCTGATTGATGCCGGACTCGATATTCCCTTCATCACGGTGCGCGGGCGCATGGGCGGCAGTGCCATTGCCTCTGCCACCATCAATGCGCTGGCAAGCGACCGACTCTGATGCGATCAACTCCTGAATTTTCCGCGTCTTCCGGCGGTCAGCCGCTCGCCTTTGGGCGTCTTTACGGGGTGGGCACCGGTCCCGGCGATCCGGAGCTTTTGACCCTCAAGGCTGCGCGGGTGCTGGCCGAGGCCGATGTGGTCGCCTGGTTTGCCAAGGCCGGCAATCAAAGCAACGCTCGTCGCGTGATCAGTGAGCATCTGCGCCCCGGCCAGCCGGAGCTGGCGCTGTATTACCCGGTGACTACCGAGCTGCATCGCCACTCCAGCGGCTATCGCGAGGCCATCGCCGAGTTTTATGAGCAAAGCGCCGAGCGTCTGGCACTTGAGCTGTCCGCCGGGCGCAGTGTCGCCGTGCTTTCGGAAGGAGACCCGCTTTTTTTTGGTTCCTGGATGCATCTGCACGTGCGCCTGCGCGAGCGTTTCGAGGTCGAGGTCATTCCGGGGGTCACCGGTATGGCCGGCGGCTGGTCGAGCGCCGGCGTACCGATCTGCCAGGGGGATGACGTGCTCACCATTTTGCCGGGAACGCTTGGTGAGGCGGCGTTGGTGGATCGTCTGTCGCGCTGCGAGGCGGCCGTGATCATGAAGGTCGGCCGCAATCTTCCCCGCATTCGCGTCGCGCTTGAACAGGCAGGGCTGCTGGAGCGGGCGCTGTACGTCGAGCGCGCCACCATGCAAGGGGAGCAGATCATGCGACTTGTCGAGCGCGATGATCGCCCGGCACCGTACTTCTCGATCGTGCTGGTGCCCGGTTGGGCGGCCTGCACGCATCCGGTCGCGCTGGATGCGCTGGCGGTGCGCTCATGAGTGGCCGGCTGATCGTGATCGGTCTGGGGCCGGGAGAGGCAGCCTGCATGACGGCGCAGGCGGTCGAGGCGCTGGCCCGCGCCGACTGGTTTTATGGCTATGGCCCCTACGTGGACCGGGTGGTCGCCCTCGATGACCCGCGCCGGGTGGTGTCGGACAACCGGGAGGAGGGCGCGCGAGCACGCGAGGCACTGGCACTGGCCGCCCGCGGCGAATGCGTGGCGATGCTTTCCGGCGGAGATCCAGGCGTGTTTGCCATGGCCTCGGCCGTGTGTGAGCAGATCGAGCGCGGCCCCGAAGCGTGGCGTGCGCTGCCCCTTGAGGTCGTGCCCGGAGTGAGTGCCATGCTGGCTGCGGCGGCGGCCTGTGGCGCGCCACTGGGTCATGACTTTGCTGCCATCTCGCTGTCCGACAATTTAAAGCCCTGGGCGCTGATCGAACGACGGCTGCAGGCCTGTGCCGGCGCGGGCCTGGTCATGGCGCTGTACAACCCGATCTCGAAGGCGCGTCCCTGGCAGCTGGGGGTGGCGCTGGAGCGCCTGCGCGACGTCCTCGCCCCGCAGACGCTGGTGATTTTCGCCCGCGCTGCCGGTCGCCCTGATGAACAGATCACCACCACGACCCTGGCACAGGCCCGGGCCGAGCAGGCCGATATGGCAACGCTTGTGATCATCGGCAGCGAAGAGACCCGCGAGGTCACAAGGCCCGGCCAGGCCTCATTGGTCTATACCCCGCGCTTCGCCCCCGGCTGGGACCCTGAATCCAAACATTCAGCATGCTGAGAGCCAGTTGAGCAGCCCTGTCATGCCGGGCTCATCAACGCCTTCGATGGTGGGTGTGTCGGGCATGGCGGGCCTTCGCATCATGATCACCTCAATGCCCTGTTCCCGCGCCGCCACCAGCTTGGGCCAGGTGGCCTTGCCACCGCTGTGCTTGGTCACCAGCGTGTCGATGGCGTGGTCGCGCAGTACACGCCGCTCCTGTTCCAGCGTAAAGGGGCCGCGTGCAATCAGGTTATCCACATGCGGAAGGGCCAGCGGCGGGTCGATGGGGTCGATGCTGCGAATCACGTAGTGATGCATGGGGGCGGCTTCAAAATGGGCCGCCTGCTGTCGGCCGAAGGTGAGCAGCACCCGCCTGGGCGCCTCTCCCAGCAGGGCCACTGCCTCGCGGGGGGTATCGCATTCACGCCATTGATCGTCGTCCTGTCGCCGCCATCCGGGTCGGGTGACCCGCACAATGGGCAGGCCGAGGTGCTGCGCTGCGTCATGAGCGTGGTGTGCCATCTGCGCAGCAAAGGGGTGTGTGGCCACGATGATGGCATCGATGTGCTGCGTCTTTAACCACTGCACCAGCCCCGCGACGCCGCCAAAGCCACCGCTGCGGGTGGTCACGCCATTGTCGATGGGGGTGCGGGTGCGCCCGGCCAGCGACAGGATGACCGACACCGAGGGCATGCCGGCCAGCTGCGCGGCAATTCGACGGGCCTCCAGCGTACCGCCCAGCAGTAGCAGACGTTTATGATGAGATAGGATGGGTGTAGACATGGCCGGTCTGTGCCGTAATTGATCGGGTGGTAATGGAAACGCACAAGGCGCTGGTCACTGTACACCCGATGGGGTGGAGGGTGCCGCAACATAACAGGAGAGTGATGCATGAGCCTCAATGATGCCCCGTTTGACGTGTCGGTGGCAGGCGATGGCGACGTTCATGGTGCGTGGCTTTCTATCGTCGGCATCCAGGAGTCCGGTCCCGAGGAGCTGTGTGAAAAGGCGCGCGAGGCGATCAGTCAGGCCTCGGTGGTCTTTGGTGGGACCCGGCATCTGGCGCTGACCGGCACGCTGATTCATGGCACGCCGATTGCCTGGCCCTCACCGCTGAGCGAGGGCATCGAGCAGTTGCTGGCGCTGCGTGGCCAGCGGGTGTGCGTGCTGGCCTCGGGTGATCCCTTCCATTACGGCATCGGCTCGACCCTGTCGGAATACATCCCGGCCGGTGAGATGGAAGTGTTCCCGGCGCCGTCGGCCTTTTCGCTGGCCTGTGCCCGTCTGGGCTGGCCGCTGCAGAGAAGCCGGCTGCTGTCGCTGCACGGGCGCGCGATGAGTCGTCTCAACGGTCATTTGCATCACGGTGTGCGCATTGTGGCGCTCACCAGCGATGGTGCTGCACCGGCCCTGATCGCCAGCATGCTCACCGAGCGCAACATGGGTGAGAGTCGAATGACCGTGCTTGAGGCGCTGGGCGGGCCACGCGAAAACATTCAGGAATTTACGGCCCGGGCGCTGGCGCGCGAGTCGCACGAATTCGATGCCCTCAACGTCGTGGCGCTCGAGATCGTCCAGCAGGGCGAGTGCGCGGTGGCCGGGCTGGCGCCGGGACGCAGCGACGTCCTGTTTGAACACGATGGCCAGATCACCCGTCGGGATATTCGGGCCATGACGCTGGGGCGGCTGTCGCCGCGCCCGGGGGAGCGGCTGTGGGATATCGGCGCCGGCGCCGGCTCTATTGCCATTGAATGGCTGCTACTGGATGACTCGCTTGAGGCCGTGGCCATCGAACGCGATGAACAACGCTGTCAGCGCATTCGTCGCAACGCTGAAACGCTGGGCGTGCCGAGGCTGGACATTGTTCAGGGCGAGGCGCCCGACGCGCTCGACGGTCTGGAGACGCCGCAGGCCATCTTCGTGGGCGGCGGAGTGAGCAATATGGCACTGATGGCGCGCTGCTTTGACGCGCTGGCCCCCGGCGGGCGGCTGGTGGCCAATGCGGTGACGCTGGAAAGCGAGCTGGCCCTTGGCGAGTGTCACCGTCTGCTGGGCGGCGATCTGCTTCGCCTGAGCCTTGAGCAGACTGCACCGCTGGGCAGCATGATCGGCTGGACGCCGGCGCGTACCATTACCCAGTGGGTCTGGAGCAAGCCGATGGACTTTCAGGGGGTATCATGACGGTTCATTTCATCGGCGCCGGCCCCGGGGCGGCGGATCTGATTACCGTACGTGGTCAGCGTCTGCTCGCGCAGTGTCCGGTATGTCTTTATGCCGGCTCCACGGTCGCCACCGAGCTGCTGGCGCACTGTCCGCCCGGAGCGCGTCTGGTGAATACCGCTCCGCTGGATCTTGACGCGATCGAGGCCGAATACGTGCGCGCCCATAATAACGGTGAGGCGGTGGCGCGGCTTCATTCGGGCGATCTCTCCGTCTATAGCGCGCTGGCCGAACAGTTGCGTCGTCTGAAGCATCACGGCATTGATTATACGCTGACCCCCGGCGTGCCGGCCTTTTCCGCCGCCGCCGCTCTGATCGAGCGTGAGTTGACGGTGCCAGAGGTGGCCCAGAGTGTGGTGCTGACACGCCTGTCGGGGCGGGCATCAAAAATGCCCGAGCGGGAGCAGCTGGAAACCTTTGCCGAGAGTGGTGCAACGCTGGCGATTCATCTGGCGATTCATCGGCTGGAAGAGATCGCCACTCGGCTGACGCCCTTTTACGGAGCGGACTGCCCGGTGGCGGTGGTATACCGGGCCAGCTGGCCCGAAGAGCGCCTGGTTCAGGGCGTGCTGAGCGATATTGTCGAGCGCCTGGCAGCGGATCCCATCGAGCGCAGTGCATTGATTCTGGTTGGTCCGGCGCTGGCCGACAGCGATTTTCGCGACAGCGCACTCTATGAGAGCGGTTACTGCCGACGTTTCCGTCACGGCGCCGATGAAGCGATCCTGTCAGAAAAGGAAGAATGACCCATGCAAAATGATTTGCCCGGCGCGGGTGGCGATGATGAAACAGCCCTGGCCTTTCGGGAACACCGACTGTCATGGGTGGCCTACGGCGATGCCATTCTCAAGGGGCTCGTGGCGATCGCCATCAGCATCGCGCTGATGCTCTCACCGCGCTGGATCATGATGACGCCCATCACGGCCCGGATCCTGTCCTATGCCGGCATTGCCTTTGTTCTCTGTGCGCTGGGCATTCTGATCTATCGATTCTGCTATATCCGGCGCGTGCGCCTGTACACCGATCAGGACGGTGTATGGTGCTATCGAGGGATTCTGCCCTGGCGGCGCGGTATCGTCGGGACCAACTGGCGTGATGTGCGTCAGGCCAGCTACGGCACCGGATTTGTGCGCTGGGCCACGAAGGCCTATCCGATCAATGTGGATAACCGCTTTACCGATACTGACCCCATCACGCTTTCCCACGTGCACCGCGGCCATGAGTTCGTCGGTCACGTGAATGCCTGGCGCAACCGGATGCTGCGCCAGGAGGGTGAGACGCTGCGCTAGCGTCAGCTCTCGATGGGCGGTTGATGCTCTTTGATAACCTGCCGATCACGAATGCAGTCCTGCTCGTGAGAGCCCTCTCGCCAGGGTTCCTGAATGCCGGTCGTGACCCACTCCGTCACGCTGGGGTGGGACATTAGCCGATCCACGTAGGCCATGGCTTGTGCGCCCAGGGTGAGCTGATAGTTTCGAACCCGCACTGCCACCGGGGCAAAAAAGGCATCGACGGCGGTAAACCGATCGCCGGCCAGCCACGGGCCGCCAAAGCGATCCAGCCCCGAACACCACAGGGCTTCCAGACGCTTCAGATCGCGCGTGAGCGCCTCGCTCGGGGCGGTGAGGGCGATCACCAGTCGGCAGTTCATCGAACATTCGTCTCGCAGGGCTGAAAAGCCTGAATGCATCTCGGCCGCCGCGCAGCGCGCAAAGGCACGTGCCACGGGTTCATGAGGCCACACTTCCGGATAGGCCTCGGCCAGATATTCGCAGATGGCCAGTGAATCCCATACTGTCAGGGACCCGTCGATCAGACATGGCACCTTGCCGGTCGGTGAAAAGGCGTCAAATGAGGGCTGACGCGCACCATGTTCAAACGGCGTCAGAACCTCTTCAAAGGGGATGTCGAGCGCATGCATCAATACCCACGGCCGCATCGACCAGGACGAGTAGTTCTTGTTGGCAATGTGAAGACGGTAGCGCATGACACCCCTTGAACGTTGGTGATCAGATCACCCCCAGCATACCCAGAAATACCCGCAGCGCCAGCAGGCAGACGATCAGCATGACCCCGCCATAGACGAGGTTCTGTCTGAACGTGTTGGATAGTTCGCCCAGCAGGGTTTTCTGATTGCACAGCAGCCAGATCGATCCCACGATCGCCGGCAGCAACAGCCCGTTGATCGCCTGAGCGGTCAGAATCAGCTCAATGGGCGTGCTGCCATAAAGCGCCACGATCACGACCGGTGCCAGCGCCGCCAGCAGCATGACCCCACGATTGCGCGTGCTACGGGCATTCTCCTTGCGCCCGGTGGCTTCTCCCAGCAGTGGCGGCTGCACGGCGATGTTGAAAAGACCGGAAGAGAAGCCGGCCGCCCACAATCCCAGCGAGAACAATACGCCGGCGTATTGTCCCAGTACGGGGGTGAGCTGGCCGGCCATGTCAGCGGCCCCTGACACGCCGGTGCCCAGTGGGTGCAGGGCGGCTGCCGAGCACAGGAGGATGGCGACCATGACGACACCGGTAATGATCACGTTGGTGGTGTGGTCAAAGCGTGACAGGGCCAGGCGCTTGTCCATCGGCGTGGCGGTATCGCCTTCATACTTGCGCTTGATGAAGGCCGACAGCCCCAGCACGGTGTTGGGCGGGAGCGTGGTCGCGATCAGGGCGAGAATCAGCCAGTAGTTGCCTTCGGGGATCTTGAACGAGAACCCGGTGGCCGCCACTTCACCGGGGTTCGGCCCAGCCAGCGCCAGGGTCAGCACAAACGACAGCACGATCAGGGCGATGATCATGCGATTGATGTTTTCAAGCAGCCGATAGATGCCCACCCAGCACATGAGGAGCGCGGCGATGGCCAGAAGGCCCACCCAGGCCAGAATCGGTATCGAGGGCAAAAGATAGTTGAGTGCCAGCGCGGCGCCGGTGAAGTTGCCCGCCTGAAAGGCGACAGCGCCCAAAAGGAGTGCAATGTAGAGTGTAATGGCCCACTTTCGGCCCATGCGCTGGCGGATACCTTCCATGGCCGACATTCCGGTGGCCAGGGTGAAACGAATGACCGGACGCTGAAAGCAAAAGGCTACCACGGAGGCCGCAATGACGGCCCAGAGCAGGGTGAAGCCGTATTCGGCGCCGGCGACCGAGAGCGTGGTGATCGAGCCGGGCCCCAGAATGCAGGCCGCTACCATCGCGCCCGGGCCCAGCGCGCGCAGCCGCTCGGCAATCCCCAGTGATGCTGGCGCCCGAGGCGCAGCGCTTTCGTGAGTGGTCATCGTTTTCATGTGGGGCCTCGTATCAAATGGGCAGGCCTCTTGTTCATGCAAGAGGTGTGCCTGATACGTGAGGCATCATCATGACGTTTGATAACAAGCCTTTTCAGGCTCGAGTTGGAAGTGGTGTCAGGCTCGAGTTGGAAGCGGTGTCGGGGAAGAGACGTCGTGGCAACAGACCCGGTTACGGCCTTCGTGCTTGGCTCTATAAAGCGCTTCATCGGCATTTTGAAGTACTGATTCGAAATGACTGGCGTCCGCTTGAGTCGCAGCCACCCCAAGGCTGATGGTGACCTTCAGCGTCTGCGGTTCAAGCGGAAAGGGCGCGCGCTCTACCCGACGGCGCAGTCGCTCGGCCATGATGGCGGCTTCTTCGAGCGTGGTGTCGGGCAGCAGGATCAAAAACTCCTCGCCGCCCCAGCGCACCGCCATATCCTGCTTGCGGGTGATAGCGACCAGATGCTGTGCGAACTGCTTGAGCACGGCGTCGCCGGCGTCATGACCCAATCGATCGTTGACTGACTTGAAATGATCAAGATCGATGATGATCACACTTGATACTTCCCCGATGTGACGATGCGCTTCCCGTTTTTTCAAAACACCCTGCACGGCGCGCCGATTGGCCAGCCCCGTCAGCTGATCGGTTTCCGAGAGACGCTTCAGGGTCATGCTGGAGCGCTCGCTGGACATGGCGATAAACCCGAAATAGATCAGGATGCAAAGCACCTGATCCGCCATGATGGCGGCCTGACCGCTGACCATCATCTCCATGCTCATCATGCCCGTGATCAGCATGATAAAGGGTATAAACAGGGCAACGAAGTAGATGGAAAAGGCCATGGCCACGACGTATTGGGACAGTATTCGCTGGTGGGGTGGCCTGAGGATTTCGACCACGGCGAGTGCCGTCATGACTGCGGTGACAAAAAAGGTCATGGCCAGCTGAAGAATCTGTGAGGCGTTCAGCCATAGTAGTGCCATGAGCAAAATGCCCGGCGCTATGGTGATCAGCGCCAGCATCCGAATATCGACACGACGCTGATAAAAGATTCTCAGCCCGCTCCATGACAGGCTTAAACTAGAGAAAAATAGCGTGGTGGTGATCAGCGAGAGTGGAAAGGGGGCGATCGGATAGCTCGGGCTTAGCGACATGCAAAGTGATCCTGCCGCTGACGTGGCCAGCGCCGCCAACCAGTGTCGCAGACAGCGCTCATCGGGCTGGCTGATGACCGTGGCCAGAAAGACCACCAGAAAGGCGCATCGGCTGATACCGCTGGTCAGATACAGGATCTCGGGATTTAAAGGCATGGCCTTGCGCTACCTTACGCGGGTTCTGCGTCATCAAAAAGGCGGACTAGAATCGATATCCCAGCCCGAGGCCCGTGATGAGCGTGTCCAAATCCACTTGAGCGCTGAACCCGTCACTGTCGAAGTAATAGGTTGGCACCCTGAGATACTGCACATTGGCATTGGCAAACCAGTGCCCCCCCAGATGGTAGTCCAGGCCGATCCCCAGCAGGACACTGTTGATGGAGTCGACCTCGAAATCGGGGATGTTGTCGGCCGGTTCAACCTTCAGGGTTCGGGACCAGACCATCCCGGCACCGATATAGGGGTTGATGGTCGAACCCGGACGAAAATGATACTGCGCCATCAGGGCAAGAGCGGCGGTTCTGACGGTGCCGATATCAAAATCGCCCACTGCCGAATCCTTCAGTCGGTAGGGCGTGGAAGAGACCCCGCCGGTCAGCTGCAGGGCCCAGTGATCGGTCAGGAAATAGCTGAGATCCAGCGTGGGCGAGTAAGTGTCGGGTGTTTCGACGTCTCCCCCAATGGTGGGAATGGTGGAGCGTATGCCAATGGGCATAATGCGCGCCGCACCGGCTCTGACAAGCCAGTCCCCCTGGGTGAGTCCTCTGGGGGCGGTGGCCGCCAGAGCCGCCGGCATGGACAGTGCCAGAGCGACGGCCAGCCCTGCCAGCTGACAGAACTTCCTGTGGTATGAGGTCATGGTGATCCGGCCGCTCCGCTTTCTTGTAACTTTGTGTTATGTCGATAGCGGCCCACCGCTCCCAAACTTGAGTTAATAAAAAAGCAGATCGGGCAGGTGCCAGTTTGGACTGGTCAAAAAAAAGCCCTGCTTTTGGCAGGGCGAAGGAGAGAGAGGGGGAATGGAAGGGTCAGTGAGCCACGCTGCCAGAGGCACCAATGCCGGTCTGGGAGCGTACAAACTGAGCGTCGAACAGATCGCGTTCACGTTCGGCGGCGGCGGAGTTGTCGGTAACCGAGAACAGCCAGATGCCGATAAAGGCCACCGCCATCGAAAACAGCGCCGGGTAGTCATAGGGATAGATCGGGGTGGCATGGCCCAGTACCTGTACCCAGATGGTCGGACCAAGAATCATCAGCACGATGGCCGTGGCCAGCCCCAGACCGCCACCGATAACGGCGCCCCGGGTGGTCAGCCGGCGCCAGTACATGGAAAGCAGCAGTACCGGGAAGTTGCAGCTTGCCGCGATCGAGAAGGCCAGACCGACCATGAAGGCGACGTTCTGACTCTCGAACGCAATGCCCAACACAATGGCGACCACGCCCAGCACCAGCACGGAAATCTTCGAGATGCGCACCTCCTTTTTCTCGTCGGCGTTGTCTTTCATGATGACGCCGGCATACAGGTCATGCGAGATGGCCGAGGCGCCTGCCAGTGCCAGACCTGCCACCACGGCCAGAATGGTTGCAAAGGCCACCGCCGAGATGAAACCAAGGAAAATACTGCCGCCCACCGCGTTGGCCAGATGTACGGCCACCATGTTGTTGCCGCCGATAATCGCGCCGGTACTGTCCTGAAAGACCGGGTTGGTGCTCACTAAAATGATGGCGCCAAAGCCGATGATGAAGGTGAGAATGTAGAAGTAACCGATGAAACCGGTGGCCACGAACACACTCTTGCGCGCTTCCTTGGCGTTACCGACGGTGAAAAATCGCATCAGGATATGCGGCAGGCCGGCGGTGCCGAACATCAGCGCCAGACCCAGCGAGATCGCCGAGATCGGGTCCTTTACCAGCCCGCCCGGACTCATGATGGCCAGCCCGTTTTTGTGAACGCTAACGGCCTCGTTGAAAAGCCCTTCCAGACTGAAATCCACATGCATCAGTACCATCAGCGCCATGAAACTTGCCCCGAAAAGCAGGATGGCGGCCTTGATCATCTGCACCCAGGTGGTGGCCAGCATGCCGCCAAAAAGGACGTAACAGACCATCAGCGCACCGACCACGACGACGGCGATGTGATAGTTGAGACCAAAGAGCAGCTGAATCAGTTTGCCGGCGCCGACCATCTGGGCGATCAGGTAAAGCGCGACCACGGCCAGCGAACCGAAGGCAGAAAGAATGCGTACCGGGCGCTTGCTCAGGCGAAACGAGGCAACGTCGGCAAAGGTATAGCGTCCCAGATTGCGCAGTCGTTCGGCGATCAGAAACATGATCATCGGCCAGCCGACCAGAAAGCCCATTGAGTAGATCAGGCCGTCATAGCCCGAGGTGAAGACCAGTGCCGAGATCCCCAGAAAGGAGGCCGCCGACATGAAATCGCCCGAGATCGCCAGGCCGTTCTGAAAGCCGGTAATGTTGCCGCCGGCCGCGTAGTAATCCGAGGCCGACTGGCTCTTTTTGGAGGCCCACCAGGTGATGTAGAGCGTGATGCCGACAAAGATCAGAAACATGATGATGGCCGGTACGTTGAGGGCCTGCCTTGTCACGGGGCCGGTCAGGGCATCGGCCATGGCCGTGGCACCGGTGAGCAGGCTGCCGGCGGCGACCAGTGTCAGCTTGAGTACTGCGGTCATCATTGGCTGATCTCCTCAAGCACACGGGCATTGAGGCGATCGAATTCACCGTTGGCGCGACGCACATAGAGTCCGGTCAGGACGATGGCCACAAGAATCAGCCCCAGACCGATGAGGATGCCCCAGGTAGTGGTCATGCCCTGGGCCAGCGGAGTACCCAGCACGCCGGGCGCAAAGGCAATGAGCAGGATGAAGGCCATGTAGAGGCTCAGCATGATGACGGAAAGCGTCATGGCAAAGCGGGAGCGTTTTTGCACCAGCTCCTGGAAGCTGGCATTGCGCTGAATGTCGCGCCACTGGGTATCGTTGTGCGTTGGTCCGCTCATGGCTCATCCTTGTTGTCCCGGTGTATGACCGTTTTTATGTGCAGGGCCACTAATACTTGCGCGGAAACGGAACAAAAGAGCAGAGCACTTTAGTCGCGATTCGACCAAAGAGACGTTCAGGGGCAAACGCACTGCCGACCATAAAGGCAGTCAACACGCTTCATGAGCAGAATCATCAAAGACGATGTATCGTCATGGCGATACACGCAGGGCAAGCCAGGGAGCAGCAAGCGGATGGATATCGAACAGCTGGAAATTCGCCAGCACATGGCGCAGTTCGCGCCCTTTGAATATCTCGGCGATGAATGGCTGGATCAGGTGGCCACCCAGGTCGAGATCAGCTATTTCCAGGCCGGGACCGACATTCTGGCGCTGGATCAGGAAATCAACGAGCTCTGCTACGTGCGCAGTGGTGCCGTTGAAGTATCAAAGCGCAGCGGCCAGCTGTTCGACCGCCTGGTGGAAGGCGATATCTTTGGCTACTCGGACATCATGCGCAATCGTCGTGTGCGGTTCCCGGTACGCGCCATCGAAGACACGCTGATCTATTTCGTCCCGGCCGAGCTTTTTGAATCGCTGCGGGCGGACAACGACGATTTTGCCGACTTTGTCGAAACCGGCGGCGACCGTCTCAAGGCCACGGTCGACCAGCAGCGCAACGATAATCAGATGAGCAGCACGCGAGTGCGTCGTCTGATCCGTCGCAAGCCGACCATGGTGGATATTCATACGCCGATCGTTGAGGTGGCGCGTCGCATGCGCGAAGACAATGTCACCTGTGTATTGATCCTCAGCGAAGAGCAGGAGGGGATCAACGGTCCGCGTCACTTCACGACTCAGGAAGGGCAGGTGCGCCGTCTGGCCGGTCTCCTGACCGACCGCGACTGCTGTGTGCGGGCTCTGGCGGAAAATCTCAGCGGCGAGACGCCGGTGGGCGAGATCATGTCGACCAGTCTGTTGACCGCGCCATCGGATGCGTCGATCTATGAGGCGATGATGACGATGCTCAATCACAACGTTCAGCATCTGCCCATTCTCTATCGGCGGCGTCCGATCGGCGTGCTGCAGCTCAGCGACGTCATGCGCTATGAGACCCGCAGCAGCCTCTATCTGGTCAGCTCGATTTTCACCCAGTCCGGACTGGCCGGGCTGGTGCGCCTGAGCGGTGATGTGCCGCTGGCCTTTGCGCGGCTGGTGGATGAAGGGGCCGATGCCCAGATGATTGGCCGAACCATGGCGACCATCTGTCGAAGCTTTATCCGCAAGCTGCTGGAGCTGGGCGAGGATGAGCTGGGACCACCGCCGGTGCCCTATTGCTTCATGGTGCTGGGGTCATGCGCTCGTGATGAGCAGACGGTCTTCGCCGACCAGGATCATGGCATGATCCTGGACAACAGCTTCATTCCCGAGCAGCACGATGAATATTTCCAGTCACTGGCCCGTTTTGTCAGCGACGGGCTGGCGGCGTGCAGCTATCCGCTGTGCAAGGGCGATATCATGGCCACCAACCAGCGCTGGCGACAGCCGCTGTCGGTCTGGCAGAACTATTTCCGCGACTGGATCGAGAACCCCGATCCCGAAGCGCTGCTGCACAGCTCGATCTTTTTTGATCTGGGCTTTGTCCATGGCGAACTCGACATGCTGGAAGATCTTCAGGGGCTGATCGCCAGAATGGCGCCTCAGCACCCGTTATTTCTGGCGGCCATGGCGCGTAATGCGCTCAACCGTACGCCGCCGCTGGGTCTTTTTCGCACCTTTATTCTGGAAAAGGACGGTCAGCACAACGATGCCATCGATCTCAAGCGCCGGGGGACGGCGCCACTGGTGGATCTGGTGCGCGTTCATGCCCTGGCCTGCGGGTCCAGCTCACATAACACCATCGACCGGCTCAAGGATATTGCCGAGACGCGCCTGCTGCCCGAAGGGGTCAACGACCGGCTGCGCTACGCTTTCGAGTTCATCTCGATGGTGCGTATCCGTCACCAGGCCCTGGCCATCGAGAGTAACGAGTCGCCGGACAATCGCTTGAGGCCCAGTAATGTCGAAAGCCACGAGCGTCATAACCTCAAGGATGCCTTTGAAGTTCTCAGCCATGCGCAGAAATTCCTGAAGTTCCGCTATCCGGTACCCTCGGGTGCCAGTCGAGGAAGGAGCCGCTGATGCGTGACTGGCCACAGCGATTGCAAAAGCACTATCGACGCTGGCAATGGCACCGGCGCGGAAAACTGGTTTCCGAGTGGCCGGCCTATCTGGCGGACCGGCAAAACACCACTCGTGATGATCGGCTGGCCTGTTATTTCGAGGCGGGCACACTGGACCCCCAGACACCCATCAGTGAGGTACCGCTGGTGGCGCTGGATATCGAGACCACCGGCCTGGACCCTGCCCGCGACAGTATCGTCAGCATCGGCGTACAGCCGTTTACGCTGAACCGTATTCCGGTGGCCAAAAGTCATTACTGGACGGTCAAGCCCCGACGGACGCTCAGCAGCCGTTCCGTGATCTATCATCGACTGACGCACAGTGATCTGGCCAATGCGCCCTCCTTTGACAAGATCATCGGGGAGGTGCTCGAGCAGCTGGCCGGTCGCCTGGTCGTGGTGCATTACACCCGCATCGAACGCGAGTTTCTGAATGCGGCCGCCCGCCACTACCTCAAGGAGTCACTGCTGTTTCCGCTGATCGACACCATGGCCATTGAAGCCTGGCAGCACCGTCGTCTGACCTGGTTTCAGCGCCTGATTGGTCGACGCCCGGTGTCACTGCGGCTGCACCCCAGTCGCGAGCGCTATAACCTGCCGCCTTATCAGGCCCACCATGCGCTGATCGATGCGCTGGCCACGGCCGAACTTTTACAGGCACAGATCGCCCGGCATTACGCGCCGGATACCCCGGTCGGAGTGCTCTGGGAGTAGTGTTTTTCCTGCATGAAAAAGGCGGCCCGCAGGCCGCCTTTTTTGATGCACATCGTGTGTGCTGACGTGACGAATCACCCTAGTAGCGAGGCTCCGAGCGCAGCCCCTGGATGATGGCGTAACACGCGGCCAGCAATACGATAGTGAAGGGCAGGCCGGTCGTGATAACGGCTGCCTGCAGTGCGGTGAGACCGCCACCCAGTAGCAGGGCAATGGCAATGGCGCCTTCAATCAGTGCCCAGAACACGCGCTGCGGCTTGGGCGCATCGACCTTGCCGCCGGCAGTGATGGAGTCAATGACCAGCGAACCGGAGTCCGAAGAGGTAATGAAGAACACCATGACCAGGATGATGCCGACAAAGGAGGTGATTTCCGTCAGCGGCAGTTGCCCCAGCATGACAAACAGCTGAAGTTCCAGTGCCGCATCCTTGACGCCTTCGAAACCGCTGGTCAGCTGCGAAATGGCAGTATCACCGAAGGCCGTCATCCAGATCACGGAGACGATGGTCGGGACCAGCAGTACGGCGATCAGGAATTCACGCACGGTACGGCCACGGCTGACGCGTGCGATGAACATGCCGACAAACGGAGACCAGGAGATCCACCAGGCCCAGTAGAAGGCCGTCCAGCCATGAACGAAGTTGGTGTCTTCACGCCCGAAGGGCATTGAAAGCGCCGGCAAATTCTTGAGATACGAGCCCATGTTCTCGATGAATCCGGTGGCGATCAGCATGGTGGGTCCGACAAAAATCACGAACAACAGCAGCAAGAAGGCGAGTGCCATGTTGATCTGTGACAGGCGCTGTACCCCCTTGTCCACGCCCAGCATTACCGACAGCAACGCGACCAGTGTGATGCCGATGATCAAAAGGACCATGGTCACGTTGTTATTGGGAATATCAAATAGATAGTTCAGACCGGCAGACGCCTGGGAGGCGCCAAGACCCAGCGAGGTGGCAAGACCAAACAGCGTCGCAAACACGGCCAGGATATCGATGATATGGCCCGGCCAGCCCCAGATACGCTCACCCAGAATCGGGTAGAAGATCGAGCGCATGGTCAACGGCAGACCCTTGTTATAGGAAAAGAGTGCCAGTGATAGCGCCACGATGGCGTAGATGCCCCACGGGTGCAGGCCCCAGTGGAAGATGGTGGCAGCCATGGCCATGGACTGCGCCTGGGCTGAATCGCCCTGTGCGCCACCCAGCGGAGCCCAGGAGTCGCCGGTGATGGCCGTACCGTAATGGGTGATCGGCTCCGATACCCCATAGAACATCAGCCCGATGCCCATGCCGGCGGCGAAGAGCATGGCGAACCAGCCGGCGTAGCTGAAGTCCGGTTTGGCATGCATGCCGCCGATGCGCACCCGGCTCAGTGGCGTAAAGATCAGTACCACCGCGAGGATGACAAATATGTTGGCCGCCAGCAGAAACAGCCAGCTCAGGTTGTCGGTCAGAAAGCTTTTGGCGCCGTTGAAGACGGGTCCCATCTGTTCCGGCAATGCAAGCGTGATGATCACGAACAGCAGGATCACCAGAGAAGAGACGGTGAAGACCTTGCCGTGGAGATCTACGCTGAAACCGAACTTGTTCGTCTGAATATTGTCCTGACCAATGACGTAGTCGGTATCGATCAGGTTGGCCTTGCCAGTCGGGGCGGGTATGCCCTCACTGGCCTGATCCTTCTCGTTATCATTGTTTCCGGATGTTTGACTCAAGGCATTTCTCCATTGCAGTCGTAAGAAAGCGGTCTGGGCCGGCGACATGACCCAGTGTAGTTAAAATAGTGAGGCGAATTGATGGTTTGGTCACTTGATTGCGACAGAGTGTAAGTGAATTACGCTGTATGGCAATCCTTCATGTGCGATCTGCTCGTTCGGCGTTGCCAATTTAGCGTTATGGAAAAGCGTTAATAGTGT
This sequence comes from Kushneria marisflavi, assembly GCF_002157205.1. Lineage (NCBI taxonomy): Bacteria > Pseudomonadati > Pseudomonadota > Gammaproteobacteria > Oceanospirillales > Halomonadaceae > Kushneria > Kushneria marisflavi. The sequence continues at coordinate 1,246,119 of NZ_CP021358.1, read as the reverse complement.
ACGTTTTATTTTATGACGTGGTCGGCTCAGTCGGTGTGGCCGTTTGTTGGCACCGTCCATAGGCATCGATAAAACATGCAAAAAAAGGAGCTGCCCATGGTCAGCTCCTTTTTTAATGTCACTATTTCAAAATGATATCAATTTTGATTGCGCGGTTCTGACATCAACCCCTTGATAATCCCGAAGCTGCCGATCAAAAGGACGACGGCAAACGGTAGGCCTGTGGAGATGACCATGGCTTGAAGCGCGCCCAGGCCACCGCCCAGCAGCAGCGCAATGGCGATCACACCGCTGATCAGTGCCCAGAAGACGCGTTGCGGTGTCGGGGCATCGATCTTGCCGCCGGCCGTAATGGTATCAATGACCAGTGAACCGGAGTCCGAAGAGGTGATGAAAAATACCATCACCAGTATGATGCCGATCAGCGAGGTGATCGTGGACAGCGGCAGATGCGAAAGCATCATGAACAGCTTGAGCTCAAGCGCAGCGTTAGCGACATCGTCCATACCGCTTTCGACCTGGCCGATGGCGGTACCGCCGAAGACGGTCATCCATAGTACGCAGACAAGCGTTGGCACCACCAAAACGGCTATCAGGAACTCGCGTACTGTACGGCCACGGCTCACACGGGCGATGAACATGCCGACAAATGGCGACCAGCTGATCCACCATGCCCAGTAAAATGCGGTCCATCCCTGGCTGTATTCCATATCGTCACGGCTAAAGGGCATGGATAGTGCCGGCAGGTGAGTGGCATAGGAGAGCAGGTTGGTGAAAAAGTCGCTGACCAGCTCCGTTGTGGGGCCGACGAAGAAGACAAACAGCAGCAGCAAAAACGCCAGTCCCATGTTGAGCTCGGAGAGGCGTTTTACACCACTGTTCACTCCTGCCACTACCGAGCAAAGCGCAATCAGCGTGATGGCCGTAATCAGCAGCACGCGCGTTACGTTGGTATCGGGCACATCAAACAGGTAGTGCAGACCCGCAGTGGCCTGTTCGGCGCCATAGCCCAGTGAGGTGGCCAGACCAAATAGAGTTGAGAATACGGCCAGAATATCGACAATATGGCCGGGCCATCCCCATACCCGTTCACCCAGAATCGGGTAGAAGATTGAGCGGATGGTGAGCGGCAATCCCTTGTTATAGGAAAAAAGCGCAAGCGCCAGGGCTACGATCGCATAGATGGCCCAAGGGTGAAGACCCCAGTGCAAGATAGTGGCGGCCATGCCCAGCTCTCTGGCAGCAGCTGCATCGCCAGCAGCGGCCCCAAGGGGCGCCCAGTCGGTACGCATGCCGTTTTCTACGGTGATGCCTGCCATGGCAGTATCGTAATGCGATATGGGCTCGGAAACCCCGTAAAACATCAGTCCGATGCCCATGCCGGCGGCAAACAGCATGGCAAACCAGCCGATATAGGAGTGATCCGGTTTGGCCTCGGCACCCCCCAGGCGCACCTTGCCCAGTGGCGTAAAAATCAGTCCGACTGCCAGCAATACAAAAATGTTGGCGGCCGACAGAAAAAACCACGACAGATTGTTCGTCAGCCATTCGCGCATGCCGTTGAAAAGGGGAGATACCTCTTCCTGCAGAGCCAGCGTCAGGACCACAAACAGTAAAATCAACAGTGCCGAGATACCGAAGACCTTGCCGTGCAGGTCCACGCTGAAGAGCATTTTGCCCTGAAAATTATCCTGACCGATAACATAGTCGGTATCGATCATGTCGGACTTTCCCGACGGAGATGGAATACCCTCCCGAGGCGAGGAATTGTCATTATCCGGTAATTGCTGAACCAAAAAATTTCTCCATTTTTGTATAAATTTAATTTATGGATCGGTTTTTTTTTAAGTCGAATTTTTATAGTTCATGATGTCGCTAAGGTGAATTCCTGCTTTAAAACCGCAGAAAACTATAGACAGAAAAAGTGAGGCAGGTCGCTGCCCAAAGAACATAAGGCACTCTTTTGAAGCATTGCCTTTATCGATACCAGCGCGCCTTATGTCGCCAGAGTCGAGAAAACAACAAGTGTAACCGGTTTTCCTCAACAATTTTGGATATGGCCATGTTTATTGGAAATGTTTCAACAGTCCTGCAATGAGCTGTGTCCGACACATTGCCCCTGGCGGTCAAACACCATCACATCGAGCTGTATACCGCTGTGGCGAATGACCTGTGCCGCACAGCTCAGCGCGCTGTCTGCCAGCCGGTCGCCCAGCGCAATACCGGCTTCACTGGCCAGTTCAAACGCCTCCAGGCCCGAATTGGCGCCTGCGATGCGTTCAAACAGCGCCGTATCGCCGCCGGCCTTGCGTGCCAGGCGCGCCAGTCGTTCAAGGTCGATAACGCCGCGTTTTGAGTGCACATCCAGCATTCCCTGGCCGAGCTTGGCCATCTTGGCGATGCCGCCGGCGATGGTGACTCTGGGGACCGGATGCTTGCGCAGGTACTTGAGCATGCCGCCGACAAAGTCGCCCATTTCGATCAGGGCGCTCTCCTCAAGCGCGTAATGAGCCTGTACGGCGGTTTCCGAGGTCGAGCCGGTAGAACCGGCGATGTGAGGCAGGCCGCGAGCACGAGCAACATCAATGCCGCTGTGGATGGAGTGAATCCAGGCCGAGCAGGAAAACGGAATCACGATACCGGTGGTGCCCAGTACCGAGAGGCCGCCAACGATGCCCAGGCGTCCGTTGAGAGTATCAAGGGCGATGCGTTCCCCATCATCGATGGCGATGGTGACTTCCAGATCTACCTGATGATGGCCGGGAGTATCGTGCGCCACCGCTTCAAGCGCCTGACGAATCATTAGACGTGGCACCGGATTGATTGCAGGTTCCCCGGGGGGGATGGGGAGACCCGGCCGGGTCACGGTGCCCACGCCGGGACCTGCCCTGAACACCAGACCCGAGCCGGCTTTCAGCGGGCGAACCGTGGCGCGCACCAGAACCCCATGCGTGGCGTCCGGATCATCGCCGGCATCCTTGATGACCCCCGCCATGGCCCAGCCATCGCCATGCTCGTGCACGGCCAGTGCAAAGGCGGGTGTCTGTCCCCTGGGGAGGGTAATGGTGACCGGATCGGGGAATTCGCCGCACAGCAGCGCTGCATAGGCCGCCCGGGCAGCGGCGGTCGCGCAGCATCCGGTGGTCCAGCCACGTTTGAGAGGAGCGCGTTCCTGGGTCATGGCGCGTCGGCGTTGGATGAGTCGAGAGCGATTCTAGCATGCACGCCTGAAAGACCCCATCGACTCATTGCGTGCCCCTGCCTGTTGCACCGCTGCACCCGCCTACTGACATGATTGCAGCCAGGAGGCGGACACAGGCAGAAGGGTCAGTCGCGCTGTGTCTGGGCTTCGCCCACCTTGATCGGGATGCGGTAGAGACCGGTAGTCGCGGTCACGAAGAGATAATGCTGGCCATCGTGTTCGGCGAAGGCCAGATTGGCCGTGCGCTCGGGCAGGTCGATGCGGCCCAGACGCTTGCCTTCCGGACTGAAGACCTGCAGACCGCTGTCGCTGCTTGACCAGACGTTGCCTTTTTCATCGACCTTGAGGCCATCGGGTACGCCGGGAGAGACATCGGTAAAGATCCGCTCGTTGGACAGCGTGCCGTCATCACTCACGTCATAGGCCACAATGTGATGATTGAGGCTGTCATCTTCCCGGTCGTGGCCCAGTTCGGAATCGGCAATGTAGAGTGTGGTTTCACCCGGCGAAAAGGCCAGACCGTTGGGCGTTTTGACCGCCGGTGTGGACAATCGGGTCAGCTCTTCGCTTTCCGGATCGAAGCGGTAAACGTACTCGCCACCGGTCATGGGAGTGCCCCCGTAGCCCTCTTCGGGCTGATCGATGCCAAAGGTGGGGTCGGTAAACCAGATGCGCCCTTGTGCGTCGACCACCAGATCGTTGGGGCTGTTGAGCTTTTGCTCGCCGTCAAGGTCGACCAGTACTTCCCACCGACCGTCCTCGTTTTGTCGTTCCACGGCGCGCTTGCCGTGCGACGCTGCCAGTATCCGGCCTTCATGATCCAGTGTGTGACCGTTATGAAACTGTGCCGGTCGCAGCCATTCACGGACCTCTTCTCCTTCACGCCAGATCATCACGCGATTGTTCTTGATATCGCTCCAGATCACGCTGCCATCGGGCAGTGCCAGAGGACCTTCACTCCATATGCCGCCATCGTAGAGCCGTTCGATATCGGCATTTTGATCTACAAGGTCGGTAAAGCCGGGCGTTTCTGCGACGACCTCGGAGGCATTGCTTTCAGTGGCCAGAGCGCTGCCGGTGCCCATGCCGGCCATCAAAAGACCGGTGCACAGCGAGCGCGAGACATGTTGAAGCCAGCGGGACATGAGCGGTGTTCCTTGTACTTGAAATGACGGCCTCAGCCTGACGGTTAAAACAGCTTTCGCCAATATGACCATTTGCGATTGACATGTGCCGGCGGGGATTGCTCGAGCGGAATTTGCAGGATAGGCTGAGCCCGATTCTTTTTTGAATCAGATCCTCAGGGCGGGGTGAAAGTCCCCACCGGCGGTGATGTCAACACCGGACGTTGATTCGGTGGCGAACAAGCCCGCGAGCGCATGATGCGCAGGAATCGGTGAGATCCCGATGCCGACGGTGATAGTCCGGATGGGAGAGGATCGACGTCATTGCCCTTATTGGGCGAGGCGTCGCTGTACGTGTCGTACAAGCACTCCTGTCTTGCCCTGTTCCTTGTCCCTCGCTGATAAAAGGCGATCCTGGAGCAGCCGTTATGTCTCGCAATATTGAAAATGATGATTCCCTTTCCGCAGCCGCGCAGGCGCGTGTCCAACAGGCACTCGATAGCCTGGCCCGTGGTCACGGCGTGGTGGTCACCGATGATCCCGACCGGGAAAACGAAGGCGACCTGATCTTTGCCGCCACCACACTGGAAGATCATCAGATGGCCCAGATGATCCGTTTTGGCAGTGGCATCGTCTGTCTGTGTCTCACCGGTGATCATGCCGACCGGCTGGAATTGCCGCCGATGGTGGTCAACAACGAAAGCCCCTATTCGACCGGTTTTACCGTCACCATCGAGGCCCGAGAGGGTGTGACCACCGGCGTCAGCGCCTACGACCGTACCGTTACCGTTCGGGCGGCGGTAGCGGATAACGCTCGGGCCGATGATCTCGTTCGCCCGGGGCACATTTTTCCGCTGCGTGCCCGTGACGGTGGTGTGCTGACGCGCCGTGGCCATACCGAAGCCACGATCGATCTGGTGCGTCTGTCCGGCCATGGCGCCTCAGGTGTGCTCTGCGAGCTGATGAACGATGACGGCACCATGATGCGCGGTGAGGCGCTGGAAGCCTTCGCGCGCGAGCGGGACTATCCGATGGTCTCGATCGCCGAGCTGGTGACCTGGCGCGAGCAGCATGATCCGGTTCAAGCCTATGATGTGGCCGCGTTTGCCTCGATGTAGGCCTCTCGCCAAACATGCCTTGCGATAGCCTTCGCCTCTGACCGACAGCACGCCGGACGTGCTGTCGGTTGTCTGCAGGGGACCCGTTCAATGAAGACGCTCGACCCGTCTGCCTTTTTCATGCGCCAGGCGCTGGCCGCATCACGTCTGGCGCTGCCGCACTGCCTGCCCAATCCACCCGTGGGATGTGTGCTGGTGAGTCGCGGCACCATCGTGGCCCGGGGCCATACCCAGCCGCCGGGTCATTGTCATGCCGAAGCGCATGCCCTGTCGCAGCTTGCAACGGCCAGCGATCTCGAGGCCTTTGTGACGCTGGAGCCGTGTTCCTTTCACGGGCGCACGCCCTCCTGCGCGCAGGCGCTGATTGACTTCGGCATTCGGCGTGTCAATGTCGCCATGATTGATCCGCACCCGCTCAACCAGGGACGCGGCATCGAGATGATGCGTCGTGCAGGCATCGAGGTACGGATCGGTATCGAACAGGCGCTGATGGCTCGATTTATCAGTCCCCATCTGGATATCGATCCGCGCTACCAATCGTTGAAATGCTGCCAGGAGTTCTCATGACATCCGTACTGCTTCATCATTTCGATCCCTCACCGTTTTCCGAGAAAGTACGCCTGCTGCTGGGGCATTGCGATCTGGCGTGGGGCTCGGTGCGTATCCCCCGCATGATGCCCAAACCGCATTTCACGGCGCTGACCGGCGGCTACCGCAAGACGCCGGCGCTGCAGATGGGTCGCGATATCTACTGCGACACCGCACTGATTGTGCGTGTCATCGAGCGGCTGTCAGGGAAGTCCACGCTGGTACCGCCGGGTCAGGCGGCCAGTGTCAGGGCGCTGGAGGAAATGGGAGATCGTCTCTTTCTGGCGGCCATTCCGATTCTCTTTCGTCCCGAAGGGCGGGCGGTGCTGGTAGATCAGCTCGGCGAGGAAGGACTGGCGCGTTTCCAGGCCGATCGCGCCGAGCTCTTCAGCGGCGGCAATGTCTCAAGGCCCGATGATCAGTTCTCGCGCGCCGTCTGGACATCGACGCTTGAAATGCTTGATGCCCAGCTGGCCCATCAGCCGTTCGTGCTGGGTGAGCATCCGACGCTGGCTGACTTCTCGCTCTATCATCCGATCTGGTATGTGAGAAATAACCCCGGCGTGCGTGGCATCACGCAGGACTATCCCCATCTGATGGCCTGGTTTGAGCGCCTTGGCGCCATCGGCCACGGCAGGCGTCACGACGCAAGCGAGGCTCAGGCGCACGAGATTGCTGCCGCCTGCGATCACTGGCAGCCGCTGGCAGACGAGTTTGATGACAGCCTCAACATGGCCCCGGGCGATGAAGTGACCGTTGGTGCCGTGGATTACGGCGTTGACCGCGTTCATGGCCGGCTGGTGCATATCAGTCGAGAGGCGCTCACGCTCGAGCGTGAGGCCACGTTCGAGGGTCGCGTCCTGGGGCCTGTACGCCTCCATTTTCCACGTGATGGCTTTACCCTGAGCCCGGCATCGTCTTTTTGATTCAAGGAGTGCTTCATGACCGATACGACCTATCAGCAGCTTGAGGGCCGTTTCACTCGGCTGCACCGCTACGCGCATCTGGGCGCGATGGCCGGCTGGGATCAACTGACCATGATGCCTACCGGGGGCAATGAGGCCCGCGCCGAAGCGATGGCGGAGCTGAGCGTGTTGATGCATGAAACGCTGACTGCGCCGGAGACCCGTCGGCTGCTTGCAGCCGTCGAGCCCTCATCGCTGAATGAGGCGCAGCAGGCCAATCTGCGTGAAATCCGGCGTGAAGTGGAGGACGCCACCATCATGCCGCCATCACTGGTTGAGGCGCAGTCGCTGGCCGGGGCCCGCTGTGAAAAGGCCTGGCGAACCTGTCGACCCAACAATGACTGGGAAGGTTTTTTGCCCACGTTTCGGGAGGTGGTACGCCTGTCTCGCGAGGAGGCACGTATCCGCGCCGAAGCGGCAGGCTGCAGTCGCTACGAGGCGCTGCTGCAGAAATTCGAGCCGGGTCTGACGCTTGAGGCACTGGATGACATTTTCAACGATCTGCGCCAGTGGTTGCCGGGGTTGCTGAGTGAGGCCGTCGAGCGTCAACGCGGGCAGGATCCCGTTCTGCCTCAGGGGCCCTTTGGAGAGGCTGATCAGCGCCGTTTGGGCGAGCGTGTCATGCGCTGGCTGGGGTTTGATTTCGAGCATGGTCGACTGGATGTCAGTCTGCATCCCTTCTGTGGCGGCGTGCCGGATGATGTTCGCCTGACCACCCGCTATCGCAGCGATGAATGCCTGACAGCGCTGATGGGCATCATTCACGAGACCGGACATGCCCGCTATGAGCAGAACCTTCCCGAGGCATGGCGTCGTCAGCCGGCCGGCCGTGCCCGCTCGATGGCGGTACATGAATCCCAGAGTCTCAGCTTCGAGATGCAGCTTGGGCGCAGCGCGGCGTTTGTTCGACAGCTCAGGCCGTGGCTGATCGAGGCGCTGGGCGATCAGCCGGCGTTTGACGCAGACAATCTGGTTCGCCTGTCACAGCAGGTCAGGCCCGGCCTGATCCGGGTGGATGCCGACGAGGTCAGCTACCCGGCGCACATTCTGCTGCGCTATGACATCGAGCGCGCCCTGATCGAGGGCGAGATCGAAGTCGAGGACATTCCGACACGCTGGGATGAGGCCATGCAGCACCTGCTGGGGCTGGATACCCGCGGTAACTATCGCGATGGCTGTCTGCAGGATATTCACTGGACCGACGGCTCGTTTGGCTATTTCCCCACTTATAGCCTCGGCGCCATGCTGGCTGCCCAGCTGATGGCGGCGGCGCGTCAGGCCGAGCCGCAGCTCGATGCGCGCATCGCCGAGGGTGACCCGAGTCTGCTGCTTGAATGGCTCAGAACCCATATCTGGCAGCAGGGCAGTCTGCTCGAAACGCCTGAACTGATCACGCGCGCGACCGGGGAAGCGCTCAATCCCGAGTACTACCGTCGTCATCTGCGCGCGCGCTACTTGGAGGGCTGATACAGGCGTGTCATTGCGGCATCCATGCGCCACATTGATGTGTCGGATTGAAGCCTCGTTGCTACCAGGTGTTACAACAAGACAGCGATAAAGAGGGGCCGGCGGTGTGACATTCGTACGGCAGGGCACCACACTTGGGCGTTCAAAACATTCTGAATGTCGAGAGTGCTGGCGATGGGTGTACAGGTACTGTTTCACGGCTGTCTCGATGACTTTCTGCCGCCTGCCGGGCGAGGGCAGCCCGCCACGCAACGCACCTCAAGGCGCACCTCGCTCAAGGATCTGGTGGAATCATTCGGTGTGCCGCATACCGAAGTCGCTGCGCTGACGCTCAATGATGTCCCGGCCGCGTTCGAGACGCTGATCGAGTCGTCGGAAAGTGATCATCACCTGATCAGGGCCTGGCCGGCCGGTGTCTCAGGCGGATGGCCGGGCGGTCATGCCCTGCAGCCGCCGCGCCCGCGTCCGGCCCGATTCGTGCTCGATGTTCACCTGGGCCGGCTGGCACGCTATCTGCGCCTGCTGGGATTTGACGTCTGCTGGCGCAATGATTTCGAGGATGAAGAGCTTGCCGATACGTCGTCGGCACAAAAGCGTATTCTGCTCACCCGGGACCGGCGCCTGTTGTATCGCCGCCAGATCGCGCATGGCTATTTTGTGCGTGCCACGGATCCATCAAGGCAGGTCGAAGAGATCTGCCAACGCTTTGAGCTGCATGACGAGATTGCCGCCTTCAAGCGCTGCGCGCGCTGTAATGGTCTTTTGATGAAGGTGGACAAGGCCTCGGTCGCGCCACTTCTGAAAGCGCGTACCCTCCATTACTACGATGATTTCTACCGATGCGCCAAATGCCGCCATGTTTATTGGCAGGGCAGCCATTTTGCACGCATGTCTGCCTGGGTCGAAGCCCTCAAACGGCCCGCCTCTGAAGGATAGGCTTCGCGAAGATGGCCCATGAAAAGACGTCCAGTTCTCTCTTTTTAACCACGGTATAATTGTATTACCCTAGTGTCGTTAAGGCCTGCTTCAACGAAGGAATCCTCATGAGCGCAAGACCCGAACAGCCGGCGTCGCTGCTGGGTACCGATATCGTGCCCGGCAGCATCAGTGTCCCCCGTGGTGGCAGTGCCTTTCGACGCTTTCTCGCTTTTTTGGGGCCGGGCGCCATGGTCTCGGTGGGCTATATCGATCCGGGCAACTGGGCGACCTCGCTGGAGGGCGGGTCACGCTTTGGCTATACGCTTTTGTGCGTCATCCTGCTGTCCAATCTGATGGCCGTGCTGCTGCAATCGCTGTGCGCGCGGCTGGGCATCGCCAGCGGCCGCGACCTGGCGCAGTGCTGTCGGGAGCACTATTCGAAACCGGTCAACATCGGGCTCTGGGCGCTGTGTGAGTTGGCGATTATTGCCACGGATCTGGCCGAGGTGATCGGCACTGCTGTGGCGCTCAAGCTTTTATTCGGTATTCCGCTGGCCTGGGGCGCGGTAATCACCATCGTGGATACGGTGGTGCTCCTGATGCTGATGCGACGCGGCTTTCGCTGGCTGGAAGCTTTCGTGATGTCGCTGATGGCGATGATCTTCGGCTGTTTCGTGATCGAGCTTGCGCTGGCACAGCCCTCGCTTGCCGGCATTGCCGACGGCTTTTTGAGCCCTGATCCCGCGATCGTGACCAACCCGCAGATGCTCTACATTGCCATTGGCATTATCGGTGCCACCGTCATGCCGCATAACCTGTATCTGCATTCGGCGCTGGTGAAGACCCGCGACTTCGAACAGCACGCGCGTGGCAAGCGTGAGGCGCTGCGCTTCGCCACGCTCGACAGCACGATTGCCCTGTCGCTGGCCCTTTTCGTCAACGCTGGCATCCTGATTCTGGCGGCTGCGGTTTTTCACAGCGCCGGCCGAACGGTGGTCGAGATCGAGGAAGCCTATGGACTTTTGAGTCCGCTACTGGGGGCCGGCATTGCCGCCACGCTTTTCGGAGTGGCGCTTCTGGCATCGGGGCTCAATTCAACCGTCACGGCAACACTGGCCGGTCAGATCGTGATGGAAGGATTTTTACAGCTGCGCATGAAACCCTGGGTGCGGCGGCTGATCACTCGAGGGCTCGCGATCCTGCCGGTGCTGTATGTGACTCAGGTTTATGGCGATCAGGGAGTAGGGCGGCTTTTGGTGTTGAGTCAGGTCGTACTGTCACTGCAGCTGCCCTTTGCGATCATTCCGCTGATCCGTTTTGTCTCGCGTCGCGACTGGATGGGAGAACTGGCGATCGGCTGGAAAATCAAAACGCTGACCTGGGCCATTGCGGGACTGATCCTGGTGCTCAACGTTCGTCTGGTCATGGAGGTCTTTCAGGGTCTTTAAGGCCCTGAAAGAGACTGGCCACCATATAAGTGAGTCCGGGTGTCGGGCTTTTTTGATCAGGCGTTCACGTTGCGAAAGCGGGCGTTGACCAGGCAGTAGCAGCCATAGGCCATCAGACCGATCGATACCAGACCCAGAAGCCACGGCCCGAAGGGTTGTTCGGCCACGGCGCGCAGGGCACCGCCCAGGCCACGAGCGTTGTCCGGGTTGGTATGGATGGCCGACAGGCACAAAAACAGGGCGATGATCATGAACACGATGCCGCGTGCGGTCAGCCCAACGCGGGAAACGTTGGCCGCAATCAAACGTTGCGTTCGGGTCATTTCATTCAGGTGCCAGTTCTTTTCATAGCTGTGATGCCAGCCGCGCCATATCTGGCGAAGCCCCACACCAAGAAAGCCGAGTCCGACCAGAAAGATGGCGACAATTCCGCCGGGATGCGACATGACCTCGCGCGTATGGCTTGAGGTAGAGCCCGAGCTGCCGCCGCTATGGAGCAGCAGTTCGACGCAGTTGATGGCGATGCCGGCGTAAATCAGTCCGCTGAGGACATAACCGAGCCGGGTCAGGATGCCTTTCCAGTCGCGACCCTTTTGTTCGGCATCAAAGATGGCCTGCACCAGGCGCCAGGCGGTATAACCAAATAGCCCGATGGCCAGCAGAGTAATGAGCACGCCACCGAAAGGCTGGGAGGCCAGTTCGCCGATGGCTTCCGAGGACCCCCCATTACTACCGCCCATGCCGAGCACTGCCATCATGGAGAGCCAGCCGATGGTGATATAAATCATGCCCTTGGCGGTATAGCCACATCGGGCTGCGATGGTCACGAGACGCTGAATGTTGCCACTGGGATGGTCCAAGCCAACTCCAAATTATCAATAATAGGCGTTACAAGGGCTTCAAGTCTGGGAAACAATGCCCGCTTTTGCCAGCGCTATCGGTTGGCACAGCACTTCTTGTATTTCCTGCCACTGCCGCATGGGCAGGGATCATTACGTCCGGCGCGAGCCATGGCGGGCGGGTCGATAACCCCATCGACATAGCGCCACTGCCCGCCACTGCGGCGAAACCGCGAGCGCTCGTGCAGCACGTGTTCCTGGCCGTCTTCCTTGTACCACGCCTTGAATTCCACCATGCCCTGGGCGCCGTGGGTACTCGTTTGCACGATCTCCAGACGTTGCCAGTCGACGGTGCGCACATTAAGCATGGCAGCGTCCTGTGGTGGTCGTCCCGGGGCGTTCTCCGCCCAGGTTCTGAACAGATACTCGCCCAGCCCGCCCAAAGCGAACGCGCTGTAGCGCGATCGCATGAGGGCTTCGGGGGTGGCAGCGATGTCCTGTTCACGGTGAAGCGGACCGCAGCAATGGTCATAGTCATGCCCGCTGCAGCAGGGGCAGATGAAATCAGGAGTCATGGGTCAAGCCTTGGGTAGTGCGCTGATCGATGCCGTGGTGGCAGGGGCGATGCCAACGACAGTGGTATGGATCAAAAAAAGACCGGCCGACAGTGTAGAGACTGTCGGCCGGATGTCGAGCGGCGGGTTAATCGGAGGATCAGGCCTGCCAGCGAGCGCTCAGCCAGCTCAGGGCACGCGAGGTGGTGGCGCGGACACCACGTTCCAGAGCGCTTTCATCCAGACGCGAGGTCGTGATGATGCTCTTGTCCTTGATGACTTCACGATCGGTCAGTTCAGGCGCTGCCTTCTTCTGATGCTGCTCGTCGGACAGGACCTTTTCCTGGGCCTGGTTGATCGGCTCACCCGAGTACAGCACCCACTGATTGCTCTCTCTGACCGCATAGGAGCGAATCTCGCGCGGAGCGGTCACGGTCATGTCAGGCAGCTGGTTTGTGGTATCGCTCTTGAGCAGGCTGGCAAACCAGGCAAGACGCGAGGTTTCAACGGCCGGCTGCCAGGGCGCATTGTCCTGCGGGCTGTGCTGGGGCGCCAGCTGCCAGCTGTCGGCACCCATCTGCTGCCACAGATCAAGACGCGGCGACTGCTGTGCCAGCGTCGGTGTCTCTACCTGCTCCAGACGAGAAGCCTGAACGACTTCCTGCGGGGCCGGTGCCATGGTGGTGGCCGCGCGCGGCGCTGGACGGCTCTGGGCAACCTGGACCGGGGCGCTCTTTGCAGGGGCCTGCTGAACCGCAGCCGGTGCCGTGCTGGCAACGATATTGCCGGTATGGATCTCTTCATTCAACGCGACAGGCGCCCGCTCGGACGCGGTATTGATCGGCTCGGCGGCAGGGGCCTGGGCGATCGTGCGTGCCGGGGCAGGGGCGATGGTGTCGCCGGTGCGAATCTCGTTGCTCACACCGATGGGTGCACGCTCGGAGGCGGTATTGATCGGCTCGACGGCGGGCGTCTGAGCGACCGTGCGTACCGGAGCAGGGGCAACAGTGTCGCCAGTAAGAATCTCGTTGCTCACGCCGATGGGGGCGCGCTCGGGAGCGGTATTGACTGGTTCAACGGCAGGCGCCTGAGCGACCGTGCGTACCGGCGCAGGGGCAACAGTGTCGCCAGTAAGAATCTCGTTGCTCACGCCAATGGGGGCGCGCTCGGGGGCGGTATTGACTGGTTCAACGGCAGGCGCCTGAGCGACCGTGCGAACCGGTGCCGGGGCGACGGTGTTACCGGTACGCAGCTCATTGTGCATGCCGATGGGCGCACGTTCGGTGACCGGTTCGGCAGGCCTTGAGGCGACAGTACGTGCCTGTGCCTGTGCCTGTGGCTGCTCGGGTGCGGCAGTCGCCGGCTCGATGGACGGCTCAGCGACGCGGGCGGCAGCGACTTTGGGCTGCTGCACACTGGCCGGCTGGCTGACAGCCTGTTCACGGGTTTCGCGTTCGATGGCGCGATCCATGGCCAGAGCGCTTTCCGTTGCGCTGGCATCCGCACTGCGCCCGGCCGGGTTCGGACCAAAGCTGGCATGCGTCAGTTGTGGATCGGAATTGGTATGCACCACCACGGCGTGAACGTTATCGCGCAAAAGCCACATGTCGCCGGTCTTGTCGAGCTTGGGTCCTCGCTTGAGGAATTCGGCAAGCACCTGCTCGCGACGATCGTCTCCGGGCTGGCAGGCCATTCGGGTCGAAGCAATCTCGCCGACTTCGAGTGTGGCGTTTTCCGGACGAGCGTTGGCGCTCAGATGGTTGCAGCCGACCCAGGCATCAAGCCGGTTGCCGGTCAGATTGACCTTGGCACCGCTGATGTTGGTCAGCGCCGTGGCGTAATAGCCTGAAGATGAAGACCCGGAACTGGCGCATCCTGCCATCAGGGTGGCCAGTGCCAGCGTTGTGAGCGTTGGCCTGAATGCGTGTCGCATTGAAACTCCTGTTGCGTTGATCATGCTACCTGTCCCGGGTAGGCGTTCGGTTTGATGAGAACATCGGCACATAAGGGTTATAGGTCGCAAGCATACCCTGGTGTGAGCGCAAAGATGTGATCGAAGTGATGATTGTTACATGCTGTGGCATCACACTGTTATCCTTCGCCTCTTTTTCGGGTTGACATGGCCCGCACCATGGGTCGTCAAATCAGGACGGGATATGACAGATCATAATATCGGCCAGGACGGCAAAACATTGCGTCAAAGGCTCATCATGCCCCGCAGCCGTCGCGCGCGGTGGCTGTTGGTGGCGTTTTTGCTGCTTCTGGCGGCCGGCTGCTGGCCGGTGATCATGCTGTTCAACCGGCCCGTGGTGGTGGCCGGTCTGCCGCTGCTGGCGCTCTGGAGCTATGTCATTGTTTTTGCAAGCGTCGCACTCATGGCGCTGGGCAATCGACTGTCAGGGCGCGAGACGACCCGGGACACGCATTATCAGTCATCAGAGGAGCCCCGGGAACCATGACGGACATGACGCCGCTGTGGTTGACGCTTTTATATATAGCACTGGCCCTTTGGATTGGCATTCGCGCACGTGGTGGACATGCCATGACGGCGCTTGAGCAGTGGGGCGTGGCCGGGCGCAGCATGAATGGCATGATGCTCTATCTGTTGATCGGGGCCGGTAGCGTCAGCGCCTATACCTTCATGGGCGCGCCAGGCTGGGCCTTCTCGCGGGGTGTGGCGGTCTTTTATGTGGTGATTTATCTCTCCTATCTGGCCGTGGTCGCCTGGTATTTTGGACCCAGGGTATGGACGCTGGGGGCGCGCTTTGGTCATGTGACCCAGGCCAGTGCCATTCGTGATCGTTTTGAAAGCACGGCACTGGGGGCGCTGGCATCACTGGTCATGGCGATCGGTACACTGGCCTATGCGGTGCTTCAAACCATGGGGGCGGCCTACATCCTGAGCGTCATGAGTGGCGGCATGATTCCGGTATGGGCCGGTGTACTCATGGTGCTGTGCGTGATGGGGAGCTATCTCTACATCAGCGGTCAGCGCGCCATCGGCATGACCAATGCCTTTCAGGGAGGCCTTATGCTGTTCGTGGCCTGGCTGGTGGGGCTATGGGCCGTGCATGACTTCACCGGTGGCTGGACAAGTGCGCCCCTTTTCGAACGCCTGGCTGCCGAACGGCCCGAGTTCATGACCCTGCCGGGCGCCAGTGGCAACATGGGGTTTGCCTTCTGGACAACGTCGATCATCGTGTCGATGCTCTCCTTTCTGCCGCCGGTCTGGACGCAGTGGATGAGCGCGCGTTCGCGCGAGACCATCCGCCGCTCGGCGACCTGGCTGCCCACCTACTATGTGGTCATTCTGCCCATGGTGGTGGTGGGCTTTATTGGCATCTTTACGCTGCCAGAGCTGTCGCGCGCCGATACCGTGGCGCTCGAGATGGCGATGCAGACCATGCCGGCCTGGCTGACCGGGCTTCTGGGGGCGGGTACGCTGGCGGCGGCGATGTCTTCCTGTGAGCCCTTCGTTCATTCGGTGGCACTGTCGATCACCCGGGATGTCATTCAGCCGACGCTGCGGCTTGATGATGATTTCACCGCGCGTCTGGCGCGCTGGATGCTTTTTCCGGTGCTGGCGCTGGTGGCAGTGCTCGCCATCAGCGAACCCGGCAATCTGGTGATGATCCTGCTGGTCGGGCTGGGCTTTGCTGCTCAGGTGCTGCCGGCGTTTATTGGCATGTTCTTCTGGTTCGGTGCAACCCGCAGCGGGGTCATGGCAGGCCTTCTGGCCGGGTTTGCAGTGACGTTTGCCCTGACAGTGATCTGGCCCAATCCGCTGGGTGTACATGCCGGTTTCTGGGGGCTTTTGCTCAACCTGCCGCTGTTTGTCGCGGTCTCACGGCGTACTCGCTCGGCTTCCGAAGAGACGCTGCAACGGTTTTATGAGGTGGCACGACAACCCTGATGATAAGCAATCAATGCCGACTGACATGGCGCTGGTGGTGGCTGCTGCTGTGGATGCCGCTACTGGCCGGCTGTTCGGGCGTGGAGGTCATCAACGCTCTGACGCCTGCGGGGCAGACGCAAGCGTTCGATTCGATCGCCTACGGTGAACTGCCGCGCCAGCGTCTGGACATCTACCGTCCACAGGGCGCCGATGGCCATGCCCCGGTGGTGGTGTTTCTTTATGGCGGGACATGGCGAGAAGGTGAGCGTCAGGACTACCGCTTTGTGGGTCGGGCGCTGGCGTCACGCGGTATCGTGACCGTTGTGGCCGACTACCGGCTTTATCCCGAGGTGCGATATCCGGACTTTGTCGAGGACAGCGCCAGGGTGCTGGCCTGGAGCCATCGCCATATTGACCAGTATGGCGGTGACCCGCACCGACTTTTCGTCATGGGACACAGTGCCGGGGCCTATAACGCCGCCATGGTCGCACTGGACCCGCGCTGGCTGGCGGCGCAGTCGCTGTCACCCGACATTCTGGCCGGCTGGATCGGTCTGGCCGGGCCCTATGACTTTCTCCCGATCACCAATGAAGATGCCCGTCCGGTCTTCGATTGGCCACATACTTCCAGTGACACCCAGCCCATCAACCACGTGAGTGATCGATCACCGCCAGCACTTTTGATGGCCTCGCACCGCGATACCACGGTCAATCCGATTCGCAATACGGCCGGCATGGCCCGCGCCCTGCGTGCCCATGGGGTCGCGGTGACCGAAGATTACGCCGATCGCACCAGCCACGTGACGCTGATTGCCTCACTGGCCTGGCCCCTGCGCTGGCTGGGGCCGGTCCTTGATGATATCGACACGTTCGTTCATGACACCCCGCCTCGCACAAATACCGGAGCGGACAACGCTCAGTGATGGGCGTGGCCGGTATCGCCGGTCAGTGCCGTTTCGGCCAGATCCACCTCCCGCACCAGCTTTCGCAGCACGTCATCGTTGATGTGATGCTTGCCGCGCAGACGATAGTACTCGCGGCGCTCGGCGCGTAGCGCTTCGACCCGGGTTTCCCGCTCCAGCGAACGAATTGCTTCAAGTCTTGGCGTGGGAACGGTGGTGTCGCCCAGCTCAAGACGCTGCCGATACCAGGTCATCAGCTGTGATCTGATGTCGTTGAAGGCAATGATGAACTCTTCACTGTGATGTTCCCGGGTAAAGGTTTCCGCCCGCTGATGGTGGAAGTCCTCGATGCGCCGGATGGCGGCTTCGGCTGCGGCGATCCGGGCGCGGCGTTCCTCTTCAAACTCATGGGTGTCGCGGGGCAGGTCGAGGTTTTTCAACACCAGCGGCAGGCCGATACTGCCGGTGATCAGGGTGAACATGATCACGCCGGTGGCCAGAAAGATCAGCAGTTCGCGCGCCGGAAAGGGCGTGCCGTCATTCATCAGCTGTGGCAGTGACAGTGCCGCGGCCAGTGTGATGGTACCGCGAATGCCGGCAAGCGTTGCCGCCAGCATCACCCGCATCGAGATGGCGGCGCGCCGCTCCTTTGAAAAACGCCGCTGAAGCCAGGTGGCGCTTAGAATCCAGACAAACCGCGACAGCAGCAGCGCGATCGAGATGACGGCCACGTAGCCCAGAAGGCGCAGAAATTCGTAGTTGCCCACGTCATGCAGCGAGTGATCAAGCGCCCCGCCCACGATATCCGGCAGCTGAAAACCCAAGAGCAGAAAAACCAGGGCGTTGAGCGTGAACTCCAGCATCTCCCAGACGCTTTTGGTCTGCATACGCATGTTGACCTGGCTTTCGCGTTTCAGATCCGTGCGGTTGATGACCATGCCGGCCGCCACGGCGGCCAGAATGCCGGACATGCCGAAATGCTCGGCCAGCAGATAGGCGGCAAAGGGCAGAAGCAGCAGAAGCAGCAGGATCTGAATGGTCGAGCCTTCACCCAGATGACGCTCGATCAGTCGCGTGCGGATCACGTTGAAGACCAGCGCCATCAGCGCACCGACAAAAAGCCCGCCGATGGAGATGATGAAAAAGCCCAGCGTGGCCTGCGTCACCGAAAAGGTGCCGGTCAGTGCGGCGGCGACCGCAAACTTGAAGGCCACCAGACCCGAGGCATCGTTCATCAGCGATTCGCCTTCCAGAATGCGCATCAGTCGTGGTGGCACCGGCAGACGCCCCGAAATGGCCGAGACTGCCACCGCATCGGTCGGTGAGAGAATGGCAGCAAGGGCAAAGCAGACCGGCAGGGCCAATGCCGGAAACAGCCAGTGGATGAAGGCCCCCACGCCCAGTACGGTAAAGAGCACCAGCCCCAGCGCCAGTGCCAGAATCGGCCCGCGCAGCACCATGAATTCGCGCTGGGGAAAGCGTCTGGCATCGGCAAACAGCAGCGGGGCAATAAACACCAGCAAAAAGAGCTCGGGTTCGAGCTCCACATTCAAGCCGATGCCCGGCAGGGCCAGCAGCACGCCAAAGGCAATCTGCACCAGCGGGGTAGGCAGTGCAGGCAGGAAACGGGCCGCGACACCGGTAGCAGAGGCGATCAGCAGCAGTATCAATACAAGAAAGACGGCATCCATGGGGTCAGATTATCTATTGGACTAAAGAGGCGTCATGAGTGACGAGGCTGGGCAGCATATCGTATTTCATGAAGCAACAAGGAGAACCGACAGCATGACACGTCAGGTCATGGGCGAGCCCGGGTGGTCAAAAAAAGGAAGCTCAAAGCTGTGATACAGTAAGTTTCCTTCGACAGATAGGTATCAATTCCTGTTACTCGATTTGACAGGGAGATACCGCTGTCCTGTTCTGAAATCGGATAAACAACTACTAAAGGTATCCGTATGCAGATTCGTAATGTCGTGACCGGAGTGTTTGCCCTCTCGATGATGGGTGCAGCAACTTCTGCGCTTGCCGATACCTGGCGCTTTGGCCTTGAGGAGACTGAAGGGAGTGTCCAGTACGCCTATGCAGAAGCCTTCAAGGATCTGATCGAAGAAAAAAGTGACGGAGACATCACTGTCCAGATCCTTCCCTACGGGGTCTGGGGGTCCAATTACTCGGCGTTGTATGACGCGTTGCAAAGTGGTGCCATCCCCATCTCCTTCGGCTCGGGTTTTCTGGGCGGCACAGTACCGGAAAGTCAGTTGATGAGCCTCAACTACGTGATGCCCAACGATCAGCTGGAAACCGCCGAGATACTCAATTCTGATGCCTTCATGCAAAGCGATGCGTGGCAGCAATCGTTTCGCAGTCGAGGACTGGTGCCGCTGGCCGCCGTACCTGAAGGCTTCCAGGTATGGACCGCCAACAAGGAAATTCGTACGCCCGAGGACATGAAGGGCCTGCAGATTCGCGTCATGGACAACAGCCTGCTGCGCGCCACCTATCAGGCCTATGGCGCCGCGCCCATTACCATCGCCTACGGCGAGCTCTATAGCGCCCTACAACAGGGTCAGGCCGAAGGCAATATCCAGCCGGTCTTTGCTCATGAAAACATGGGCTTTTATGAAGTGCAGGACTATATGATCTTTGCCGAGCAGGCACAGTTTATCGGCAATCTGATCGCCAATCAGGACTGGTACGAAGCGCTGCCTGACGATCAGCAGGAAATGCTGCAGTCCACGCTGGATGAAATGGTCCAAAAGGGAAACGACATCCAGACGCAGTTCAACGCCGAGCGTCTTGAGACCATCAAGGACAACAGCGACATCAAGATCATTCACCTTGATGAGCAAGAGCGCAGTCGCTTCCGTGAGCTGGCCCGCCCGGTTCGGCAGGTCTATGTCGACATGGTCGGTGAGCGTGGCAAGCAGGCCCTGGATATCCTGCTCAAACAGGTCGAGGAGAGCAAATCCGGCTCCAGCGACAATGACAGCGGTCATCAGTCCTCCTGAGCCAGCCCAGACTCATGTTGAAATGACAACGCCCGCAGGCAATCGCCTGCGGGCGTTTTTCATGGAGTGCCGGACAGGATCATTATCCGGCGTCAGTCGCGTGTTCAGTCACCGCCGAGCGAGGGCAGCAGCAGCGAGATCTGTGGAAAGACGATCAGAATCAGCGTGGCCAGCAACAGGACGAGAATAAAGGGTGGCGTGCCTCGAATGACCTCCAGATAGGGGCGACGAAAGACGGCGATGGCCGTAAAGATATCGCAGCCAAAGGGAGGTGTGGCCGAACCGATAGCCGCCTGAAGCGTCACGATGACCCCGACATGCACCGGGTCCAGCCCGGTCGACTGCACCAGCGGTTTGAAAATGGGCACCAGAATCAGGATGACCACAATGGGGTCGACAAACATGCAGCCAATAAAGAAGGCCACGGCAATCAGAAGCAGCGCCAGAAACTGACTGTCTCCGATGCTCTCGATGATTGGTCCCAGAATCTGCTGGGGAACGCCCGCCGTTGCCAGTGCCTGAGAAAAGGCCGCACCGATCGCCACCAGAATGAAGACCACAGCGGTAATCATGCCGGTCGAGAGCGCCAGACTGCCAAGCTCACGAATCCTGACCTGTCGATAGATCACCACTTCCAGCAGCAGGGCATAGGCCACCGCCACGGCCGAGGCTTCAACGGCGCTGAAAAATCCTCCATAGATTCCGCCCACCACCAGTATCGGAAAGCCCAGCGGGAGGATGACGCGACGAAGCGCACGTCCTCGTTCACGCCATGAGGCCTTCGGGTCGGGTTCAATGCCCTTTAGACGAGAATCGATCCAGCAGTAGAGCGAAAACATGACCATGATCAAAAGCCCCGGCAGGATGCCGGCCAGAAAGAGATCACCGATCGAGGTCTGCATCGCCACGCCATAGATAATGAAGCCGATGCTGGGCGGAATCAGCAGGGCCACATCACTGGCATTGATGATCAGAGCCAGCGTAAAAGCGTCGGAATATCCTTTCTGAAGCAGGCGAGGGCGCATCGGTCCGCCCATGGCTACGACGGTGGCCTGAGTGGAGCCTGAAACGGCCCCAAACAGGGCACAGGATGCGGCAGTAGTGATGGGAAGACCGCCACGCAGGTGGCGCGTAAAGACATCGACCACATCCAGCAGTCGATTGGCGGTGTGGCCCTTGGTCAAAATATCCGCGGCAAAAATGAACATGGGCACGGCGGCCAGTACCCAGCTGCCGACCCCATTGATCATCCAGCTGACCGCCTGGTCTGGGCCAAAAAAGGTCATTCCGGTAAACATCATGTAAAGCGTGCCGGCCGCCAGGGGGACCATCATGGGAAACCCCAACAGCAGCAGCACGAGCATGAGCACACCAAGCCCTATCAGCATGATCCTTCCCCTTGCATTGTTGTCATCAGTTTGTGGTTGCAAGCGCCATATAGATGGTGATCAATCGCGAGTCGTGTCGGCACCCTCGTTTTCGCTGTCGGGCAGCGGCGCATCGTTGTAACCCTCCTGTTCCGTAAGAGAGCGCCAGATGCCGGGGGTGGTCAGGTTACGAATGACTGTCAGGACATATTGAATGCCGGCGAGCGCAAAACCGATGGGGAGGGCGAGATAAACGATCCACAGCGGCATCTGCAGTGAGGCGCTGGTACGGCCGCGGTCATGGATGGTGATGACATACTCGATGGATTTGTAGCTGAAGTAGAACATCAAAAGCGCCGTTCCCAGACAGATCAGTATCAGAAGGGCCTTGCGGCGCTGGCCACTGAGCTGTTCATAAAACGCTGACATGCTGATGTGTCGGGCGTGACGGGCGGCATAGCCGACACCGACAAAGGTAATGATCACGATCAGCATCTCGGTCATTTCATAAGTACCGGTGATGCCCTGACCAAGGACAATGTTGCCCACGACATGAGCGCTCATCAAAAGCGCCATGACGAGAATGCTGCCGGCAACGATGGTTTTTTCGATCAGGCCCAGTCCGCGATCCAGCATCAGCAGGGTGCGCAGCAGTGCACTCGAGTGTTGATCATCACTTTTTAAGGAAGAGGTCTGGCTCATGAGTCTTTATCCTTGTTGTGAAGAGCACATCTCAGACAATACAGCCTTGCCTCTTTATAACAAGGGGCGGGCCGATCTCCAGCATCGTCCTATCGGGTGCCGGGAGCCAGCGCCATTTCGACCAGGTCCAGCTCGCGTACCAGCCGTCGCAGGGTGTGATCATCGATCTGATGCGTCGAGCGCAGCCGATAGTATTCGCGCCGCTCGGCGCGTATGGCCGCCAGACGCATCTCTCGGGAAAAGCGCTGGTCATATTCGTGTCGTTCGGAGCTTGAACGCTTGTCATTAATGGTGATCAGGTTGCGGTAGTAGCCGATCATGCGGGCGCTGGTCTCGGTCAGCACCGAGCGTTCAAGCTCCGTGTCATGGCGCTTTTGTGCGTCGCTGTACCAGCTCTCGATGGCCTCGATGGCGGCAAGTGAGGCGGCATGACGCGCCGAGCGGGCCTCTTCATCGCGCCAGCTGTCATCGGGCTGTTCCATGCGGCGCAAAAGCAGCGGCAGAACAACGCTGCCCAGCAGCAGGGTAAAAAGAATGACCCCGGTGGCCAGAAAGATCACCAGCTCGCGTCCGGGAAAGGCCCCGCCACCAGGCAGCGTCAGCGGCAGCGACAGCGCAGCGGCCAGCGTGATGGTGCCGCGAATGCCGGCCACCGTCCCAATGGCCATGATGCGACTGGACAGGGGCACATGCGCCGAGCGCCGCCGCCGTGATGATAGCCTCGACAGATAGACCGCCCCCATGATCCAGAAAAGACGCAGCAGCATCAGGGCCAGCGAGATCACGACCACATAAAACGCCAGTTCCGGCAGACTGAAGCTGCGCACGTTATTGAGTGATACCTCGATGGCCCCGCCAATGATGTCTGGCAACTGCAGACCCAGCAGCAAAAAGACCATCGCATTGAGTAAAAAGGTCAGAATTTCCCAGAAATGGTTCATCTGCATGCGGGTGCGGGTCTGGGCGTAGCGCTTGAGTTCGGTGCGGTTGATGGTAAGGCCGGCCGAGACGGCCGCCATGATGCCCGAGCCTTCAAAATGCTCGGCAATCAGGTAGGCCGCAAAGGGGATCGTCAACATGACCAGCAGGATTTCGGTGGAAGACTCGGTGCCGCGCCGGTCGATCAGCTTGCGGCGGATGGTCGAGAAGAGAAAGGCCAGCGCAATCCCGACCGAGATGCCGACAAAAGTGATCAGGGCAAACTGCAGGCTGACCTGACCAAAGGAGAAGGCGCCGGTCATGGCCGCGGCCACGGCAAACTTGAGCGATACCAGCGCCGAGGCATCGTTCATCAACGACTCGCCTTCAAGAATATGCATCAGGCGCGGCGGGATGCCCAGCTGGCCGGAAATGGCAGATACCGCTACGGCATCAGTGGGAGAGAGGATGGCGGCCAGGGCAAAACAGACGGCCAGCGGCAGGTTGGGCAGCAGCCAGTGAATCAGGAAGCCGGCGCACACCACGGTAAACAGCACCAGGCCCACGGCCAGCGCGATGATCGGGTGGCGCAGCGAGGTCAGTTCTCGCTGGGGAAACTGCCAGGCATCGGCAAACAGCAGCGGCGGCACAAACAGCAGCATGAAGGTCTCGGGCTCAAGGCTGATGTCCAGCGGTGTTTCCAGCCAGG